>CAYGBY010000174.1:0-8391 GCA_964348115.1 uncultured Pseudomonadales bacterium
TATCAGGGGCATTCCGCCGTCATTCAACTACGACTCATGCAATATCCGGGCTAAGATTGGCGGACAAGGCGCCAGCCGCTGCTTTTATCGGTGTGTTGCCGGCGTGCTTGCCGTGGTTGCTTTACGCCTTCGCGCCCCCGGCTAGCGGAGCAAAAGTTCCCCGGCCCTTGTCTGGGTGTCTGACGGTGCGATTTCGCCGATCACCCAGGCGGCTTCGCCCGCGGCGTGCAGAAGTTTCAGTGCGGCATCGGCGTCTTCGGTCCGTACGCAAAGCACTAGGCCGATGCCGCAGTTGAAGGTGCGCAGCATTTCGGTTTCATCTATGTCGCCTGCGCTCTGCAGCCAATTGAACACTTCAGGGCGTGGCCAGGCGGTGCGGCGCAGCACGGCGGCCAAGCCCTGTTGCGGCCACATGCGCGGCACGTTCTCCAGCAGGCCGCCGCCGGTGATGTGGGCCATGCCAAGCACGTCCGTTTGGTCCAGCAAATCCAGCACAGGACGGGCGTAGATGCGGGTGGGCGCCAGCAACGCCGCCATGATGGCGGGCGGTGGGGGCTGCGTCGCGGCTTTCAGGATGCGCCGGATCAGGGAGTAGCCGTTGGCGTGAGGTCCGCTGGAGCCCAAGCCGATGAGCTTGTTGGCCGCCTTGATGCGGCTGCCGTCGATGATGCGCCGCCGTTCCACCACGCCTAGGCAGAAGCCGGCCAAGTCGTAGTCCCCGTCTTGGTAGAAGCCGGGCATCTCCGCGGTCTCTCCCCCCGCCAAGGCGCATCCGGCCAGCTTGCAGCCGGCGGCGATGCCCTTGATCACCCGCTCCGCCACCGCCACATCGAGCCGGCCGGTGGCGTAGTAGTCGAGGAACAGGAAAGGTTCCGCGCCGCAGGTCAGGACGTCATTGGCGCACATGGCCACTAGGTCCTGGCCGATGCCGTCATGGCTGCCCCCCTCTATGGCGAGCTTCAGCTTGGTGCCCACGCCGTCCGTGCCGCTTACCAGCACCGGCGCCTGATAGCCGGCGGGAATCTCCGACAGGGCGGCAAAACCGCCTAGGCCGCCAAGGGTTTCCGGGCGATGCGTGGCCCGGCAGGCCGGGGCGATGCGCCTGATCAGCTCATTGCCCGCCTCGATGTCCACGCCGGCGGCGCGGTAGGTCAACCCATCGCCCATCCGCGCAGTTTAGCAGCCCGCAGCGAAGGTCCACCTGCATTCGAACGCCGACTGGTGCGCGACAAATTCATTTCGCGCCGTCTGATCTCAACAAATTGTCGTGCACCCAAGGCCGATGCACCCCGCTTGGCCGCGTTTTTATTCCTGGAATACGCCCGATATACCCGGTCCTCGGGCCCTGCCAGGCTGGCGTCTCGGCGCTTGCGGCGTGGGAGCGCGTGAAAGACGTCAACGCCTTGGACTATGTGCCTCGCCAGACGGGTGCCGCGGCGGCCACGCCGGCAGTCGCGACCAGCGGCCGCCATCGCCGCGGAGTCCATCTCCAAAGTGATGGCTATCCTGTAGCCGTCGTACAATAGTGTTACGTCCCATAAATAGCTTACATGATAGTGAGCGTGTCCAGTCTTGGGGCTCGGCCACGTCGAAGGGGTGACCCACGGCCATGTCCGCCATGGCGCCACGACATTTTTCGCCGCCTTGAACATCGCCACCGCCGAATCGATCCTCGCCAAAATCGTGCGACTTTGTTCAGTTATTTCCGGGACAGCACACTAGCCGCGAGCGTCCGCCATTGCCGCCCCGGGCGCTGGCGTTGCGGGTTAGAATTGCGTTTTGGATTGGCTTGGCGTTCGCCGATGGGCTTGAAGTTGTCCTTGCGGCTTCCACTCCTGCTTGTGCTGGCCACTGTGGCGGGCTCTTTCGCCGCCGCTCCGGGTTTGGCCGCGTCTTCGCTCTATGAAGTGGAAGTGGCGGTTGCGGACCAGTCGGCCGCCGCCCGTCGGGCAGCCGCAAGGGCGGGGCTGGAGATGGCCTTGGTGCGGGTCACGGGCCTTTCGGGCCTGCCGTCCGCGCCTGCGCTGGCGGAGGCGCTAAGCCAGCCGGACCAGTTCTACAGCCGCTTCCTAGTGGTGGACGAGGGACGCCTTAGGTTTTTCTTCACGCCCGGGGCCGTGCTGAACCTCGTCGATGCGGCCAAGCTGCCCATTTGGCCAGCCAATCGGCCCGAGGCCATCGCCTGGCTGGTGGTGGAGCGGGACGGGGCGCGGGAGATCGTCCAGGATGGCCACCCACTGGCCGCGGCGCTGGCGCAGCGGGCGCGCCAGCGCGGCTTTGTCGCGCGCTTGCCGTTGCTGGACCTGCAGGACCGCGCCCTAGTGCAGCCAAGCGCCATCTGGGGCGGCGCCACCCTGCCGCTGGTGGCCGCCTCCAGGCGCTATGGGGCGGACGTGGTGCTGATCGGGCGGCTGCGCCAATTGCCGGACGCCTCCTTTTCCGGGCGCCTGCGGGCTTGGCTGCGCAGCGCTGAGTTCACCGCCGACACCAGCGCGCTGACGTTGTCCGACGCGGGTGCGCAGGCGGCGGACTTTCTTGCGGACGGGCTGGCCGGCCGTTACGCCATACCTTGGCGCGCGCACCAGCAGGTGCCGCTGACCATTGGCGGCATCTCGTCGCCGCTTCACTATGGCGCCCTGCTGCGCTACCTTGAAGGCTTGGAATTCTTGGCGCGGACGCAGGTGGCGGCTTTGCATCAGGAGCAATTGCGCTTAGTCGTGGAGACCCGGGCGGAGGTGGCGCAACTCATGGAACTGCTGCAAGCGGATGGGCGGCTGGCGCGGCCCGTCGCGGGCGGAGCACCCAACCAATTGATTTGGCGGGAACTCTAGTGTGCTGTCTGGCTACGGAATCAGCATCGCCCGCACACGGCCTACGCCTTGGAGCAAGGCGCCACGGCGCTTTGCGGCTGGCGCCTTACGTCGTGCGTATCCTCGTATCCCACGGCAATCCTGGAGCAAGGCGCCGCAGGACTTTGAGGCTGGCTACGCAGCGGGCGCGGCAACACGGTTGGGCGGCGCAAACGCAGCCGCCAGCCGCAGTTGTTCGCCGGACGGCCCGTTAGCGAAGGTTGGCCGCCACGGTGCTTTCCCAACTGCCCAACGCCATCACGGCGCTGCGCATTTTGCTGGTGGCGCCCATCGCTTGGCTGCTGTGGCGCGGCCACTATCCCGGCGCCTTGGCGCTGATGGCGGTGGCGGGCGTTTCGGATCTTGTGGATGGCGCCTTGGCCCGGCGTTACGAGTGGCGCAGCACATTTGGCGCCATGCTGGATCCGGTGGCGGACAAGCTGATGGTGGTGGTCTTGTTCGTGGTGCTGACCGTGCAGGGTCACCTGCCGCTGTGGCTGGCGGTCATCGTAGTGGCCCGGGATGGCGTCATTCTGCTGGGCGCCGGCGTCTATCGCTGGCTGTTCGGCGAAGTTTCCATTGCGCCGACCCTGATCAGCAAGGTCAACACCGGCGTGCAGGTGGCGGTTCTGCTGTTGGCGCTCTTCGGGCTGTGCGGCTTCGGCGCCCTCAGCCGCGTGGCCTTGGCCTTAGCCAATCCCTGGTGCTTCTACTTGGTCGCCATGCTGGGCGTTGTCTCGGGCCTGGACTATGTGATCACCTGGAGCCTGAAGGCTTGGCGCAATTCCCCGCGCACGGCGGATTAGCGCCATGCGCTCCGAGGCTTCGGCGCCCTTGCGCAAATAGGCGCTGGACTTTGAACGGGCCATCTCGACCACGACGGATCGCTGCGCAGCCTAGCGCCCTGCGCAAACAGGCGCCGGACTTTTGAACCGGACGCTCAGGGTGGTTTTCGCCGGCGGCGGCAGCGCCGGCCATGTGCTGCCGACCATCCCGATCATGCGTGCGCTTCGCCAGCAGGGTGCGGAGTTGGCCTTTATCGGCGGCGCCGGCGGGCTGGAGCAGGGCTATCTGGCTGATGAACCTGTGCCGTACTTCGGCATTGCCAGCGGCAAGCTGCGGCGCTACTTCTCCTGGCGCAACTTGACGGACGCCTTCGCCGTGCTGCGCGGCGTCTGGCAGAGTTATTGGCTGTTGGGGCGCTTGCGGCCGACCGTGATCTTCTCCAAGGGCGGCTACGTCAGTTTTCCGGTGGTGCTGGCTGGCTGGCTGCGGCGCATTCCGACGGTTGGGCACGAGTCGGACTTCTCTCCGGGCTTGTCCAACCGGCTCGCCGTTCCCTTTTTGAGCGTTCTGTGCACCAGCTTCCCCATCCGGCGGCCGGCAAGGCTTCGTGGCGAACTTATCCATAGCGGCTCCCCTGTGCGCCCGGAGCTGCTGGCTGGCTCGGCGCGGCGGGGCAGGGCGCTGGCGGGGGCGCCGGCCAACCGGCCGTTGGTGCTGGTCACCGGCGGCAGCCTGGGGGCGCAGGCCTTGAACCGCGTCGTGCGCGCCGCCGCCCCCCGCCTGGTGGAGCTATGCTGGCTGGTGCACATCTGCGGTCCGGGCAAGATGGTTCCCATGCGACTGCCTGGCTACCGTCAGCTTGAGTACGTCTCCAAAGGCTGGGGCGATCTGCTGGCGGCGGCGGATCTGGTGGTGTCGCGGGCGGGCGCCAACGCACTGTTCGAACTGCTCGCGTTGGGCAAGCCCAACATCCTCATCCCCTTGCCTCTTGCCGCCAGCCGGGGCGACCAGATCGAGAACGCCGCCTTCGCGGAGCGCAGCGGCTACAGCCGGGTGATCCCGGAACAGGCATTGAACGACGAGGCGCTGATCGCGGCCATCCAGGCGCAGTTGGCCCAAGCGCAGGACTGGCGCCGCCGTTTGGCGGGCTTTCAAGCCCCTCCTGCAGTGGACCGCATCGTCGCCGCCATCGTCCGTCTTGGGGCAGCGCAAAATAGGGCGTGACAGTTGCTGCGCCCCACAATCATCACCGGCAGCCACAGAGTCCGCCTTGGAGGAGCGCAAGGTAGGGATGTCCGGGGCCGCCGCGGCCTTTTCCAGGGACGGCGCCGCAGAATCCATCTTGGGGGAGCGCAAGGCAAGGTAGGGCGTGACAGATCATCCGGGGCACCCTACGTCCGCAGGCGGGGTCGCCATCTATCTTGGGGAGCGTGAAATAGGGCGTGACAGGGTGCGCTAGCGCAACTATTCTGCCTCGTGCGACTACTCTGGAGAGCGCCGTGGAGCAACAGGCCCGCATTGTCATTGTCGGCGGCGGCATCATGGGCGTGGGGCTGCTCTACCATCTTGCGGAGGAAGGCGTGCGGCCGCCAAGACTACAGCAGGACCTATTTCACGCCCTTGCCCGGGGAGGAGTCGCCCGCTGCCCGCCAGCGCGGCGTCCGCTGCGCATTCTTGCCGAACCGGCGCATGACCCGGCAAACGAAAGGCTCAAGGCCTAGCCGCCCGTGAGTTCCGTTCAGCTTCCAACCAAGGCGGAAGTGGTGATCATCGGCGGCGGCGTCATTGGCTGCGCCATCGCCTACCACTTGGCCAAGGCCGGGCGCTCCGATGTGCTGTTGCTGGAGCGCAAGCAGCTCACCAGCGGCACCACTTGGCACGCAGCCGGCCTCATCGGCCAGTTGCGCACATCCGTCAACATGACCAAGCTCGCCCGCTACACCAGCGAACTCTATCAAGGGCTGGAGGCGGAGACTGGTCAGGCCACCGGCTATCGGCGCTGCGGCTCCTACTCCATCGCCACCCACAGGGAGCGGCTGGAGGAACTGAGGCGCAGCGCCTCCATGGCCAAGGTGTTCGGCCTGCGGGTGGAGCTGTTGGGCAAGCAGGCGATAGCCGAGCGGTTGCCGTTGCTCAACACCGATGACGTGCTGGGCGGCATCCATATCCCGTCGGACGGTTGTGGCAACGCCGTGGACATCACCCAAGCCTTGGCCAAGGGCGCGAAGGCCGGGGGGGTGCGGATCCTTGAGAACACGCCGGTTGTGGCCATCCGCACTGGCGCCGGGCGGGTGCTTGGCGTACGTACGGAGCAGGGTGATGTGGCGGCGGACTGCGTGGTGCTGTGCACGGGCATCTGGACCCGGGAACTGGCCGCATCCATCGGCGTCAATGTGCCCTTGCAGGCCTGCGAGCACTACTACGCCCTGTTTGAGTCCGTAGCCGGGCTTGACCCTGGGTTGCCGGTCATCCGCGATTATGACGCCTGCGCCTACTACAAGTACGACGCCGGCAAGTTGCTGGTGGGGGCATTTGAGCCCAACGCCCGGCCTTGGGGCCAGGACGGCATCCCGGAGGACTTCTGCTTTACCGAGCTGCCGGGCAGTTTTGATCATTTCCAGCCCATTCTGGAAAGCGCCATGGCGCGAATGCCGGCGCTCCGCTCCGCCGGCTTGCGGAGATTCTTCTGCGGGCCGGAGAGCTTCACGCCGGACGTTCGCTACCACCTAGGCCCTGCGCCGGAACTGAATAACTGCTTCGTGGCGGCGGGGCTGAACTCCATCGGTCTGCAATCCGCCGGGGGCGTGGGCAAAGTGATGGCGCAATGGATCTGCGATGGCCACCCGCCCATGGATCTTTGGGAAGTGGATGTGCGCCGCAACTTGCCTTTCCAGGGCAACCGCCGCTACCTTGGCCAGCGGGTGTCGGAAAGCCTGGGGCTGCTGTACGCGCGCCACTATCCCCACCGGCAGTACCGGACCGGGCGCGGCGTGCGCCGTTCTCCGCTACATGGGGAGCTGAAGGCCGCCGGCGCCTGCTACGGCGAACTGGCCGGCTGGGAGCGGCCCAACTGGTTTGCCCCTGCGGGCGTCGCGCCCGAATATGAGTACAGCTATTGGCGGCAGAACTGGTTTGCGCATTCCGCCGCGGAGCATCGGGCGGTGCGGGGCGGCGTCGGGCTGTTCGACCAATCCTCATTCGCGAAATTTCGTCTTGAGGGGCCTGATGCGTTGCCGGTGCTCAGCTTGGTGTGCGCCAATGAAGTGGATGTGCCTGCGGGGCGCATTGTCTATACCCAGTGGCTGAATGAGCGCGGCGGCATCGAGGCGGACCTGACCGTCACGCGCCTTGCTGAGCACTGCTTTCTCATCGTCACCGGGGCGGCTACGGAGGTGCGGGATTTCCACTGGCTGCAAGGGCGCATTCCAGCGGACGCACGCGCTGTGCTGACCAACCTGACGTCCGCCTTTGGCGTGATCTCCTTGATGGGCCCCCAGGCTAGGGCGTTGCTGCAGCCGCTGACCCCGGCGGATCTGTCCCATGAGGCTTTTCCCTTCGCCGCCAGCCGGGAAATCGAGCTGGGCTATGCCCAGGTGCGGGCCTCGCGCATCACCTATGTGGGGGAGTTGGGCTGGGAGCTGTACATACCCACGGAGTTCGTCGCCGGGGTTTATGAGGAGATTCTGGCCGCTGGAAAGGCGCAGGGGCTGGTCCATGCGGGCTTCCATGCCTTGGACAGCCTGCGTATGGAGAAAGGCTACCGCCACTGGGGGCGTGACATCAGCGATGAGGACACGCCGTTGGAGGCTGGCTTGGGCTTCGCGGTGAAGTTCGACAAGGCGGGCGGCTTTATCGGCCGTGAGGCCTTGCTGCGGCAACGGGAGCGGGGGGTGGCGAAGCGCCTGGTGCAGTTCAAGCTGGAGGATCCGGAACCCTTGCTGTACGGCAACGAGCCCATCTGGCGCGACGGTGAAATCACTGGCTACTTGGGCTCCGGCGCCTATGGCCACACGCTGGGCGGCGCCTTGGGCCTCGGCTACATAGGGCTTGGCGCAGCGCATAGCTGGCCGGAGTGCCTGGCAGGCGCGTTCGCCATCGAAGTCGCCGGCGTCCGCGTTCCAGCCAGCGCCTCAGTCCAACCCCTTTACGACCCGCAAAACAAGCGCATTCGTTGCTGAAAGCGAGGGGTGCCTGCACCGCCACCCGCAAACACTCCAGGGCGTCGACGGCGAACATCAGGGGCGGCACCACAAAGCGGTTGGATTGGCTGACAAAGGGCCGCGCCCGCCAAGCCGCCTCCCCGCCGGCGACTAGATGCAGCATTTACAGGGTTTTCTCCACATGCGGGAACGCCGTCCAACTGGAGCGGACATGCTTGCTGGCGCCCTGCACGGCGGCGTAGGCGGTGTTGACGTCCAAGGCGTAGTTGTCGGCGAAGTCCCGGGCGATCGCTGAGTGAGGCCAAGCGATTGTTTGTTTTGATGAACATGTTCTTTTGATTCGAACATGGAATCTCGTCCGGGGTTGCGGCGGCCGTTCCCAGTCGATGCCCGCAAGGATGGCGAAGGTCTCCGGGGCGTTCGCGGCCCCTGATTGAGGGTTCTTACAGAAACTTGATTAGGGCGACGATCAGACCGCCTTGCCCAATCAGCGCAGCGAACATCCATTTCAACAGATCGGATTTGAGCGCTGCAAGCCCGGCCTTGGTTTCCTGCCTGAGGACTTCGATGTCGGTCTTGGTCGCCTGCATGAGGGC
>CAYGBY010000175.1:0-8359 GCA_964348115.1 uncultured Pseudomonadales bacterium
GAAATCACGACGAGCGCGGGGCGCATAACCTTCCCGGACGAGATTATCGAGGTGGAGACTCCAACTGAGCTCGAACGGGTTGATGCCGCGCCCGAGCCGATCTATGAACTTGCCGATGCGCTTGAAATTACCTTGGGCGCCGGGTCGGACGGCCAGGTCAGCTTGATGGACCGCAAGGTTTTGACGGGGGCGAACGACATGATGCCGACGGGGAGCCTGAACCTCGGCGCCCTTACCGCCGCGTCTGCCGGCAATAGTGCCCAGATTCTTGGGGAGGGCGGCGATGTCGTCGCCTTGGACGGCCTTGGCGACGCAGGCCTTCAAGGGATGCTGATCGTCACCGCGTCCGGCGACTTCCAAACCGACGACAAGGTGATGCTCGGCGAGGCGGAGTTGACGCGGAGCGAGGACGGCGGCAGCTACAGCGGCGGCGTCGCCATAGCGGACGCCGGATCGGGTCTTGACATCACATACGTCCCCGGCGGCGTCGACGACCTGCTGCCGACAACCTTCAACACCACTGTGACGGTGCGGTACGACGACGAGCTGAACGCCTCCGGCCCGGTGGAGGGGCAGCAGGCCACGGCCACAATCAATTATGAGGGCATCAGCCTCGCCGCCTACGCCCACGGCATTGTCAAGGCGGGCGGCGCAGCCGTAACCTACCTGAGGGTTGCGTGCCCCGGCGCCACGGACTGCAGCGTGTTCGCAGCCTGCAAGGACCAGTCCGGCGCAAGCCACTTCGGCGAACTGGGCGTGGTGGCCGCCGGGGGCCTTGAGGTTTACGACAGCAACGAGATCGGCGAAGCCCTGGACGGCGGCTGGGAGACGGGCCGCGGCCGCTGCGACCTGCTGTCCGACGGCGTCCTGGAGGTGCAGAACATGCTCAACCAAGGCTCCGCCAACGTCAACAACTCCTTGGTCACCAACGGCGCCGGCGTCCTTAATAAAACACAGTAGTCAGGTCGAGTTGGACTTCCGTCTCCCTCATCTTTCCAAACCGCCGCCTTCCTGACGAAGCCTTCCACCCACAGCTAATTTGCTCCCACTGCGGAAGTTGCCCCTAGTATGCTGTCCCGCAAGTAAGTGGGTATTAGTCGCTGGGCCATTTTGCCCCACGGCAAGGCGCGACGACGCCCTGTGGCAGGCCCCACATAAGGAGGAGCAACGCGGCCGGGGGCTAAAATGGCCATGAATAGTCACACTTAACTTGCGGGACAGCACACTAGACCGCATGTGCGGCGCCAAATTGAGCGGAAGGACCCCCCTTCAGCGCCCCACAGGCGGCCCAGCGGGACCACCCACGCCCATGCCGGACACCCGTCGTCCACTCCTGTTGGCCAACACCTCCGACCTGCGTGAACATAGGATCGCCCTGCTGTTGGCGGTACAGGTGGTTTAACGCTGGGGGGTCGGTCGTTAAACTGTTTTCCTTGGCGCATCGCATTGGGTGGTGTGCGGGTTGAATCAGCGGGTGGGTTTGCGACCATGAGCTACGCAGCCTTGCATGGGCGGTCTTTGGCGGATCCGGAAGGTTTTTGGCGTGAGCGGGCGGAGGAGCTTCCCTGGGTGGCGTTCCCGCCCAGCATTCTGGAGCAGGATGACAACGGCGCTTGGCGCTGGTTTCGCGGCGGCCTGACCAACTCCTGTTGGCTGGCCTTGGATCGCCATGTGCAATCAGGGCGTGGGGAGCAGACCGCCCTGATCTACGACTCTCCGGTAACGGACGCCGTGGCCCGCTTCACCTACGCCGAACTTCAGGCGCGGACGGCGCTAGTGGCCGGCGGGCTTGCGGCCTTGGGCGTGGCGAAGGGCGACAGGGTGGTCATCTACATGCCCATGGTGCCGGAGGCTGTCATCGCCATGCTGGCGTGCGCGCGCATCGGCGCCGTGCATTCCGTGGTGTTCGGCGGCTTCGCCGCGCCGGAGTTGGCCAGCCGCATCGATGACGCCGCCCCCAAGGTGATCCTAAGCGCCTCTTGCGGCATCGAAGTGACCAATGTCATTCCCTACAAGCCGTTGTTGGATGAGGCCATCCGCCTGGCGCAGCACCAAGTGGCCCACTGCGTGGTGCTGCAGCGCCCGCAATGCGAAGCGGCGCTCAGTCAGGGACGGGATCTGGACTGGGCAGCCTGGGAGGCAGGCAGCGCGCCGGCTGATTGGCTGCCGGTGGATGCTGCCGATCCCCTGTACATCCTTTACACCTCCGGCACCACCGGGCGGCCCAAGGGCGTGGTGCGGGATAACGGCGGCCATGCGGTGGCGCTGAACTGGACCATGCCGGCCATCTACGGCGTGGACGCAGGAGATGTGTTCTGGGCCGCTTCGGATGTGGGCTGGGTGGTGGGCCACTCCTACATTGTCTATGGCCCCCTGATGCGTGGCTGCACCACCGTGCTGTTCGAGGGCAAGCCGGTGCGCACGCCGGATGCCGGGGCTTTCTGGCGGGTGATCCAGGACCATAGGGTCAACTGCTTTTTCACCGCGCCCACCGCCTTCCGAGCCATCAAAAAGGAGGATCCGGACTGCCTGCTGCAGCGGCGCTACGACATCTCCTCCCTGCGCCATCAGTTCGTGGCCGGGGAGCGGCTGGACCCGCCCACCTACCATTGGCTGCGCAAGCATCTGGACGTGCCGGTGATAGATCATTGGTGGCAAACGGAGACTGGCTGGTCCATCTGCGCCAATCTGGCCGGCGTCGAATTGATGGAAACCCGTCCGGGCTCTCCCACAGTGCCGACGCCCGGCTACGACCTGCGCGTTTTCAACCAGGACGGCAAGGAATTGCCCGAAGGTCAGGAAGGCGCCTTGGTGGTGAAGGATCCGCTGCCGCCCGGCGCCTTCACCACCATCTGGGGCGACCATCAGCGCTTCATGGACGCCTACTGGTCCCGCTATCCGGGCTTCTACCTTACGGGCGACGGCGGCTACCGCGATGCGGACGGCTACGTTTACGTCATGGGCCGCATCGACGACCTGATCAACGTCGCCGGCCATCGCCTGTCCACTGGCCAGCTTGAGGAGGTGGTGGCCAACCACCCGGCGGTGGCGGAATGCGCCGTCGTGGGCGTTCAGGATGCGGACAAGGGCCAGGTGCCCTTCGGCCTAGTGGTGCTGAAGGACGGCGTCAACCTCCAGGAGGCGGCCTTGCGGGCGGAGCTAATCCGCCTAGTGCGCACCAGCGTCGGCCCGTTCGCCAACTTCAAGCAGTTGGCTGTGGTGGCCCGCCTGCCCAAAACGCGCTCCGGCAAGATCCTGCGCCAGACCCTGCGCAAGCTGCTGGACGGCGAACAGGTCGCTATCCCCTCCACCATCGATGATCCGGCCATCATCGGCGAGATCCGGGCCCGCATCCCGGACGCCGCCGCGTCCTGAAGCATCCCCCCGCCAACAACGCCGCGTTCAGGCTACTTTGGCTAAACACGCAGCAAGACTTGCTTACCCCATATCCAGGACCATTCCAAAGTATTCGCTCAAGGAGGATTGGCGTACCTTTTCGCTTCCACAGTCCGCCCGCCGCGGGGCGCCCTTCGGGAGGGCCTGAAGGGCGATTACGGTGTTGTGGCTCATTGTGCGGGACCCGCCACGGGGCTTCGCCGCGCCTTGTCATCACACCACTTAGGCTACTCTGGGCTTTCGGGACTTGTTCAGAGGTTCCCTATAAGATCTTCAGCACATTTTCCGGGGGCCGGCCGATGGCGGCTTTCCCGCCGGCAACCACGATGGGCCGCTCGATCAGGATGGGGTGGTCGGCCATGGCCTGAATGAGGGCGTCGTTGGACAGGCTGCCGTCAGCCAGACCCTGCTCCTTGTATGGCGCCTCCCGCTTACGCATCAACTCCCTGGGCTGCAGGCCAAGCAGGCGCAACAGGCTGGCCAGGGTGGCCGCATCCGGGGGTGTCTCCAGGTAGCGGATGACCTTGGGCGCAAGGCCGCGCGCCTGCAGCAGCGCCAGGGTTTGGCGGGACTTCGAGCACTTTGGATTATGATAGATGGTTATTTCGGCCACGGCGGGCTCCTCAGCAGGCAGTCAGGGGAATGGTATTGGTCACGGCGGCGCCAGACAATATGAGGTGGATTTTTTTGCTGTTTTGTATTGCGCCTGGCTTGGCCGGGTGCGGCGCGCAGCCGCCGCTGCTGTTTGCGGACGGCAGCGCGGGCACCTTCCAGGACTGGAACGGGCGCTGGTTGGTCATCAACTATTGGGCGGAGTGGTGTGCGCCCTGCCGCGATGAAATCCCGGAACTCAACACCCTGCATCGGGAGCGGCCTTGGTTCGCCTCCGTGGTGGGCGTGAACTATGATGGCTTGCAGGGGGCGCAGCTCAACGAAGCAATCGTGCGCATGGGCATCGAATTCCCGGTGCTGCTGGCGGACCCCAAACCCCATTGGGATTATGCAGATCCGGTCGTGCTGCCCATGACCGCGATCATCGCACCGGATGGGCTGCTGCATCGGCAATTGATGGGGCCGCAAACCCAAGAAACCCTGATGGCCGCCATGCGCATGGAGCCAAGGTCAGAAACCGCGCCCGAGACGAGTGAAACGGAGGCCCCATGAACAACCCAGCAGCAGTTGGCCCATGAACCCTGAACCCATTGGCCGCTTCGACCACGTCGGCATCGCCGTGCACAGCATCGAGAAGGCGTTGCCTTTCTTCCGGGACGCATTGGGCGCCAAGGTGCGCCGTATCGGCGAGGCCGATGGCGGCGGCTTTCGCGTGGCCATTCTGGACCTGCACGAATTTTGCATCGAACTGCTGGAGCCCATAGATCCCGACGGCTTTCTGGCGCAGCACTTGCGCAAGCGCGGTGAGGGCATCCACCACATCACTTTGCAAACCCCTGATCTGCAAAAGAAAACCCTAGCGTTGGAGGAGGCGGGCGTACGCGTGGTGGACAAGCACTTTGATGACCCGAACAACCTCGATGCGTTCATCTCCCCCAAGAGCGCCCACGGGGTGCTGATCCAGCTAGGCCAGACCCTAGGGCCGTTGAACAACCCGCCTTATTGGCGGCAATCCTAGCCCGCTGTCCCGCACCAAAATGATGCCCCAACTCGGTTGGCGTCGATGAATCCAAGGCGCATTTGGATGTCCGCCAGCTTCCTTGGGTGCGCATCGGTGGGTTAGGCGTTTGCGAGCGTTTGGAGGCGCTGCGTGTACGCTGCCTGCCCGACTAGCAGCAACCAAGCCGCCAGCGGACCGACCAGTAAGGACACCACCGCCAAGGAACTGGCCACTGCTTCGGGCGCTGCGAAAATATAGTCTGTGGCGCTGGCCACCAGGGTTGGACCAAGCAGCAGGCCGATGACATTGGTGGTGACCACGTACAGGCCGGACACCAGGCCGCGCATGTCGTTGGGCGTGACCGACTGCAGGGCGGAAGTCATCAGGGCCAAGGGCATGGTGACGAAGAAGCTGGCTAGGAATATGCAGGCGAGGCCAGCGTAGGGGTCGGTCTGCCACGGCAGCGGCAGCAGGCTGGCGGTGGCGCACAAAGCGGCGAAGGCGGCGATGCGCAAGGGATGGCCGGCGTAGCCCAAGGCCCGCAGTGCGCGGCTGATGGAGGGGCCGGAGAGCACCCCGACGGACCCGGCCACCAAGGCCACCAAACCGTACATGCGCCCAGCTTGGGCCAGGTCCCAGTCATAGACGCGCACCATGATGGTGGGCGCCCAAGCCTGCAGGCCATAGAGCATCACCACGATGCAGGGCACGCCGATGTGCAGGGAAAGATAGATGCGCCAGTGCCTTCGCAGATAGCGCCCCACCTCCGCCCAGGGCGGCGCCTCCGGACGGTCCCGGTTTTTCCGCACCGGCTCGCGCACGGTCATCAACAAGGCGGCGAGCAGCGCGCCCGGCAGTCCAACGGCGATGAACGTGAACTGCCAGGGCGCCACCGCCCCCACAATGGGCAGAACCTGTTGCCCGGCCTGCCGGGTCCAATCCAGCACTTCAGCGCCGGCGATCATGGCGATGCCGGCGCCCAGATAAGGCCCCATGAGGTAGACGCTGATGGGCCGGGCCAGACGCTCCGGCGGAAAGTAGTCGGACAGCACCGACCAGGCGGCTGGCGTCAATGCGGCCTCGCCGGCGCCGACGCCCAGCCTGGCGCTGAAAAGCTGCCCATAGGTGCGGGACAAACCGCAAGCGACGGTGGTGGCGCTCCACACAATCACCCCGCCCAGCATAATGCCCACCCGGTTGAACCGGTCCACCATGCGCCCAATGGGCACGCTGAGGCCCACATAGGTGAATACGAAGGCCAGCCCTTGCAGCAAGCTGACCTGGAGGTCCGAAATGCCGAGGTCCGTGCGGATGGGCTCCACCAGCAGGTTCAGCACTTGCCGGTCGACAAAGGAAAACGTGTAGGCCAGCAGCAACACGAAGGTGACGTACCAGCCATAGGCCGCCTTGGGCCAACTCTGTTGGTTGCCCAGGCCCTCCGCCTTGCCCCGCCGTTGTTCCCCGACTTGTCTTTCCGCCGCAGTTCCTCGCCTCACCTTGCCTCGCGCCTAGTGCTAAGGCTGGCGATTATAGCGGTGTTGTTGCTGGCGGCTCGTTTGCGACGCCAAATCGAGCGGACGGGACCTCCTTCAATGCCACCCAGGAAGGCATGCTGCCGACATTTTTTCTGCGCTTGGCGCCAGAAGACGAAACCGACCTTCCTGATAAACGGAAGCGGTATGGCTCCGACAACTTGGTTTTCAGCTTCGCCGACCGTAGGCACACATTCGCAGACGGGGCGTGCAGCGTAACGGTGGAACTGCCGGAGTACCCGGTCAAGACAATCAGAACCGGCCAATACACCAGGGACCCCGACGGCAAATTTCATCCTCTCTGGGAGGAAAGCTACAGCTCCGGGCGCTCGAAATCTGCCTCCAACGGTGCCGGCTCGGCCCGGACGTCCAGCGAAAGCGTTTGCTGCTCCGCGGCGTCGCATTTCACGCTTGGCGCCGCATCCAGAGTCTTCTCGAAAGCCTCCGGGGTCTTCGGCTCCGGCCATGGCATCGCCCCTCGTTCACGAAGTCCCTCGAGACCCTTCCCCGACTCACCATTGGCGCGGACATAGACGGGCACGAGCTTCAGCTTGTCGAGCTGCTCGACCGCCCCGGCCCAAGTGCCGCCCTTCTCGTAGTCCGAGCTGACGACCAGCGCCGCGTCCGACAGCGCGTAGATCAGCTTGTTGCGCTGCATCGCATGCCCGACGAGGAAGCGAGCCGCAGGATCGTATGGGCAGATCAGAACCAGCCGCCCGTCCATCAGCGCTTCGCGGTACGCCCGAAGCATCGCGGCTTTCTCAAGGCCGTCGGCCAAGACGCCCGCCACGTATCCGCCCGCGTCCAGTGCCCCGTGCATCGCGGCCTGATCAATCCCTCGGGCGCCGCCCGATACCACGGTGCGCCTCGTCTCGGCGGCGAGTCGCCCCACCTTTTCGGTGTATCCGATCAGCGTATCGTCCACGTTGCGGGAGCCGACGACCGCCAGACCGCCGGCATCCAAGCTCGCGGCGTCGCCGCAGCCGTAGAGCACCGGGGGCGCCTCCTCTCCAAGCCCCTTCTTCAAGCGCCAAGGGTAGCCGGCGTCCGCCCGGCTCCTGACCCAGATCGCACGTGCCTGCCAGCGTTCCATCGCCTGACTGAGGAGAAAGCCCCGGCCGAGCAGCCGTTCCAGTCGTTCGTGATCCAAGCCGACCCGACACTTCTTCAAGATCTCCCGCCACCCGGGATCCAGCAGATCGGCGGGCTGACGCTCCAGCTCCCGAAGCCGGCGGGCGAGCCGGCGGTACTCGCCCACGCCGAGTGGGTTGGTGGAAGGCTTGCTCCGGCCGGCAATCAACGGCGCGGTCAACAGCAGGATCGCCTGCGTGTTGGAGGAGAGCCTGATGCTCATCGGCCGTGGCTCGTCAAGGCCAGCGCCAGCGGCCATACCTTGCCGCGATGAAGTACACGAAGCTCTTGCCCCACCCGGTCCTCTGCACGACGAGGAGCCGGCCGCGGCCTTCCACGATATGCCGGATAGCGTCTTCCTGTTCTTCGCGGAACTCGGCGGTGCGCTGCCGAACGCCCGACCTCAGCAACTCAAGAGCACGTTGAGCTTCGTACACCATGGATTCGTTCCTCCGTCGAGCGTTCGAATCCTACCGGGGGCAAGCATCTTTACCGCGGCCCCCGCTCACACGAGTGCGCACCTGTCGACATCGGGAGCACCACGATGCCCCTGCCAGATCCAGGATACTACGCGCTCTCTCCGCCCATAATGACGACGAACCGTGAGCACCGCAACCCCATGTACCGACTTGACAGGGCCATCTTAAAGACGATCCCAACCTGTTGATTTAGCGTACGAAACATCCGC
>CAYGBY010000176.1:0-8251 GCA_964348115.1 uncultured Pseudomonadales bacterium
CCAACTCTTGACCGCAGGGGGCCACCTGCGCGGGGGGCCGGCGCCGGGGCCGGCGACGGGTGTGGGTGAAGGGAAGATCGCGGTGGCGGCAAGCGCCGTGAATCGGGCCGATCTGGCGCAGGTGGCCGGGGCCTACCCACCGCCGCCGGGAGCAAGCCAAGTTCTGGGGCTGGAGTGCTCCGGAGAGGTCCGGGAGGTTGGCGAAGGGGTCACCCGCGTGGCGCCTGGCGATAAGGTCTGCGCCTTGCTGGCGGGCGGCGGCTACGCGGAGGTGGTGGCCGTCCCAGCCGGGCAGGTGCTGAAGATTCCCGAAGGCCTGTCCTTGGCGCAGGCAGCGGCCATTCCGGAGGTGTTCGCCACCGCCTACCTGAACCTCTACCAGGAAGCCGGCCTGGCCCCGGGAGAGCGGGTGCTGCTGCACGCCGGCGCCAGCGGTGTCGGCACCGCCGCCCTGCAGCTCTGTCGGGAAAGCGGCAATCCCGCGTTCGTCACCTTGGGCGGCGATGACAAGCTCAGGCGCTGCCTGGCCTTGGGCGCCGTCGGGGGCGTCAATCGCCATAAGCGCAACTTCGCCGATCAGGCGGCGGAATGGACCGGCGGCCAAGGCTTCGACCTCATTCTGGATCCGGTGGGCGCCGCCTACCTCAAGGACAACCTCGCCAGCCTGGCCACGGACGGGCGCTTGGTGCTCATCGGCCTGCTGGGCGGCGCAAGGGCGGACATATCCCTGGGGCTGGTGCTGATGAAGCGCCTGCGCCTCATCGGCTCCACCCTGCGCGCCCACAGCATCGCCGCAAAGTCCGCCGTGATGGACGGGCTTAAGGCCGATGTTTGGCCGAAGCTCGCCACCGGCGCCATCCAGCCCGTCATAGAGGCCAGTTTTCCCATGGCCGAGGCGCACAAGGCCCACGCCCTGGTGGCCAGCAATGAGACCTTCGGCAAAGTGCTGCTGGAATGGTGAACCCCTTGCCGCCGCCTCGCCCACCAGGGAAACGCACCGGCAGGCAGGCGCTTCCAAGTCCAGGGCGCTGTCGCCGTGCACCACAGCCAGCATCAGGCGAATGCACGGGCCGGCAGGCGCTTCCAAGAGAATTCCAGCCAACGGGTCTGCGTGACGGAAAGGGCCTTGGGGCAACATGCCCAAGTCACCAGAACACGTTCCTCAAAGCAAACAATCACTTGGCTCCACTCAGCGTGGGAAAGTCCTGGGTAAGCGCGGCGTAGCGGGAAGCCGGGAAACGCAACACGAGGGCGCAAGGATGGCCAGATGAGTTACAAGGAGCAGGCGGTTGCCCTAGTGGCGCAGATGACCTTGGAGGAGAAGGCTGGGCTTTGCTCCGGGCAGGGGTTTTGGCGGCTCAAGGGCGTGGAGCGTCTGGGGCTGCCATCCGTGATGGTCACGGACGGTCCCCACGGATTGCGCAAGCAAGCCGCCAGCCAGGATCATGTCGGCCTGAACGCCAGTGCGCCAGCCACCTGCTTCCCCACGGCCAGCGCCCTGGCAAGCACCTGGAACACCGCCTTGCTGCGCCAAGTGGGCGAGGCTTTGGGCCGGGAGTGCGCAGCGCAAGGCGTGGCGGTGCTGCTCGGCCCCGGCCTCAACATCAAGCGTCATCCATTGTGCGGGCGCAATTTCGAGTATTTCTCCGAAGATCCCCTGCTCAGCGGGGAATTGGCGGCCGCCTTGGTCGCGGGCATCCAATCCCAGGGGGCGGGCGCCTGCCTGAAGCATTTCGCCGTCAACAACCAAGAGCAGCGGCGCATGACCGTGGACGTGGTGGTGGATGAACGCTCCCTAAGGGAAATCTACCTGCGCGGTTTTGAGATCGCCGTGAAGAAAGCCAAGCCCTGGACGCTGATGTGCGCCTACAACCGCCTGGCCGGCGCCTACTGCAGCGAGCATGAACGGCTGCTGACGCAGATACTGCGCCAGGAGTGGGATTTTGACGGATTGGTGATGTCCGACTGGGGCGCCGTAAACGACCGCGTTCTCGGCCTGCAGGCCGGGCTGGACTTGGAGATGCCGGGCAGCGGCGGCGTCAACGACCATCGCATCGCCTCCGCGGTAAAGGCCGGCGCGCTGCCGGAAGCAGCGTTGGACCAGGCCGCCGTTCGGGTGGCCAGCCTAGTGTTGGGCAGCGCCGCGCAACCCAAGGGGGCGGCGCCGGACAAGGCCGCCCATCACGCCCTTGCGCAACGGGCGGCAAGCGAAGCTGCGGTGCTGTTGAAAAACACGGACGATCTGCTGCCTTTGTCCACGGAAAAGACCATCGCCATCATCGGCGCCTTCGCCAAGCAACCCCGTTACCAGGGCGCCGGCAGTTCCCGCGTCAACCCCACACAGGTTGACTGCGCCTTTGACGCCATCGCCGGCTTGCTGGGTCAATCATCCCGTTTGCGCTACGCACCGGGCTACGACGCGGCGCAAAGCCAACCCGACCAAGCCTTGATCGATGAGGCCGTGGCCACCGCCCGTGATGCGCAGGCGGCAGTGCTGTTCGCCGGGCTGCCGGAGGCCTATGAGTCCGAGGGCTTCGACCGCGCCCACATGCGCCTGCCGGAGCAACACGACCGCCTTATCGAGGCCGTATGCGCCGCCAACCCCAACGTCGCTGTGGTGCTGGCCAACGGCGCGCCTGTGGAGATGCCCTGGGTGGCCGCGCCCAAGGCCATTCTGGAAGGCTACCTTGCCGGCCAGGGCGGCGGCGGCGCAGTGGCCGACCTGCTGTTCGGCTTGGCCAACCCCAGCGGCAAGTTGGCGGAGAGCTTCCCCCTAAGCCAAAAGGACGTGCCCTCAGACCCCTGGTTTCCCGGAACTGGGCGGCAGGTCCAGTACCGGGAGGGTCTTGGCGTCGGCTACAGGCACTACGAAACCGCCCAAGCGCCCGTGCTGTTCCCCTTCGGACACGGCCTCAGCTACACCGAGTTCGACTACCGCAGCCTGAAGGTGCATGGCGACCCCGAGCGGCTCAATGTCCACCATCTGAGCCTGATCCTGGCCAACATTGGCCATCGCGCCGGCGCAGAAGTGGTGCAGGTCTATGTTCGCCCCCCTGCCGGCGGAGTGCGCCGCCCGGCACTGGAACTGTGCGCCTTCGCCAAAGTCGCCCTGGAGCCTAGGCAAGTGCGGCAGATCAACTTCACCTTGGACGCGGCCGCCTTCGCCCACTACAGCGCACAGGCCGGTGACTGGCAGGTGCAGCCCGGCGAGTACGAAATCCGCGTCGGAGCATCCTGCCGGGACATCCGCCTCAAGGCCGCAGTTTCCGTTGCGGGCGCAAGGGCGGAGCCCACCGCCACTGCGGATGCCGAACCAGCGGCCGCCTCGGCCGTCAAGTCCCCGGACACAGCCCCCCGGACGCTCCTAAGCACCAGCGACGCCGCCTTCGCACAAACCCTGGGGCGTCCCATTCCGGCGCCGGATCCGTCGCGGCCTTTCCATCCGAACTCCACTTTGCAGGAGATCTCCGAGACTTGGCTGGGACGCAAAGTCAGCAAGCGCATCGCACGAGCCTTCGTCGAGCGCCTGAAGCTGGACAAGATGGACGCCCCCACCCGCAGAATGTTTTTGCAGATGCTTCAAGACATGCCGTTGCGCGCTTTGGCGCTGCACAGCAGCGGCGCATTCAGTTCGCAGCGCGTCGAGGCGCTGGCCGCCCTGCTGAACAAGCGCTTGCCCGCCGCCCTGCGCCTGCTGTTGCGGCGGGCGAACTAGTGCGCTGTCCCGCAGGTAAGTGTGATCATTCGTGGCCATTTTGGCCCCGGCCGCGTTGCTCCTCCTTGTATGGGGCCTGCCACAAGGCGTCGTCACGCCTTGCCGGGAGCCAAAACGGCCTAGCGACTAAAGCCCACTTACTTGCGGGACAGCACGCTAAGGCCTGCTAACACTATCTAGGTTAGCCCTGCCGGAAGCCGTTTTTTCTCCGGGCAAGGCGGAGGGAGCGCGGGGTGGCCGGCGCCACATGAGCGGGCGACAACGCGGTCCGGGGGAAAACGGACCCGGCCCGTCGGGTTGCGCCCCAGGACAAGGAGACTTGCAGCGGTCACGCCGCCATCGGCGGAGCGGCCGTAAGGCTCAATTGGAAGTGCGCAGGTCCGCCTGAATGGCCTGGAGCTTGCGCCGGTTCAGCCTGTAGCCCCGCAGGCAGAGCAAACCGGGCAGCGCCAGCAAGGCCGCCAGAGGACCGGACCAGATGGCCAGCTGCAGCCGCACATCCTCGGCGATATCAGTTGGGCCGCGGACATCCACGCCCACCGGCCAATCGATCCACACCAGCACCAACCCGGCGAGGAAGGACCCCAAGGCGGCGGAGCACTTGGTGGCGAACGCCGAGGCGCCGAAGAACACCCCTTCCTGCCGGCGGCCCGTGAGCAGCTCGTTCTCATCCGCAATGTCCGCCATGGCGGTGCCGACGCCCGTGATGAGCTGCGCGATGGAGACGCCGGCGAATATCACGATTAGCGTTAGGAAGATCGCCAAGTCCCAGGAGCCAAGCCGCGGCGTCCAGCCGGCCAGAAACAGCAGCACGGGCAGGGCATGGGCGAACATCCACAAGAAGCCCCCGGCGATCATCGCGTCCCGCTTGTCCAGCCAAGCGAAGAACCGGCCCGCTACGGCGTAGCCGAGCATGCTGCCCACCGGTCCGGCGAGCAGCACGATGAGTATCTGAAAGCGGTCCAGTTGCCAGAAGAAAGTGAACATGTACAACCCGGTCGCCGCCGCCACGCCAAAGGCGACGATGATCAGAATGAAGCCGAACATCATCCACCTGAACGATGGGTTGCGCATGGCCTGCCAAGCCTCCAGCACTACATCCCCAACCCGCACCCGCGCCTCCACCTCCCGCGCCCGGGGCAGATGGGGAATGCGGCTGCGGGTGCCGAAGGCGGTGACAAAAATGCTGGTCACCATAAGCACCCCTAGGGTCAAGGCATAGGGGGGATAGGCATCGGGGTTGGTCTGCCCGTTGGGAAATGCCTGGGAGGGCGCGAAGAACAGCCCGAACCCCAGCCCATAGACCAGAATGAAGCCCAGTGCGCCAAAGAAATGGCGGATGGCCACCAGCACGGTGCGCTCGTCGTAATCGTCCGACAACTCCGCGCCCAAGGCCATGTGGGGCACATGGTAGAGCGTCATGGAGCCCCGGGTGAGGACGGTGGCCATCAGCATCCACGCAAACAACCCCGGGTGGCCCACAGCCTCCAAGCTCACCCAAGGGTCGAACAACAACACGAAGCTGATGCCCAAGGGGATGGCGGAAGCGTACATGAACGGGTGGCGGCGTCCGCGCGGCCCTTGCCAGCGGTCTGACACGCTGCCGGCGACAGGGTCCGTAACCGCATCGAAGAGCAGCGCCAAGGAGATGGCGAGCCCCGCCAAATCCGCGGACAATCCCAGCACTTGGTTGTAGTAGAACAGCAAAAAAGTGCCGAAACTGCAGGTCTTGATGCCCTCGGCTATCTGGCCAAAGCCGAAATTGAACTTTACCCAGGCGCCGAGAGGCGGTGTTGTTTTTCCCATTGCGCCAAGTTACCCAAAAGAGGCGGCAAAAGCGAAGGCTTAGTGGTGACCCACAGCTTCCTGCGCTTCACCCAAGTTCGCCACTGGCGGCTAAAATGACACCTCTGTGAAGCCAACAACGAAAGGAGCAATAGAATGGGCAAGCGGCTAGACGGCAAGGTGGCCATCATCACCGGCGGGGCCAGCGGCATGGGCGCCGCCACGGTGCGCAAGTTCGTGGCTGAGGGCGCCAAGGTGGTCATCGCCGACCTGCAGGAGGACAAAGGCCGGCAAATTGCGGAGGAGCTGGACGGCAACGCCGTCTTCATTCTTACGGATGTCTGCCGCGAGGCGGATGTGGCCGGGATGATGGTGTGCGCGCAGCGCTCCTTCGGGCGCCTGGATTGCCTATTCAACAACGCCGGCTTCGCCGGCGTCACCGGCGACATCGAGGCCACCGATATGGGCGAGCCCTACCAGCGCACCGTGGGCGCCATGCTCACCGGGGTAATCATGGGCATCAAGCACGCCACGCCGCACCTCAAAGCCGCTGGCGGCGGCGCCATCATCTCCACCGCCAGCGTTGCCGGCCTGATGGGCGGCTATGGCCCGCATGTCTATAGCGCCGTGAAGGCCGGGGTGGTCAACCTTACCCGCTCCGTGGCCCTACAGCTTGGCCCCGCCAGCATCCGCGTCAACGCCATCTGCCCGGGCGGCATCGCCACCCCCATCTTCGCCGGCCAGTTGGCCCAAGGCGGCGGCAACGAGGACTACGTCGCCATGGTGCGCCCCGTCCTGCAGCAAATGCAGCCCATCCCGCGCACCGGCGAACCGGAGGACATCGCCAACGCCGCCTGCTTTCTGGCCAGCGACGAAGCATCTTTTATAAACGGCCACGCCCTAGTAGTGGACGGCGGCCTGACCGCCGGCGGCTGGACCCCTGGAGATCAAGCGTCCGGCCTGCAGGCCATGGCCCAGATCTTCGGCCTCGAAGACTTCAACCAACTGGACATGGTGGTGCATGCGAAGGGGTAAGGGCCTCTCGCCCCGGCTGCGGGTGTAAAGCAAAAAACTTCACCACCCACTTGTCACAAAACATCCACGCGAGTGACAAACGCAGCCATGATTGCCGCAGCAGCCGCCCCACAGCCCGCATGATCATGATCTCGGTGTCCGACAGCCCGGATCTCCCGCTCCTAGGCATGGGCGAGCGCCATCTCCATCGGGCTATGACCGGCCTAGCGACCTACTTGCTCTCCTACGGATACCATGTCGCCTATGGTGGCGATCTTCGGCGCTGCGGCTTTCACTGAGAAGCTCTTCGAAATCGCCAGCCGCTGTGGAAATGCGCCCCCAAATCGACCCGGTCGACCCCGCCCCGGCATCCCGGGACGGTTCCGGGATGCCTTCGACGCACGTTCCGACCTCCGGATTGTCCGGCGAATCGCCCGCGCCGTCCGGCACTCTCCGACCTATGCAGCTACAGGATCGCCCTAGCTGAGCCGGTACAACCCCTTGAACCCCATATCGCGTTGGTCTAGGCTTGTCCCTAACCTAGACCAAGGCGGACGCGAGGACAGTGGACGAACTGGCGAAGATGCTGAGACCGCAGCCAAGGACGAAGGCGGAGCGGGAGGCAAGACGCGAGAACGCCGAACGGCGGATTCCGCCCAACCTGCACGCCAAGACCGGAAAACTCGCCAAGGCACTGCTGGCACCTAGAGGCTAGATACAGGTAGTAGGACGCTATGACGGTTTCGGAAAGGACAAGGACGGAAATCTACCACGGGCTGTGGGACGCCAAGCGAATGGTGCGCTACTACCAGAGCATGCATCAGAAGTACCAGAAGAAGAACAAATACACCATGGGGCTCCTCGTGCTTTTCGGCACGAGCGCCTTGACGGCGCTGTGGGACAAGTTGCCGGGTCTGGTGCAAGCAATCATGGGGTTGGCGGTCGCTATCCTGTCGCTGTGGATTCTCTTTGCAGACTACGCTGCGAAGTCCGCCGTGGCACATTCGATAGCTCTCCAATGCGATGAATTGGTGAACGAATGGGCCAACTTGTTCGCGAAGGTAGCCGTCCTGTCCGAGACCACGATTGACGAAACGCAAGCGCGTAGCGCCATGCACGACCTCAAGAAGCGACTCGCGAGCACAACGTACGCGTCCGGCTACGCCAAGCTCACGGACAACGCGAAAGTCAACAAACAGGCGTCTGCCGACGCTGCCGAAGAATTGAAGGGAAGCTATGCCTAGCGAGTATTTAGGAGAGAACACGAAGCCCGCGAGACCACCCGGCGTAAAGCCGCCGCCACCCCCACCGTCGAAAACGCCGAATCCGTCACCATCCACACCAGCCAAGAGAGGCGCCTAGACCGGCTTGGTGATAGCGGCGGCGGTACGCCGCCGTCAAGTCAAGTACGTAATGCCCAAATCAATCAGGCTCGGCGGTCACGATGCCGACCAGATTGGCGAAGCAAGCATTCCTGGTGGTTTCGATGAAGCCGACCATAAAGGGCGCATCCATCTGATTGGTGCGCACCGCTGTATAGAGCGTCGGCCAGATACCGTCCTCGCTCAACGAGGTGACAGATACATAATCCCGTTCCCGGTACTCGTGCAAGGCCCAGTTAGGCAGGCGGGCAACACCCTTTCCGCTAGCCGGAAGTTCCCCCTGATTCCCCATTGATCGTATGGCCAAGCGGTTGATTTGACAAGGCTTCCGCGGCTTCCAGAGCGGAAATTTGTA
>CAYGBY010000177.1:0-8239 GCA_964348115.1 uncultured Pseudomonadales bacterium
GCGCGGCCTGGGACGCAACAGGGCTAACCCAGATAGTGCTAACAGGCCCTAGTCGGACGCCCCGCGGCAGGCTTTCTTTAGTTGGCGCCGCAGCCGGGCGAAGGTTTCCGGGCTAACTTCATCCCGATACACGCGCAGGACGCGGCGGCGCAACAGGCCGGGCCCGCCGCCGCAGGTGAGGGCGTAACGCGACAGCCGCACCCAGCGCACCGGTCGGGGAAAGTCCAGGTGAATCTCCCTGGCGGGGCGATCTAGCTGCAGCCACAAGCCCATCAAGGCAGCGCCCGCGTTGCCGAACCACAGCCAGCCACCCAGCATGGCCACCGCCAAAAGCGCCAGCCAAGCCAACCAACGCAGCCGCGCAGGGGCGACGGTCATGAGGCAACCCCAGCAAATCGCCTTATGCGCCTGACAATGCCGGACAAGGATGGATCCTCAGGTGCGCAGCCTCCCCGCAGCCAGTCGTTGATCTGCCAGTCATCCGCCTCCAACAAGCGGGCGTAGGCCTCCTGATCCTTGCGCGGCAGCCGCAGGAAGCACTGCTCGAAGAACGGCAGCAACTGCAGTTCCACCTCCGCCATGCCGCGGCGGCTGCGCCAGCGCAGCAGGCCCCATTGCATCTGGTCGGAGGTTTCAGGCACCAGCAAACTCGACAGACTGGGCAAAGCAGGCAACAATCCTGCTACAGATCACAGTGGTTCGGCAATGCCAAAAACACGCACTTCACTGCAGACATTTTCCACTGCGCGTCTCAGCCTATGCCGCCAGCCGACAGCAACGGGGCCGCGCCGGGAACACTTTGCGCGAAGAAGCCGGCGCAGCGCCGGCGCTTGTGCGTCCGGCCTGCAGCGGGGGCGACGGTGAGGCCAGTTTCCGGGGCTCTGCGCCTGCCGGAACTTGGGCTGCTGGCTTTTGCTGGGCCGGACGCCGGCACCTTCCTACAGGGCTACCTCACCAATGACATGGATGCCTTGGGGGCTGAGCCAACCTTCACCGCCCTATGCAACCTAAAAGGGCGCACACTGTTGACCGGATACGTCTGGCAGACGCCGCCAAGGGCCGCCAGCGAACAGGATGCGGCCCTTGCGCAGTCGGCCCCTGTGTTGCTGCTCCTGCACCGAACGCTCTGCCAAGCCACGCTGGACTTTATGCGCCCCTATCTGGCGTTCTCCAAAACCAGGGCGACGGATGCAACCGGCGGCTACAGCCTGTTTGGCGCCATCGGCTTGGGGCTTGGGCCGCCGGCTTTGAACCTAGACGCTGAACGGCAGCTTGTGCCGCTGGCGGCCGGGCAGGAAGGCGGGGAGCAGGACCGCTTGCTGCGCGAAGCGCCCGAACTGCAGGCGGCGGAATGGTGGGCAGCCGCCATTGAGCGCCGTGAAGTCTGGCTGAACGCCCACAGCAGCGGCATGTTTCTGCCGCAAATGCTGGCCCTGGATGAACTCGGCGCGATCAGTTTCAGCAAAGGCTGTTACCTAGGCCAGGAAGTGGTGGCCCGCGCCCAGCACCGCGGCGCCGTGAAACGACGCCTAACGCCCATGAATTGGCATGGAGAACCCCCGTCGGAGGCTTGCGAACTGACCGACGCCAACGGCAAAGTCGCCGGCGCAGTTGTGATGGCCGCCAGGGCTGCGCCGGAAACCACCGGACGCGCCTTGGCCGTCATCCAAAAGAACGCGCCAGCGCCCTTTTTCGCCCAACAAGGCGAAACAAGACTGCAGCCGGCCTAGTGTGCTGTCCCGGCCAGCCCCATATCGCGCCAAAGCGCAGACGGATGTGCAGCCAGGAACGCCAAGGGCGCTCGAAGGCGCTTCCGTTGCCTTTTGCCCTGCGCTGCGCAGTGGGTAAGGCTCCACAGCGCACTCTTGCAGGGCAGTACGCACTTCCCTGCGTGTCAACGCACCGGGCGCCGGGCTGAGAACGCCTAACCTTGGGCCAAGGCGGGGCTGTACAGCCACTGGATGCTGGAGAAATCCAGACCGCCGGCGCCATGCTGCTGCACGTGCAGCCGGTACAGGCTTTGCGCCAAGCTGCCTAGGGGCACCGCGCTGGCGGACTGGGCGGCGGTCTCCATCGCCAACCCCAGATCCTTAGCCATCAGATCCACTAGGAAGCCACCTTGGTAGCCGCGGCTGGCGGGGGCGCTGTCCATCACGCCCGGGTAGGGGTTGTAGACATTCAGCGCCCAATTGCCGCCGGATGACTGCTTGATGATCTCGGACAGCACCGACGGATCCAGACCATTGGCCGCGCCTAAGGCCAGAGCTTCGGCGGTGCCCGCCATCTGCACGGCCAACAGCATGTTGTTGCAGATCTTGGCGATCTGCCCGGCGCCATTGCCGCCGGCGTGGAAGATGTTGGCGCCCATGATTTCAAACAGCGGGCGAGCTCGCTCCAGTGCCGGCGCATCGCCACCGACGATGAAGGTGAGGGCGCCGTTCCGGGCGCCGGCGGTCCCTCCGGACACAGGCGCATCGAGCATGGCCACGTCCCGCCGCACGGCCTCCGCGGCCACTCGCTGGGCGGTCGCCGGATCTATGGTGCTGCAGTCTATGGCGAGCGCCCCGGAGGGCAGCCGCGCCAGCAAGCCCCCTTCCAAATACAGCCCAGCGACATGCCTGCCGGCTGGCAGCATGCTGATGAAGACGTCCACATCCGTGGCGGCATCCAAGGCCGACGCTTGCGGGATGGCGCCTTCCACTTTGGCGACCAGATCCGCCACCAAGTCAAAAACCTTCACCTCGAGCCCCGCAGCCACCAGATTGGCGGCCATGGGACCACCCATATTGCCTAGACCCACAAAGCCGATTTTGCTGCTCATGCCCTACCCTCCCTGTCCGCGCCAAGCACCATACTAGTGCGCTGTCCCGCAAGTAAGTGTAACTATTCGTGGCCATTTTGGCCCCCGGCCGCGTTGCTCCTCCTTGTGTGGGGCCCGCCGCAGGGCGGCGTCGCGCCTTGCCGGGCGCCAAAATGGCCTAGCGGCTAAAACCCACTTACTTTCGGGACAGCACACTAGCGCATCCTGGGGTCACTGCAGATCAGCAAGGGGATTCTCCGGCCAAGGCGGCACGAAGTGGCTGAGCACATGGTCCCATTGCAACCCATCGAGGTCGCCAAAGCGCCACTTGGGAGCATTGTCCTTGTCGATCAGCAAGGCGCGCACGCCCTCAACAAAGTCCGTGTTCAGGGCGCAGTGAGCGGCGATGACCATTTCCATGCGGAAGCTGTCCGCCAAGCTGAGGCTCGGCGCCCGACGCAACTGCTCAATCACCACGCCCAAGGTGGTGGGACAGCCGCGCTCCATGGTGGCCACCGCCTTGCCCAGCCAGCCTTCATCCGGCAGTTGCCGCAGCCGGGCCAGCACGGTCCGATAGTCTCCTTCCTGGCCTAGGCTTTCCGGCACCGCACCCACCTGCGTCGGGGGAAGGGCCGCTGCCGGCAGGGCGGCCAGCGCCGCGTCGATGCGGTCCGCATCTGCGTCGTCTCCCGCGTAGGTAATGGCCAGCAGCGCATCGCGCACGGCCGCACGCTGATCGCTGGCGATGCTATGGGTGCCGAGGCCCGTGGCCAAGGCGTCCGCACCGTTGCAGTGGGCGCCGGTGCAGCCGAGGAAAACCGCCAAGTGCGGCTCCAGGCTGCGCAGCATGGCGGTGCCGCCGGCGTCCGGGAACAGGCCGATGGTGATTTCCGGGTAGGCCATGCGGGAGCGCTCGGTCACCACCCGAAAGCGGGAGGCGGAAAATATGCCAAGGCCACCGCCCATCACCACCCCGTGGCCTACGGACACCACGGGCTTGGGAAAACTGTGAATCTGGTGATCCAGACGATATTCGTCCGCAAAGAAATCGAAAGGGTAATGGTCCACTGTGCGCCCAGCGGCGTGATTCTTCATCATGGCGCGATAGAGGGCTTGTATGTCCCCCCCAGCGCAGAAGGCGCGCTCGCCCGCGCCAGTGAACAGCACCGCCGCCACCTGAGCGTCCTGCGCCCAGGCATTGAGGGTCTTGTAGAGGGTGCGAGCCATGTCCAGGCTCAGGGAGTTGAGCGTAGCGGGCACATTGAGCTGGGCTTCCGCCAAGATGCGGCCGCCCACAGCCTCATGCTCCCGCAGAACTACGGCGGCGTTGCGATCACTTGTTGTTGGCATGGTTCATCCTTCATCCGCACGGCCGACGCTGGGGCTAAGCGCCCAAGCCCGTTGGGCGCGCCAAGCTAGCCATTGATCCACTGGGGCGGGCGTTTCTCCAGAAAGGCGTTGACGCCTTCCTTCTGATCGGCCGTATCGAACAGGCCTACGAAGGCGTCACGCTCCGCATCATAGGCGCCGGCGATGTTGCCGGAGCGCGCCCTTTGGATGAGGCCCTTGCAGGCGGATACCGCCGGCGGACTCTGACGGGCCACGCTCTCCGCCAAGGCCAAGGCCCGCTGCAGGGATTCGCCGCGCCCAACCACCTCCTCCGCCAAGCCGATCTCCCGGGCTTTGGCCGCATCCACACGCTCTCCGCACAGGATGATGCGCTTGGCCCAGCCCTCCCCCACAGTCCAAGCCAAGTTCTGGGTGCCGCCGCCGCAGGGCAGCAGGCCCACCGCGGCTTCCGGCAAAGCCATCTGGGCGTGCTCCTCGCAGATGCGCAGGTCGCAGGCCAGGGCGCACTCCAGGCCACCGCCCATGGCGTAGCCGTTGATGGCGGCGACGGACAGCCCGCGGAAGTTGGCCAGCGCCTCAAAGGCGGCGCCGAAGTTGCCCGCCATGCCGCGGGCCACGCCCTTGTCGCCGCCCGCGAAGAGCTTCAGATCCGCGCCAGCGGAAAAGAACTTCTCCCCCTGGCCCGTGACGACGATGGCGTAAATGTCCTTATCGGCGTTGCAGTGCTGCACCACCTCCCGCAAGGCGCCCAGGTTTTCCGCGTCCCAGGTGTTCGCTGGCGGGGCGTTGATGGTCAACAGCAGCGTCTGGCCACGCTGCTCCGCGAGCAGTTTGGGGGATGGGGATTGGATCATCCGACGTTCTCCGTCTGGTTCAATTTGGCGCATTCAGAGCACCGCGGCGGCGCCCTCCAACAACAGGCGGCGGCTGATGATGACGCGCATGATCTCGTTGGTGCCCTCCAGGATTTGATGCACGCGGACGTCCCGCACATGGCGCTCCAAGGGAAACTCCTTGATGTAGCCATAGCCGCCGTGCAACTGCAGGGCATCGTTGCAGATGTCAAAGCACATGTCCGTGGCGAAACGCTTGGCCATGGCGCAGTAGGTGGTGGCGTCCGCATCCTTGTTGTCCAGTTTCCAAGCCGCCAAGCGCACCATCTGGCGGCACGCAACCAAGTGGGTGGCCATGTCCGCCAGCTTGAACTGCAGGGCCTGAAAGCCGCTGAGGGGCTTGCCGAAGGCCCTGCGCTGCCCAAGGTAGGCGCGGGACTGCTCCACCGCCGCCTGGGCCGTGCCAACGGAGCAGGTGGCTATGTTGATGCGCCCCCCATCCAGGCCCTGCATGGCGATCTTGAAGCCCTGCCCTTCCGCGCCCAAGCGCTGATCCCTTGGCACGAACACCTCATCGAAGATGACTTGCCGGGTGGGCTGGCTGTTCCAGCCCAACTTGGCCTCCTTGCGCCCGTAGTTGACGCCCTTGGCGTTTGCGTCAACTACAAAGGCGCAAATGCCGCCTGGGCCGGGCCGAACGCCCTGTTCATTCACCAGCCGGGCCATGACCACAAGAACCTGGGTAACGCCGGCGCCGGAAATAAAGGCCTTGACGCCCGCGAGCACATAGCCGCCATCCACCTTGCGGGCCGTGCTTTTCAGGGCCGCGGCGTCGCTGCCGGCGCCCGGCTCCGTCAGGCAGTAGGAAGCAAGCTTCTCGCCTTGCGCCAAGGCCGGGCAAATTTCCTCCCGAACGCGTTCCTTGGCGAAGTTGGCGATCATCCACAGAGCCATGTTGTGGATGGTCAGAAAGGCCGCCGTGGACGTGCAGCCCCAAGCCAGCTCCTCAAAGATCAGGCTGGCGTCCAGGCGCGACAGGCCCAGACCGCCAGCGAAACCCGGCGTGTACAGCCCGCACAGACCCAGGGCGCCAGCCTTGGCCAGCACTTCCGCAGGGAACTCCTCGCGCGCATCCCACCCCGCCGCCTGGGGCGCCAGCTCCTTGGCGGAGAACCGGCGCGCCATGTCCTGATAGGCGAGCTGCTCCTCGCTCAATGCAAATTCCATCAGCGAATTCTATCAGCGTCATGCGCCATTGGGGCGGATGCCTGCTTCGTTTTTGTAACGGACACCATAATACATCGGTATGGGCGCCGTGGCGTCACCCACCGACGCCTGACCCGCACATTGCGCCAAGGGCCGCGATGATCGCGCCGGATTTCGCTCCCTGCGCGGGAAGGGCAAGCACCTTGCGCCAACCAGCTCAGCGGTCTTTATTTGCGGGGGGTCCCCCACGGGGAGTGGAGCCTCAGGGGAACCTGTTCCAGTGCAGCACGTCCTGCAGGGGGCGGCGGCGCACTTTCGTGAATGGGCGCTGCGCGTGGCCGATGGCGATCAGAACGCCTAGATGCACATCGTCCGGCACGGCGCAGACCGTGCGGATGACGGTTTCGGCAACCAAGTGGAAGGTGGTGAAGCAGGCGCCGAGATTCAGGGAGCGGGCGGCCACCACAAGGTTTTGCGCGGCGGGGTAGATGGTGGAATGCAGGAAGATGTCCTGCGGGGCCTGCGGCGGGTACACCTTGCGGCCGCCGCCAAGAATCCACGCCGGAACCTTGGCGAAGCTGTTGGCCAGATGCTGCGCGCCGGCGTACATGCGGGACTGCACGCCATCGAGGCCCTCCGGCTTGTTGGCGAAGGCGGGCGCCATATTCCTGGCCACCTCCGCACCTATGGTCTCCTTAGACGCCTGATCATCGATGACCACAAACTGCCAGCCTTGGCTGTTGCCTGGGTTGGAGGCCCGGGTAGCGGCGTAGACGAGCCGCTGCAAAGTCTCCCGAGGCACCGGATCCTCCTTCAGGTAGCGCATCGCGATACAGGTTTCCATGGCTTCGATCACGGTCATCGCCGGGTCTCCTGAGAGTTGGGCATCTTCATTCGCGCCTGTGGACAGGCAGCCAGGAGCCATCGCGGCTCACCCCACCGCCTTGGGTCCGTCAAAGGACTTCAGCAGTTCATACCAGCCGGAGCCGTTGATCTTCAGCGGAATCCCGCCCAGGCGGGCGGCGGTTTGCAGGTGGCGCTGGCGGCCGGGCCAAGCGTCGGCGTCCGCCTGCCATTCGTTCAGCACGCGCTCCGCCTCTTCGTAGCTTTCCGCCTCCACCTCATACAGGGAAAGGTAGCGGGAGACCGTTTTGCCGTCCAGATGCGGGCCACTGAGCTTGAACACGCGGCCGCGCACGAAGTTGGGGCACAGGCTGGTGTCTTCTATGTGCTGATCAATGAACCACTCGTCGAAGGCGGCTTGGCCCTCTTCGTTGAGCGGCTCGCACAAGCCAATTAACACGAATTGCGGCATGATGCATTCCTCCTTGGGGTTTTGCGCTTAGTCCGCCGATCAACTGTTCTTGGCGCTGCGCCACGGAGCGGCGTCGAGAAGCTGTAATCTGGTACGTAATTGTAGCGCTGTCCAGTTTTTGGTACCGGCTCAGCACTTATGGCGCAGTTCGATCAAGCGGCCTCCAGGGTGACAAGATACCCGTTCGGGGTTTGATATTCTAGCGATGCGTGGGGACGCACCTATAGGCTTCATGCCACTATTGGCAAGCTATCCTCCCCAAAGGAGACCGAGCGAGATGCAGAAGCTTGAATGGACCGCGTTGATCTCACAGGACGAAGGCTGGTGGATAGGGTGGATCAAGGAAATTCCCGGAGTAAACGCTCAAGCGCGCACGAAGGCGGAACTGCTCAAGACGTTGGCGGAAGTGCTTGACGAAGCGTTGGAGATGAACCGTAACACGTGAGTTGTCGCTGCACGGGACATATGCCTTGCCTAGGCACGACAGCGTCCTGCCAGAGTTCCCGAACCACGCGGAACAACCCGATCGAATCGCCAAAGGCCAGCAAACAAGGGTACATACTTGCGGGACAGCACACTAGGGCCTGTTAACACTATCTGGGTTGGCCCTGCCGGGAGCCGTTTTTTCTCCGGGCAAGGCGGAGCGGGCGCGGTGTGGCCGGCGCCACATGAGCGGGCGACAACGCGGTCCGGGGGAAAAACGGACCCGGCCCTTCGGGTTGCGTCCCAGGCCGC
>CAYGBY010000178.1:0-8231 GCA_964348115.1 uncultured Pseudomonadales bacterium
TTGCGGCTCATTGTGTGGGGCCCGCCACACGGCTTCGCCGCGCCTTGCCATCACGCCCTTTAGGCTCCTCTGGGCTTCCGGGACTTGTTCAGAGGTTCCCTAGGGCGCGGCTCCGCAAATAGATTTGCGTTCCTGCGCTTTGCTCTAGGGTGCGCCGAGCCGCGGTTGCCGCGCCTTGGCGGCGGCATGAAGCGTTCGGCCGTCGACGCGACGAAATTGTAGGACGGTGCGCCAGCGAGCGCCCGCGTCCGCTTTGCGTTGGGCATCGCGCATGCGCGTGGCTGAAGGGTTTTTCGTTCGCTGGCTGCGCGGCTGGGCTGGCGCGTTTTTTGGCCGGGGGAGTTTTTATGGGCAGGTTTTCGGGCTGTGCGGGAATTGTCACCGGCGGCAGCGAAGGCATTGGCTTCGCCATTGCCCAGCGCCTAGTGGGCGAGGGCGCCGAGGTCGCTATTTGCGGGCGTCGCCAGAACCGGTTGGCGGACGCCGTGCGGCAGCTTGGCGTGGCGGCTGCCGGTCGGGCGTTTGACGTGGCGGACAGCCCGGCTTTGGCTGCATTCATCGCGGAGGTTCACCAGCAGCATGGGCGCTTGGACTTCCTGGTCAACAACGCCATGCACGTAGGCTGGAGCGCCATTGCGGACACCTCCCTGGAGGCGTTCCGCCAAGACTTCCAGGTGAACCTGGACGCCGCCTTCGTCGCCACCAAGACCGCCATGGGCATCATGGCGGGGCAGGGCCGCGGGGCCATTCTCAATATCGCATCCATTAACGGCTTGCTGGCCATAGACAATATGGCGGCGTATTCGGCCTCCAAGGCGGCGCTGATCCACTTTTCCAAGTGCGCCGCCATGGAGGGCGCCGCACGAAACGTGCGGGTGAACGCCTTGGCGCCCGGCGTGGTGGCCACAGCGAGCACCAGCGCCGCCTTGGGGGGCATCCCAGGCTATCAGGAGGCGGTGGCGGGCGGCGTGCCCATGAATCGTTTGGGTGAAGCGGCGGAGGTGGCGGCCGCGGCGGCCTTCCTGCTTTCCGACGAAGCCAGCTACATCACTGGCGCCTGCCTTCCTGTGGATGGCGGCAAGGCCGCCCAACTGGTGGTGCCGCCGCCTCCGGCAAGCCCCGGCCATTGAGTGGTGGCGTCGCATGTCCTCAACTTCGGGAAGCACTGGCGCAGCAGCCCGTTGCTGTGCTCGCTTAGGCACCGCTCCCAACTGTGGCGGGGACGGGCTACGCAATTCGGCCGAACGCGGTCATGACGATGGATTGCCGCTATTGCCGGCCGGATTCACGGCAAAAGGAATGATGACGTTCGCACGGCTCGCGTACGGTACTTTCGACCGGCATTGCAATCGTCGAGAGCCCGCGGCGCTTCCGCAGGGTCACTGTTTCATGGCTTGCCCGCTGCGTCGAGGTTGCCGCTGCGGCATGGCTAGGCAACCTCTGAACTAGTCGCTTTCGCCCTTCGGGAGGGCCTAAAGGGCGCACTGGCTGTGTTGCGGTTCATTGTGTGGGGGGCTTGCCGCACGGCTTCGCCGCGCCTTGCCATCACGCCCTTTTGGGGCTCCTCTGGGCTTCCGGGACTTGTTCAGAGGTTCCCTAGGCCTCGCTGCCGCTGTTCGGCAAGGGAGCGCTTGGTGCTGCTGAGCCAGTCGGCGCACCATGCAGGCATGTCTTCTGCCTCCACTCTGGACAGGACTTCTCCCTTTTCCAAGTAGCAGAGTTCCACCGGGTCCGGGATGCCCAGAACATCGTCTCGCGAGTTGTCCAGGACCTCCAGCTGGTCGAATTCGGTGACCCGGCGCCGAAGGTTCGATAGGGACCACTTGTACCGTTCCGGCACTCTCTGGGGGTCAACCCTGTGCCCCGTGTTTTGCAAGACTCGCTTTTCGATTCTTGCGACGTTGATGGCTGGCGACTCGGTGCCGAGATAGATCCCCTCGACCCGGTAACCCGCTTTCCGAACGCGCTCGACCATCGCAGGCCCCGGCCTGCCGGAAAAGGTGCTTTCAATGCCGAAGCTCAGCCGACGCCCGATCGCCTCAGCGACTTCCGCCTGGAAAATTTTCTTGGTGCGCTCACGCGCCTCCTCGCTGTTCCAGTCGCCGATGCCGCCAGCGATGGAATCCTGATCGAAGTATCGGTCGGGCAATCGGTCGTAGTTTCCCCGCTTCCAGGCGCTCTTGCCCGCCCCGTTGCACCCCATCACTATGATGAAGACAGGTCGTGAATCCAGTTGATCGGCCATCAGATCAGCTTCTTTGCCGTGGCCGCAAGCCCCGCCGCTACGAACAGCAGGCCGACGCATCGTCGCTGTTGCGATGCAAGCTTGTCCTTCAGGCGTGGCTCCAGCGCCGCCAAGTCCGCCTTGGCAACCAGTTCGTCCTGTCCGCCCTGAATTGCGTTCGCTAGCGCTTTGGCTTGATCTCTGAAGCCGGGTCCCCGCTGTGCTGCTTGCGCCATATCCCAACTCTACCACTACTTGCCGCCCCGTAGTCTGGCGCCGCAGAAGTGGGCGCGGGAATTGGAACAAGGCGTTCAGGAACCTCGGGGCAAGTTCAACTTCGCATGGCCGCAACGCCATCTCCGCCCGTAAACAGTGGGGCGCTGGGCGAGCGAGACTTGTGCAGAGGTTCCTTAGGGTCTGGACACCGCCTTGGAATGCTATGGAAGGCGGGCGCCGGGGCGCGTCGCTCTCACTGCCCCGAAGGGCGTGCTAAAGTGTTACGCCTTGGTGATTTTCACTGCCGCAATCCCCTGAATCTACTCGCGTTGGCGTACAGACGGGCGAGACGGGATGCTTTGGGGTGCGCACTTGGTTGGCGGCATGGCGGGCGCGGTGCGCCCTGCGTTGCCCCGTGGTTGGCGGGGTGAACGGATTGATTGGATTGGAGGCCACATGAATGATCTAGGTGCGCTGGATGGCCGGGTGGCCGTGGTCACCGGGGCTGGGCAGGGCATGGGCCGGGCCATGGCGCAGAAGCTGGCGTCCAGCGGCGCCGCAGTTGCGGTGCTGGATGTCAACGGGCCGTCCGTGGAGGAGACCTTGGCCCAATTGGGCGGGTCAGCGCGCCATCTGGCCCTGACCTGTGACGTCAGCAGCAGCGCGCAGGTGGATGCCGCCTTTCAGCGCATCGAGGCGGCGTTGGGCGGCGTGGCCATCCTGGTCAACAACGCTGGCGTTGGCCGGGCCCCCAATGACGGCAGCGAGCAGATGTACGCACTCATGGCCAAGCGCAACGAAGAGCTTGCCGGCGGCGGCCCGGCGACCACCCGGGTGGACCATCTAATCCACATGCAGGACGAAGGCTGGCGCGGCGTACTGGGCGTGAACCTTGACGGCGCGTTCTTCTGCGCTAGGGCGGCGGTGCGTTCGATGGCCGCGGCTGGCTTGGCCGGGTCCATCATCAACATCAGCTCCACGTCCGCCCAATCCGGCGAAGGCCCCCTGCACTATGTCACATCCAAGGCGGCGCTCATCGGCCTCACCCGCGCCTTGGCTCGGGAATTGGGTCCGCGCGGCATCCGTGTCAACGCAGTGGCGCCCGGACCCACCAACACACCCATCATGCAGGGCATTCCCGAGCAGTGGATTCGCGATATGGAGAACGCCATACCCCTTGGCCGCATGGCTGAACCGGAGGAAATTGCCGAAGCGGTCTGCTGGCTGGCCAGTGACGCCGCCGCCATGTGCAACGGCGCCGTCCTGGCCGCCAACGGCGGCAGCTACTTCCTATAGCGGGCTGCCCGGCAAGATAGGGCACCTAAGCCTTCAAGGCCAGCTCGCAAAGCACCCCGGCTACTTCCTATAGTGTGCTGCCCGGCAAGATAGGGGCGGGCTTGGCTGGTGCGTCGGCGAATGCTGCGGTCCCTTGGGCCGTTCAGCCCATATAGGCCTGCCCGCCATCTATGGCGATGCTTTGACCGTTGATGTAGCGGGCATCCGCGCCGCAGAGCTGCGCCACGAAGCGGCCGATGTCCTCCTCGCATTCGCCCACCCGGCGCATGGGGATGGCGGCCTGGAAGGCGGCGGCCTCCTCCGGATTGGCTTGCATCCAGCCGGCTAGGCCTGGGGACTTGGCGTGCGGCAGGATGACGTTGGCGCGGATGCCGTCCGCTCCCCACTCACAGGCCGCGGCCCGGGTAAGGGAGCGGATGGCCTCCTTCACCGCCGCATAGGCGCCATAGCCGGACAGGTCCCAACGCTTGGCGGCGGTGCTGGCGAGATTGATGATGCAGCCGTCGCCCTTCAGGTGCGGGTAGGCCAGCTTCATCAGCCGCAGGGCCGCCAAGGGGCCGGACGCAAAGCCCGCCCAGAGCGATGCGTCGCTGACCTCCCGCAGAGGTCCTAGGGGAACCTCCTGGGCGTTGTTGACTAGGATGTTGAGGCCGCCGAACTGCGCTACGGTGCGCGTAATGGCGCGCTCGAGGTCCGCTGCGGCCTTTACGTCGCACTGAATGGCGACTGCCCGGCCGCCTCTGGCCCGCACTTGCGCCACCGTGCGCTCCAGCTTCTCCAAGGTGCGCCCGGCAACCGCCACCGCCGCCCCAGCCGCAGCCAACGCATAGGCGATGCCCTGTCCGACCCCTTGGCCGGCGCCGGTCACCAAGGCGGCTTTTCCCTGCAGCTCAGTCACGTTTTGTCCCCATCGCGGCAGCGGATTCTAACCCAATTCCGGCTGGCTCAATCTGACGCGCCGTCCCATAAAGAGGCGTGACCGCTCATGGGTCGGCCATCGGGCAGCAATTCCTACTGCGGCTTTCGGCCGCTCCACAGGAAGGCTCCGCCGGTCAATTTGGCCCGAGTTAAGCCGGAAATTCGAAGTGTTGCGCACCGACCGGTGCGGTTAGACGCCAAAAAGAGAACTGCTGCCATCCGGCAGGATCATCCCAGAGTGTCCGCTCTTGCAAGAAAATTTCTGAAAGGTAATTGGATGCCGCAGAATATTGCGGAATCGTCCGAAAAACATTCATAAACCATCTATATCGGGCTTTGCCGAGGGCTGGGCTGGTGGACGGCTTTGGGATGGCCTTGGCCATCCGGCCTTCCACATTGCATTGCCCCGGACTTTTGGATAACTTGCCGTCCATGAGCAATTCGCCGGACCCTTTTGCGCCTTGGCGCCTGCGTGGCCTGGAACTGCGCAACCGCTTCATCAAGGCGGCCACCTTTGAGGGCCGCTGCCCGGGAGGGCGGCCGGACGCGGAAGGGCTGGCTGCCTTCCACGGAGCCTTCGCCGAGGGCGGGGCGGCGTTATGCACCGTCGCTTACGGCACGGTGGAGCCGGGCGGGCGCACCCTGGACGAGCAAATGTGCCTGCAGGACGACATCCTGGACGACCTGCGCCATGTCACCGACGCCATCCACAAGCACGGCGCCAAGGCGTCCATTCAGTTGGCTCACTGCGGCGGCTTCTCCAAGTGGCGGGGCTGGCTGGGCAAGCGGGCGCGGGGACCAAGCAATGGCCTTAACCACATTGGCCTGTTCGCCGGCACGCCCTTTGTTCGCGCCCTGCGCCTAGACGAACTGCGCAGGCTGGCGGAGGATTTCGGCGTCGCTGCCCAACGGGCCGTGGCTGCGGGTTTTGACGCGCTGGAGCTGCACATGGGCCACGGCTACCTGCTCAGCCAATTCCTCACGCCGGCCATCAACAAGCGCCAGGATGAATATGGCGGCCCCCTTGAGAATCGCGCCCGTTTTCCGCTGCAGGTGCTGCGGGCGGTGCGTCAGGCGGTGGGGGATGGGGTGCCCATCATCGTCAAGATGAACCTGCGCGACGGCTTCCGCGGCGGCTTGGAGATCGAGGACAGCGTTGCCTTGGCCGGCCTGCTGCAGGCCAATGATGCGGACGCGCTGGTGCTGAGCGGCGGCTCCTCCGCCCGCAACGCCATGTACCTGTTCCGCGGCCCCAGCATCGTGGATGAACTGATCAAGGCGCAGCGCCGCAAAATTGACCGCTTTGTGTACAGCATGGCGAAGTCCCGGATGAAGTCCATGCCGTTTGAGGAGCTTTACTTCCTGGATTTGGCGAAGCAGGTGATGGCTGCGGTGGACCTGCCGCTGATCTGCGTGGGCGGAGTGCAAAGCTTGGCAAGCGTGCATCGCGCGCTGGCGGAGGGGTATCAGGCGGTGCAGCTCGGGCGGGCGCTGATTCATGATCCGGCCCTGGTGCGGCACTATCAGGAGGGCGCGAAGACGGAATCCGGCTGCACAGTCTGCAACCGGTGCGTGGCGGAAATGGACCGTGACGGCGTACGCTGCGTACTGAACGACACCTTGGCGCCGCGGCCACGTGCGGCTTAGGGAACCTCTGAACAAGTCGCTTTCGCCCAGCGCCCTGCTGTTCAAGGGCGGATGTGGCGTTGCGGCCACGGGAAGGCAACCCGCAGCGCGGTGGGGGTTCCACAGTCCGCACGCCGCGGAGCGCCCTTCGGGGGAGCCTAAAGGGTGCGCTGGCTGTGTTGCGGCGCACTGTGTGGGCCCCGCCAAACGGCTTCGCCGCGCCTTGCCATCACGCCACCTGGGCTCCTCTGGGCTTCCGGGACTTGTGCAGAGGTTCCCTAGTGTCCTGTCCCATCAGTTTCTTGCATTTCAGAGCTCGCTCGGCGCGTCAATGCAAGGCGCGGCCCGCAGCCAATATCGAGCATATTGGCAAGGGCCGCAACACTGCAGCGGCGGGCCGCGCCTTGCCACAGGCCCCGTGCGGCACGCTGAAATGCAAGAAACTTATGGGACAGGACACTAGAAGCCCCGCCTGCCGGCGGGAACGCACGGTGCCTCTTTCGTCCGTGCGACGGGATCGGGGTTTAGCCGACCATAGGAAATAGCCATGCGTCCCAGGCTGGCCTTGGCCTTCATCTTTGTCACCGTGCTGCTCGATTCCATCGGCTTCGGCATCATCATGCCGGTGTTGCCGCAGCTCATCATGGACGTCAGCGGCGACCCGCTGTCCGCAGCGGCGCAGTACGGCGGCTGGCTGATGTTCGTTTACGCTGCCATGCAGTTCTTCAGCGCCCCGGTGCTGGGCAACCTGTCGGATCGCTTCGGGCGCCGTCCGGTGCTGCTGCTGTCGCTGCTGGCGATGGGGGCGGACTACCTTTTGATGGGCTGGGCGCCCAGCTTGGCCTGGCTATTCCTAGGGCGCTTCATCGCCGGGGTGTCCGCCTCCACCTACGGCATCGCCAACGCCTTCATCGCAGACACCTTTGCGCCGGATGAGCGGGCTAAGAATTTCGCCTTGGTGGGGGCGGCCTTCGGCTGCGGGTTCGTCATCGGCCCGGTGCTGGGCGGCGTGCTGGGGGAGTTCGGCCCCCGCGTTCCGTTCTACGCCGCCGCCGCCCTTGCCTTCATCAATGCGGCATACGGCTTCTTCGTGCTGCCGGAGTCCCTCAAGCTGGAGAATCGCCGTCCCTTCCAGATCGCCCGCGCCAATCCCTTCGGCGCCTTCAACCAGCTTTGGAGGCATCCGCTGATCATAGGCTTGGTGTTTGCCTACTTCTTCTACCTGATTGGCCATCACTCCCTCCCCGCGGTCTGGTCCTTTTACGCCATCGAGCGGTTCGGCTGGTCCTCGTCGGAAATCGGCTACTCCCTGGCCGCCGTGGGCATATTCATGATCCTGGTGCAGGTATGGTTGATCCGGCTGTTCCTGGACCGCTATGGGCCGCAACGCACCGCCTACATCGGCTTTGTGGCCACCATTTTCTCCTTCTTGGGCTATGCCCTGGCGCCCGTTGGCTGGATGATCTACCCAGTGCTGGCTGTGGGCGCCCTGCAGGGCTTCATTGGTCCATCCGTGCAGTCGCTGATGTCCCGCGAGATGCCGGCGAACGCCCAGGGGGAGCTGCAGGGTGCCTTGGCCAGCATGACCAGCCTTGTCTCCATAATCTCCCCACCCTTCATGACCCAAACCTTCGCCTATTTCTCAGGGGCCGATGCGACCCTCTATTTCCCAGGTGCGCCCTATCTGGCCGCTGGCGTCTTCACCTTGTTGGGGCTGGTGTTGATGATGCGGGCATTGTCCGGCGCAAGCGCCGCAGGCTCCAAGGAAGCGCCCTTGGGGGGACCGAAAGCCTAGGGAACCTCTGAACAAGTCGCGTTCGCCCAGCGCCTCGCTGTTTGCGGGCGGAGATGGCGTTGCGGCCAAGGGAAGGCGACCCGCAGAGCAGGCATTCCACGGTCCGTGCGCCGCGGGGCGCCCTTCGGGAGGGCCTAAAGGGCGCGCTGGCTGTGT
>CAYGBY010000179.1:0-8177 GCA_964348115.1 uncultured Pseudomonadales bacterium
GCTCCTTCAAAACCGCCGCCTTCCTGACGAAGCCTTCCGCCCACGGCTAATTTGCTCCCACTCCGGAAGTTGCCCCTAGTGTGCTGTCCTGCAAGTAAGCGGGTTTTAGTCGCTAGGGAACCTCTGAACAAGTCCCGGAAGCCCAGAGGAGCCTAAAGGGTGTGATGGCAAGGCGCGGCGAAGCCGTGTGGCTTGCCCCCACACAATGAGCCGCAACACAGCCAGCGCACCCTTTTGGCCCTCCCGAAGGGCGGCCTGCGGTTTGCTTGTATCGGTTCTTGCCTGTTGGCTACAATGCGGCTTTGGCCCGTTGCGGTTTGGCCGATGCGGGCAGGTCAACCGCCGGTTCTAAGCCGGCAGGCGGGGAAGGCGTGGAAGCACAGGCAGGCATGGTTGAAGCAGTAGCCTCCGGCGGGCAGAACCTTTGGCCGTTTCTGCTCTATTCCCTGGCCGTGGTGGGGATAATGGCGGCGGCCATCGGCGGTTCTTGGCTGCTCGGCGCCCGCACAGGGCGCCGCAAGGCCACGGACATGCCCTTCGAGTCCGGCGTGGTGCCGGTGGGGGAGGCGGAGCGCACCCGTCTTTCCATCGAGTTCTACCTCATCGCCATGTTCTTCGTCATCTTCGATTTGGAAACCATCTTCATCTTCGCCTGGGCGGTGGCTTTTTTTGAACTGGGCTGGCGCGGCTATTTGGGGGCCGCGGTGTTCATCGTCATTCTGTTGGTGGCCTTGGTTTATGAGTGGCGCACCGGGGCGCTCGATTGGGGCCTGAAGCATCGGGTGCTGCGCCGCCGATACGCCAGGGAGCGCCCTGGGGCAGGGACAGGAGGCAACTAGGTTGGACGGTTTCCGGCAGTGGCTGGCGGTGCGCAAGGCCGTAAGTGGCGGCGTAGCGGCGGGAGGCCCCTAGGATGCAATGGCGGTTGGTCAAGACGGCGCCTGACGCGCCCATGCAGGCGGTGGACGAGGTCCGCGATCAGCAGGTGGCTAAGGGTTTCCTTACCGCCAAGCTGGACGACTTGGTGGCCTGGGGACGCGCCAACTCCCTGTGGCCCTTCAACTTCGGCCTTTCCTGCTGCTATGTGGAGATGGCCACCGCCCTGACGCCGCGCCATGATCTGGCCCGCTTTGGCGCCGAGGTCATACGCGCCACCCCCCGCCAAGCGGATCTCATCGTCATCTCGGGCACTGTGTTTCGCAAGATGGCCCCGGTGGTGCGCCACCTCTACGATCAGCTCCTGGAGCCGAAATGGGTGGTTTCGATGGGCTCCTGCGCCAACTCCGGCGGCATGTTCGACATCTACAGCGTGGTGCAGGGGGTGGACAAATTTCTGCCGGTGGATGTGTATGTGCCCGGCTGCCCGCCTCGTCCGGAGGCGCTGATGCAGGGCCTGACGCTGCTGCAGGAAGCGGTGCGGGAACGCCCCCGGCCCTTTAGCTGGTTGGTGGGGCAGGACGGCCAAGTCAGCAAGCATCAGCCGAGCCAGCGCGACGCCCGCACCCCGGAGCGCATGAGGGCCACCACCCTGGAGCAGCCCGGCACCGTCGGCGACCCGCCCCTGTCCGGGGAGCTTCTGCGTGAAAAACGCCCCTCTCCGGCCGTTCGTGCGGCGCGTGGCAAGGGAAACTGATGCTCGTGCGGGGATGGCGCCCTGACGCGCCTGCGCCACTGCGGGGAATGCGGGAATTCCCCGTTGGGCTAGGAGCCTGCGGCGATAGAGAATCTTCGTTTTTGCAACTGCCGGGGGCACAGGCTGTTAGGGAACCTCTTAACAAATCGCGTTCGCCTAGCGCCCCGCTGTTTGCGGGCGGGGATGGCGTCGCGGCCATGGGAAGGCGACCGGCAGCGCGGCGGGGACTCCACAGTCCGCACGGCGTGGGCCGGCGCAAAGAAAGCCGGGGCCGGCCTTGATGGCTGAGGCGGTTGAACAATCCGCGCCCGGCCCAGCCAATGCCTGGCGCCAACGCCTAGGCGCGGACGTTCAGGTTCAGGACACCGCCGACGGCATTCCCAACCTCTGGGTGCCCCGGGAGCGTCTGCTCGATGTCATGCGCCGCCTCAAGCCGGACTTCCCCATGTTGTTTGACCTCTCCGCCATCGACGAGCGCGCCCGCGCCAATCGCGACGGCCAGCCGTCGTCCGACTTCACCGTCTTCTACCACCTGCTGTCGTTGGACGACGACAGGGACCTGCGCATCAAGGTGCCGCTGGCGGAGACGGACAGCAGCCTGCCGAGCCTCACGCCGGTTTGGCCGGCCGCCAATTGGTACGAACGTGAAGCCTATGACATGTTCGGGGTGGACTTCGTCGGCCATCCCAACCTGTACCGCATCCTCACCCCGCCCCTGTGGGAGGGCCACCCGCTGCGCAAGGAGCACCCGGCACGGGCCACGGAGATGGATCCGTTCCGCATGAGCGATGAACTCCTGGACGCACAGCAGGAAAGCCTGCGCTTCAAGCCGGAGGAGTGGGGCATGTCCCGGCAGGCCAAGCATACGGACTTCATGTTCCTGAACTTGGGCCCCAACCACCCCAGCGTTCACGGCGTGTTCCGCATCGCCTGCCAACTCGATGGCGAGGTGGTGGTGGATGCGGTGCCGGATATCGGCTACCACCATCGCGGCGCGGAAAAAATGGGGGAGCGCCAATCCTGGCACACCTACATTCCCTACACGGATCGGGTGGACTACTTGGGCGGCGTGATGAACAACCTGCCCTACGTCATGGCGGTGGAGCGGATGGCCGGCATCGAAGTGCCGGCGCGGGCGCAGGTCATTCGCGTCATGATGGCGGAATTCTTCCGCATCGCCAGCCACCTGCTGTTCTTCGGCACCTTCGCCCAGGATGTGGGGCAGATGTCCCCGGTGTTCTACATGTTTGCCGATCGGGAGCGCCTGTTCAGCATCGTCGAGGCAGTCACCGGCGGGCGCATGCACCCGGCTTGGTTCCGCATTGGCGGCGTCACGCAGGATTTGCCGGAAGGTTGGGACGCCATGGTGCGGGACTTCGTCGACTACATGCCGGCGCGCCTCGCCCACTACGACAAGATGGCCACCACCAACAGCATCCTGAAGCGCCGCACGGTGGGCGTTGGCCAATACAACACCGCGGAGGCCATCGAGTGGGGCATCACAGGCCCCGGCCTGCGCGCCACCGGCAGCGATTGGGACCTGCGCAAGAAGCGTCCTTACAGCGGCTACCAGCAGTTTGAATTCGACGTGCCCACCGCCGTCAACGGAGACTGCTACGACCGTTGCGTGGTGCGCGTGGAGGAGATTCGGCAAAGCCTGCGCATCATCCGCCAATGCCTGGACAACATGCCCGCCGGCCCCTACAAGGCGGAGCACCCCCAGGCCACCCCGCCGCCCAGGGCGCGCACGATGCAGGACATCGAAACCCTCATCCAGCACTTCCTGAACGTGAGCTGGGGGCCGGTGATTCCGCCATCGGAGTGTTCGGTGACGATCGAGGCGACCAAGGGCTGGAACGCCTACTACCTGACCTCGGACGGCGGCACCATGTCCTACCGCACCCGCATCCGCACCCCATCCTTCCCCCACCTGCAGATGATCCCCCTGATCTCGCGGGGCTTCATGATCGCGGACCTCATCGCCATCATCGCCAGCATAGACTTCGTCATGGCGGATGTGGACCGATGAGCGCCGCGGCGCCAATGGATGGGCAAGGTCGGGGTGGCGGGCAGGCCGCGGGCGCCGCTGGCGGCTCGGTCCGCATGGGCCAGCCAAAAGACGCCCCGGGCCTGATTCCGATGCTCTCCGATGAGGAAGTGCGCGAGGTCGAGGCGGAATGCGCCCACCTTCCGGACCGCAAGTCCGCCGCCATAGACGCCCTGATGATCGTGCAGCGCCATCGCGGTTGGGTCTCCGACGCAAGCTTGGCCGCCATCGCCCGCCTGCTGGGCATGTCCGCGGAGAACCTGGACAGCATCGCCACCTTCTACAACCTGATCTACCGCAAGCCGGTGGGCCGCCACGTGGTGATGGTCTGCGACAGCGTCTCCTGTTACGTGCTGGGCGCGGACCGGCTGCGCGAGGAAGTGGAGGAGCATCTGGGGATCCGCATGGGGCAGACGACCCAGGATGGCCGCTTCACCTTGCTGCCCATTGTGTGCCTAGGCGCCTGCGACCGGGCGCCGACCATGATGATCGACGATGAACTGATCGGGCATGTGCGGTCGGAAACTCTCGATGAGACCTTCGCGAGGTTCACCTAATTCGGCCGATGGCCTGTTTGCAATCCCTGCTGGCGCCGGGGGCGACGTGAACGCCATTGCCAGAGAACAACTGCGCCAACGGGCGGACTACACGCACAAATTTAATGCTAGTGCGGGCCGGCATGGTTGGCTGCGGCTAACGCCAGCGTATTCGGTGAAGATAGTGGAAGAGCTGATGGCGCTGTACGATCGCCCTCGGCGTGTGCTGGACCCTTTTTGCGGAACGGCGACGACGGCGCTAAGCGCAGCCTACCACGAGCATGAAGGAGTAACGGTAGATATAAACCCTTTCTTAGTGTGGCTTGGCAGCGTAAAGACGGCACAGTACTCCAGTGCCGCCATAGCATCAACTCAGGCCGCTTTTGAACGTGTGCTTGAGGCGGTCAGGCGGAAGACAGTCGACCCAGTGGAAGTACCGCCTATCCACAACATTGATCGTTGGTGGTGTACGGAGGCGCTGGCGTTTCTGTGCGAGCTAAGGTCCGGTATTGAAGCTGAAAGCGAGGAAAAATCGCCTGAAAGAGACCTTCTGTTGGTGGCGTTCTGCAGGACGCTCATCGGTCTGTCAAACGCGGCGTTCAACCACCAGTCCATGTCGTTCAAGGATGATGCTCAAATGAGCATCCCGTTTCCAGCGGATATGGACCAGATGTTCAGTGAAGACTTGCGATTCGTGTTGGATGGCGCGGAGCATAATCCGAACGGAACAGGACAGGTTGTGTTCGGAGATGCTAGAAATCTGTCTCAGGTGGTCGAAGGTCCTTTCGATCTGGTAATTACATCGCCGCCATATGCCAACCGGATGTCGTACATCCGGGAGCTGCGGCCGTACATGTATTGGCTTGGGTTTCTGGGCAACGGGCGCGACGCCGGTGAGCTGGACTGGTCAGCTATTGGCGGTACGTGGGGCGTCGCAACCAGCAGGCTCATCGCTTGGGAGCAGCCGAATGAGTCGTTTACGCACCCGCTACTCGACGCGCCTTTGAGTAGAATAGCGCATGATGGCAATAAGAACGGATTGATACTTGCAAAATACGTCGCCAAATATTGTCATGATATTTGGGAACACATTAATTCGCTGCTGCCTGTACTCAGAAAGAACAGTGAATTGCATTACATTGTGGGCAATTCAACGTTCTATGGAGTTTTATTGTCGGTGGAACGGCTTTACGCGGCAATGTTTGAAGACGTGGGTTTTACGGATATACGGTGTAGTGTGATCCGAAAGCGAAATTCGAAGAAAGAATTGTTTGAATTTGACGTGTCTGCTCGGTGGCCTGGTTAAAGTGGATTAAAGGAGTATCGAGCCGCAAACAGCGGGTTGTCGATTTTGTGGACGAAATCCAGGATGTCGTTCCGGGCGCACATTTCCAGTCCGCGTCTGTCGTCCTGAACGGCCATGTCACGCGCTTAGCGCATCCACAACGGCGCAGGCGACCGCATAGGCCACCGGCGGGCATACGGAATTGCCGATCTGGCCTAGCGCTTGGTACACAGCCCCTTGGAAGCACCAGCTTTCGGGGAAGCCTTGCAGCAGGGCGCAGTCCTGCACGGAAAGCCGGAAGTGTCCGTTCTCCGGTGGGAAGCGGGCGGCATCCTCTCGGGTCGCCTGCACCCCGTTGGGCCAGATCCGCAATTTTCTCCACACGCTTTGGCTGGCCTTGCTGTTCAGGATGCTGGTGGTTTTTCGCGGCCCCGTGAAACCAGAGCGCAGGGTTGGGGCGAAGCGGTCGAAGCCGATGTCGGGCAAACCTAGGGCCGCCCGTGCGCCCAGGGTCGGTTGCCTTGACAGGAAGAAATCCTCAAGGGCGCGGTGGGTGCCGGTTGGGGCGACATAGCGCCTAGCGGCCGCCGCGGACCTGAAGCCGACGAAAAAGACCCGCTGCCGATCCTGTGGGACGCCGAAGTGGGAGGCGAACGCCTGGAACGCCGTGATTTGGTAGGCGTCGGACAACGGCGCCAAGATGGTTCGCCGCACGTAGTCCTGAAACCGGCGACCAAGCAGCCCAGGCACATTCTCTGCGACGAAGGCGGCGGGCGCCAATTCCCGCACGGCGCGGATGAAAGCCGGCCACATATCGCGGCGGTCGGCGCCGCCCTGTTGCCGGCCGGCAACTGAAAAGGGCTGACAGGGCGGGCCGCCATGAAGCACGTCCACTGCGCCCGCGTACTTCGCCCACCGAATGGCTGTCGCGTCGCCCCTTGGGCCGGAATGCACCTCCCAATTTGGGCGGCTGCGCTTTAGGGTGGCCCCACAGATGTCCAGAATGTCGAAGCAGGCCAGATTCTCCAAACCCGCCCGCTCAAAGCCCAAATCAAGGCCGCCGCCGCCGGAAAACAGCGATAGGCATCTAAGCCCCGCATGGCGGCGCTGCGGCATCAGCGATTCAGGCATTAACCCCGGTCGATTGGGGCTGGCCTCGGCCCCGGCAAGCTCCCCGCGCTTCGCCGCCTCCTTGCGCCGGCGGGAGCGGGCGGAGACCCTTCTGTACCAGTCCCGCTTGTCCTCCGAAATGTTGTAGGGCATCAGCGCGAAACCGCACCCGGATGAGGATGAAAGCCATCATACAGGAACTTGGGCGTTCTGTTCGGTCTCACCGGCCAGTCCGGCTTGCGAGCCATCCGCAAGCGCTCCCTTGAGGCCGGACCGCGTACGTTGCGCAGCGCCAAGGCCCTAACCTGTCAGATTCTTTGGGGAAGGAACTTTGGGTCCGATCTCTGAGAGGAAGAGTCCCGTCTAGTGGCGGCCCTAACCTGTCAGATTCTTTGGAAGGGAACTTTGGGGTGGCTTTGCAGCGGGGCTTCCATTGGCCGACCATCGGCCGACAGCGATCTGTGGGGCTGCCGTGCCCGACCAGCCGGGTTTGGGTATGATGGGTTTGCGGGGGCTGCTCGCGCCGGCGGGCGGCGCCGTGTTGGGCCTCGTTCGGCCTGTGCAGGAGGTGTGTGAGCAATGACCAGTCGCGAAAGGCCGCTCGTCGGCCTTGTTGAGGAGGTTGGCGGTCCGGTGGACTTGCCGGCCTATCAGGCCCACGGCGGCTACCAAGGCGCCCGTAAGGCGCTGTCCGCCATGACGCCGGATGAGGTGATTACCCTGGTCAAGGACGCCAACCTGCGGGGCCGGGGCGGGGCTGGGTTCCCGACCGGCCTGAAGTGGAGCTTCGTGCCCAAGGGCCAGCCGGCGGATGGGGGGCCGAAGTACTTGGTGTGCAACGCCGATGAGATGGAGCCGGGCACCTTCAAGGACCGCTACCTGCTGGAGAACAACCCGCATCTGCTGATAGAGGGCATGATCATCGCCGCCCACGCCATCGGCGCCCGGCAGGGCTATGTGTTCCTGCGCGGCGAGTACCACCTGCCGCACCGCCGCCTGCAGGACGCCATCGCCGATGCCTACGCCACAAGGTGCTTGGGGGACGATATCTTCGGCAGCGGCATCCACTTCGACCTGCGCATCCACCGCAGCGCCGGGCGCTACATCTGCGGCGAGGAGACCGCCCTGCTGAACGCCCTGGAGGGCAAGCGCGGCCAGCCGCGCACCAAGCCGCCGTTTCCGCCGGCCAGCGGCGCCTGGGGCCGGCCCACCATCGTCAACAACGTGGAGACCCTGTGCAACGTTCCCGCCATCATCCGCAACGGCGCCGAGTGGTATCAGGAACTGGGCGCGGGCGATGATGCCGGCACCAAGCTCTACGGCGTCTCCGGGCGCGTCAACAACCCCGGCCTTTGGGAGCTTCCCATCGGCACCAGCATCCGTGAAATCATCGAGCGGCACGCTGGCGGCATGAAGGAGGGCTACCAACTGCGCGGCCTGCTGCCTGGCGGCGCCTCCACGGACTTCCTGGTGGAGCAGCATTTCGATCTGGCCATGGACTACGGCGCCATCCAGGCCGCCGGCAGCCGCATGGGCACCGGCACCATGATCCTGATGGACGACTCC
>CAYGBY010000180.1:0-8161 GCA_964348115.1 uncultured Pseudomonadales bacterium
AGCTGCTGCGCGACGCGATCGGCGGACGCATGTCGGAGGCCGTCGAGAGCCTGCGCAGCGCCCCCGAACTGTCCCTTCCGCAATTCGTTGCAGCCTGCCGATCAGGCGCCGAGGCGCTGCGCACAGGTTACGGCATCACTCCCGGCCAAGCGGAACGTCTCGCCGGCGGCGAGGCCGAGGCGTTCATGCGGATGGAGGAACTGGAGCTCGCGCCGACGACCAGGATCCATCTCAACACCGCGTCAGCAGAGGAACCGGCATGGCAGCCTCTGGAAGACCTTTCGACGGGACAGAAGGCAACGGCGGTGCTGCTGCTCCTGCTGCTTGAGTCCGGCGCTCCACTGATTGTGGACCAGCCAGAGGATGACCTCGACAACCGCTTCATCACCGAGGGAGTTGTGCCGCGCATGCGCGAGGAGAAGCAGCGCCGGCAGTTCATTTTCTCGACCCACAACGCGAACATTCCCGTGCTCGGCGACGCCGAGTTGATCGTTGGTTTGTCAGCCGCCGGCGAGGCGGCCAGCGGGCGGGCGCGCATCGCTGCCGGGCACACGGGATCGATCGATTCCCGATCCGTGCGCGAACTCGTGGAGGAGATTCTCGAAGGCGGTCGTGAGGCGTTCGAGACGCGCCGTCGGAAGTACGGTTTCTGAGTGATGAACAGGACGGAACTGCTGGAACGCATCGCCAATGGCGAGAACTCGCGCGTCGAATTCAAGCGTGATCACTGCCGTCCGGATGAACTCGCGAAGGAGATGGCCGCGCTGGCGAATCTCGAAGGCGGCGTCGTTCTGCTCGGCGTGGAGGATAGTGGAAGGATCTCCGGGCTGACTAGAAGCCGACGGGCTGCGGAGGAGTGGGCAATGAACATTGCCCGTCAGAACCTACAGCCCGCCATCATCCCTGTCTGGACCTGCATCGAGATCGAGAGTGGCAAGGAGGTGGGGGTCATAGAGCTTGCCGCGGACAGTCCGGGAAAGCCGTACAAGGCAAGAAGGGGCAAGGCCTGGGTGACTTTCACCCGTGTCGGCAGCACTTCCCGGGAGTCAACGCGTGAGGAGGAAGCTCGGCTCCACCAAGCGGCCCGGCTGGTCCGATACGACATCAAGGCAGTTCCAGACACCGGACCCGACGATCTCGACATGGATCGAATCGAGAACTACTACCGGGACATCCTGAAGCGATCGATGCCGGCTCGGCCAGACCTCCAACGCTGGCGACAGCTCCTGCTCAACTCGGACCTGCTTGTCACGGTGGGAGATGACGTTGCCGCATCGGTCTCCGGGCTCCTGTTGTTCGGCGACAACCCGAACCGCCGCCTGCCGCAGGCTGGCGTGACAGCAGTGGCGTTTACGGGTCTTGAGAAGGACTACAGCACGGTCGATGAAGAGCGGATTCGCGGACCGTTAACATCGTGCGTCTCAAGGCGCGGTGCGGCGTTGGAAAAGGGGGTGATCGACCGCACCCTGGATTTCGTGAAGCGCAACATGGGGAGCGTCGCGTGGCTCGAAGGCGGCCGCCGGCGCCGAAGGAGAGCCTTTCCCGTGGACGCGGTGCGGGAGGCGGTTGTGAACGCTGCCGCTCATCGCGACTATGCGCGCGAGGGGACCGATATTGAGGTTTCACTGTATGGCGACCGACTGGAAGTAATTTCGCCGGGGCGGCTTCCGAACGGCGTGACGGTGGAGAAGATGAAAGTAGGCGTGGTGCGGGTGGCCCGCAACGAACTGCTCAAGGAGATCCTCCGCGACTACGGTTACATCGAGCACTGCGGCATGGGGGTCCGCAACCGGATCATCAATTCAATGCGGCGCCATAACGGAACGGAGCCGGACCTCGTCGAAGGGGACGACCGTTTCGCCGTCCGGCTGTGGAAGGGGCCGCAACAGGGCTGAAATTTCTCATCCCCGCTCGACGAACTAACCGACATCCAGGCGGGCAGTGCAGTTGGGATGCTTCGGTTCTAGAAGCCCAGCCCAGCGGATTGCGCCCAATCAGCCAGACCTTGGCGCACTGACCCGAACCACTCCTCCCTCCGCCTGCAGGTAGAAGCAGTTGGGGCGGTTGGTGTGGCAGGCCGGGCCCTGCTGGCGAACTTTCATCAGCACAGTGTCCCCGTCGCAGTCCAGGCGCAGTTCGGCAAGTTTCTGCACGTGGCCGGAAGTTTCGCCTTTCCGCCATAGGCGTTGGCGGCTGCGGGAGTAGTACCAGACGTCTCCGGTGGCGAGGGTGCGCTGCAAGGCGATGCGGTTCATCCAAGCCAGCATCAACACATCGCCGCTTTCCACGTCTTGAGCTATGGCCGGCACCAAGCCATCGGCGTTGTAGGGCAGGGCGTCCAACACCTCTGATAGGGGGCGCGTGGCGCCGGGGGCGGCGGTCTCCAAGCCCTTGAACAGAGCGTTATCGGCCATAGGGCTGGCGGCAGGCTGAGGTTTCTCGTGCTGTCGCCGAGGTCGCGGCCTTGAACAGAGCGCTATCGGCCATAGGGCTGGCTGCCCTGCTGAAGGCTTCGGTTTGCGATGCCGCCGTAGACCTTGCACAGGGCGCTGTCGGCCGCCGGGTGGGCTGCTGCAGGAACGGCGGGGCAGCCGCTTCCGTGCAGGTCAGCGGCCAAAACGCTGCTCGAGGTAGTGGAACACGGCGCGCATGGCCATGGCTTCGCCGCCCAAAGGACGGCCCGGTCGGCTGCGGACGTTGGCGGCCATGATGTCAAAATGGACCCAGGGGATATCAGCGACGAACTTCTGCAGGAACAGGGCCGCCGTGATGGCGCCGCCGTAGGGGGAGTTGGCGGAGTTCAGCGTGTCCGCCACATTGCTTTTCAGCAGATGCTCATAGGGTTTGTGCAAAGGCTGGCGCCATAGCAGGTCGTCCACTTCGGCGCCGGCGGCCAGCAGCCCCTCCGCCACCGCGTCATCATTGCAGAACATGGCGGAAATCTCGGTGCCCACGGCGACTCTGGCGGCGCCGGTAAGGGTGGCGAAGTCCACCATCAGGGCGGGGGCCTCCTCCGCCGCCAAGGCCAGGGCGTCGCACAGAATCAAGCGGCCCTCGGCGTCCGTGTTGTCCACCTCCACGCGGATGCCCTTGTAGGTGTTCAGAATGTCTCCTGGGCGGTAGGCGTTGCCGGAGATGGCGTTCTCCACCGCCGGAATCAGAAGCCGCAGACGCACGGGCAGCCCCTCCGCCATGATGAGCTGGGCCAGCCCCAAAGCGGCTGCGGCGCCGCCCATGTCCTTCTTCATGGTTCGCATGCCTTGGGTGGTCTTGATGTTCAGCCCGCCGCTATCGAAGCACACGCCCTTGCCAACAACGGCGATTAACGGGTCGCCTGCGTCGCCCCAGGTGATGTCCACCAAACGCGGTGCATCCTGCGCCGCCCGGCCCACGGCGTGAATGGCGTGGAAGCCTTCCGCCAGCAGCTCATCCCCGACGACGATGCGGCACTGCGCGTTCTGGGCGCTGGCGACCTGCGCGGCCTCCTCCGCCAGGGCGCTGGGCAGCAGGTCCCCGGCCGGCATGTTGATAAGGTCCCGCACCAGGCGCACAGCCGCGATGAAATTGCCTAAACGCTCCCCATTGGCGCCATGCGGCAGCAATAGCTGGGCCGGCGTTTTCGCCTCGCTGCGGTAGCGGGTGAAGGCGTAGCAGCCGAGGCCCCACCCGAGCAACTGCAGTTCGTCCGCCGGCTGGGCGAGACGATAGACGCCTTCGCCGAGGGCCATCGGCAACCCCCCCAAGGTGGCCAAGGAGGAAGCGCCATCCCAGCCGGCAACCACCCGCCGTTCGGCAGCCGTTTGACCCAGCCAGCAGAATTGCCCGGGCTTGCCGGCAAAGCGATGCTGGCGCGCCAAGGCTTGGTCCGCCGCCGCCTGCGCCTCCAGCCAGACGGTGAAATCCTCCTTGCGCACCAGCTCGATGGGCATGCTCTCCTGGGCTTGGCGGACATAGGGCTCGGTCATGGGTTCATCTCCCTAATTCTTGCTTGCAAATGTGGAGGATTCCCGCCGCGCCTCCTTGGGCAGCCTCATGCCTGGGCGCCCAGGCCCAAATTGTTGCGGTCGAACAGTCTGTCCGCCCGGTAACTGGAGCGCACCAGCGGGCCGGAGGCCACTTCCGTGAAGCCTAGGGAGAGGCCCAGTGCGCGGTAGGCGTCGAATTTCTTCGGATGCACCCAACGGGCTACCGGCAGATGGTTGGCGGTGGGACGCAGGTATTGGCCGATGGTGAGCAGGTCCACATCGTGCGCCCGCAAGTCCTGCATGGCTTGATGAACCTCATCGCTGCTTTCCCCCAACCCCACCATAAGGCTGGACTTGGTCAGCAAGCTTGGCTGATGGCGCTTCGCCGCGGCCAGAACGTCCAAGGTCTGTTGGTAGCCAGCGCGCGGGTCGCGCACCTGGACGGTCAGGCGGCGGACGGTCTCCAAGTTCTGGGCGAACACGTCCAGCCCGGAGGTGGCGACCTTGGCCACGGCGTCTTCGTCGCCGCCGAAGTCCGGCGTCAGCGCCTCCACCGCGGTGGCCGGGTTCAGCCGCTTGACAGCGCGCACACAGGCCGCGTAGTGGCTGGCGCCGCCATCGGCCAGATCGTCCCGGTCCACTGAGGTGAGCACCACATAGCGCAGGCCCATCAGGCGCACGGATTCCGCAGCCGCCGCAGGTTCGCCCGCATCCAGCCAACCCTTGGGGTTGCCCGTGTCCACAGCGCAGAAACGGCAGGCGCGGGTGCAGACGCTGCCCATCAGCATTAGGGTGGCGGTGCCGTTGCTCCAGCATTCGCCGATGTTGGGGCAGTGGGATTCCTCGCACACCGTCGCCAAGCGATGGCTGCGCACGGTGTCCCGCACCGCTTGAAAGCGGGGACCTCCGCCTAGGCGAACACGCAGCCAAGAAGGTTTTGCGCCTAGGCGCCGCGCCGTTCCAAGGTTGCCCTTGACGCCGTCCTTGATGGCGTTGAAGCCCTGCGGCGTATGGAATTTTTCGCCGCTTCTGGCGAGGATCTGTGCAGCCATGCCAGCATTGTATCCTAGCTTGCCGTGCGGAACTGCAGGCTGTGCAGGCGCTGGTAAAGCCCGCCGCGGGCAAGAAGCTGCGCGGGGGTGCCCAGCTCGGCGACCCGCCCATGCTCCATCACCAGCACCCGGTCCGCCTCCTGAATGGTTTGCAGACGGTGGGCGATGAGGATGGCGGTGCGGCCCGCGGTAAGCTTGCGCAGGGCGTCCTGAATCAGCTGCTCCGTCTCCGTGTCTATGGAGGCGGTGGCCTCATCGAGCACCAGTATCTCCGGGTCCGCCGCCAGCACCCTGGCGAACGCCAGCAACTGCCGCTGGCCTTGGGAGAGGTTTTGGCCGCGCTCCGCCAGCGGCGTGTCGAAACCTTGGGGCAGGGCGTTGATGAAGCCCTCCGCGTTGACCGTGCGCGCCGCTTCAACGACCCGTGCGCGGCTAATGGCTGGGTTGCCCAAGGCGATGTTGTCGGCGATGCTGCCGGAGAAGATGTGGAAGTCCTGCAGCACCACGCCCACGCGCCGACGCAGGTCCCGGCTGTGAATGCGGTTGAGGTCTATGCCGTCCAGGAAGATGCGGCCATCCTCGAAGTCGTAGAAGCGGCCCAGCAGGCGTATTAGGGTGCTTTTGCCGGCGCCCGTGGGGCCGACCACCGCCAGTTTCTCCCCCGGCGCGATGGTGAAGGACACATCGTTCAGGGCCGGCGTATCCGCATCATAGGTGAAGCTGAGGCGGCGGAACTCCAGCGCCCCGGCCAAGCGCTTGGGCAGCTCGGCCGGCCGGGCGGGCTCGTGAATCCTTTCATCCCAGTCCAAGGCCTGAAAGATGCGCTCGCCGCTGGCCATGGCGCGGAACAGGATGTTGGTCTGCTCCCCAAGGGCCACGATGGGGTGCAGCAACATGTCCACGAAGCGGGCGAACAGCACCACGCTGCCTAGGGTCAGCACATCCTGAATGACCGCGCCGGCGCCATAGTAGAGGATGACTCCGATGGCGATGTGGGCCACGCTGTCGTTAAGGGCGCCGTACAGGGTTTCCCAGCGGGCGCTGGTTTGCTCATAGCCAAGGTTTTTGCGGTTGATGCTTTCATATTCCGCCAAGTTGCGCTGCTCCCGCCCGGAAAGCTGCACGATGCGCAGGCCGGCCAGGTTTTCCTGCATATTCTGGTTCAAGGCCGAGACCGCTTGGCGGGCCAGCCGAAACAGCTTGCGGGTGGCGCGCCGGAAAACGAATGTTGCAACGGCCATCACCGGCATGGCCAGCAGCAGCATGCCGGTAAGCTGGGGGTCGATCGACAGCATGATGATCAGCGCCACGAAGAAGGGCACGAACTCGCCAATCAGGGCACCTAAGCCGTTTAGCAGCTCGTAGAGCGCTTCAATGTCGTTGGTTACCCGGGTCATCACCCGGCCCACCGCCACCCGGTCATAGAAGGAGGCGGGGCGCGTCTCCAGATGGCGGAACAGATCCAACCGCAGATCCCGCAGCCCCTTGATCACCGCAGTGGCTAGGGTCATGCGGTGGGCGTGCCCGGTGAGCGCCCAGCCCGCCTGCAGGATGGCGTACAGCAGACAGGCGCCGAGCAGGGGGTGTGCGTCCAGGCTGGCGGAAAGCCAGTTCACCGCCTCCGTCATGCCGAGGTCGGGAACTTCGGCATCCGTGTTGCCCTGGATGATCCCATCGATGACCACTATGGACATGATCACCGGCAGCAGCACCTGCAGGGTGGAGGACGCCAGCACCAGCAACCCGCTGAGGGCGAACGTCAGACGGTAGGGGGCAAGCCAAGCTAGCAGGCGGCGCAAGAGAGACAGGTTCAGCACCGCGCCGGACAGATCCGCGTCGAACATGGCGTGGTCGCGTTTGGCTGATGCTTGCGCCATCAGGACGCCCTTGCCCTGACGGCTTCCACGCCGCCGCGCTGCAGCCGCTCCAGGTTGGCGTAGAAGCCGCCTTGCCCCAGCAACGCTGCGTGTGGTCCGCTTTCCGCCACCTTGCCATCCGCAAGCACCACAATGCGGTCGGCATGGCGGGCCGTGGACACCCGGTGGGAGACCAACAGGGTCGTGCGCCCAGCGCGGCGGGCGCGAATCTGCATCAGGATGCGCTCCTCGGTGGCGGTGTCCACGCTTGAGAAGCAGTCGTCCAGCAGCAGTACGGGCGCTTCGCGGATCAGCCCCCGCGCCAAGGCGGCGCGCTGCTTCTGCCCGCCGGAAAGGGTCACGCCGCGTTCGCCCACCAGGGTGTCCAGGCCATCGGGAAAGCCTTCTATGGTTTCCTTGAAGTCCGCCGCGGCGGCTGCGGCCCAGATGCGCTCCAATGAACGCTGCGGATCATCGTAGGTGAGGTTGCTGCGCAGCGGCTGGCCGAATAGAAACGGATCCTGAGGCACCAACGCCACTTGGGCGCGAAGCTGCGCCAGCGGATAGTCGCGCACGTCCAGGCCATCGATGAACAGGGTGCCCGGCGGCGGATCCAGCAAGCGCACCAATAGGTGCAGCAGGGTGGTTTTGCCGCTGCCGACCCGCCCCATGATGGCGACCATCTCACCGGCGCGCATGTCAAGATGCACGCCGTTCAGGGCCGGCGCGCGCCCAGCTTGGTAGCGGTAGTGCAGGCCGCACACTGCAACGGCGCCCCTGATAAGGGCCGGGGCGTTGCCCCTGGGCGCATCGGCTATTTCCGGCTGCAGGTCGAACACCTCGAACAGGCGGTTGCTGGCCACCCCGGCCCGCTGCACCAGGTTGACGATGAAGCCGGCCACCCGAAATGGCTGCACCACCATGTTCACGTACAGAAAGAACGCTACGAAGGCGCCCGGCGTCATTTCCCCAGCCAGCACTAGGTGTCCGCCATAGCCGAGAATGGTGATGGAGCAGACCGCGGCCAGGCTCGGCATCAACGCGGACATGCGGGAGTTGACCTTCGCCTGCTGGTAAAAGGCGGTGGCGTAGTCTTGGTTGGTGTCGCCGAAGCGGGCGATTTCATTCTCCTCCTGGGCCATCGCCTGGATGGTGCGGATGCCGGCCAGGTTCTCCTGGGTGAAGGCGGCCAAGTCTGAAAGGCGGTTCTGCACCGCCGCCGATGCAACGCCCATCTGTCTGGATGAGTATTGGGCGTACAGGTAGACCAAGGGGAGGGGGGGCAGCC
>CAYGBY010000181.1:0-8146 GCA_964348115.1 uncultured Pseudomonadales bacterium
GGCCATTCCCGGCGGGCCGCGCCTTGCCACAGGCCCCGTGCGGCACGCTGAAATGTAAGAAACTTATGGGACAGGACACTAGAGGCCCGGTTCATCAAAAAAGTCGTCGAAATCGTCCAGAGGCGGGTCGCCATCGTAGATGAGGAACTTACGGCGCTGGTGGTAGGCCTCGCGCGTGAAAGCGTAGGGGTCCAGGGCGGCGGCGTCACGGGTGTCCGTCAAGACCAGCGCCTCCGCCCGCGTGCTGAGCAGCCCCAGGCCAGTCATCCAAAGTTCGTGACGGGACCCCAACAGCAGCCGCGGCCCCAGGGCGCCCAAAGCCAGGGACGGCAGATCACGCAGGGTGGACGGCCCCACCAGGGGCACGTAAATGTAGCGGCTTTTGCGCCAACCCCAGACGGCCAGGGTCTGCCCCAAATCCTCTTGCTGATCCTGCAGGCCGGCCCGTGCGGCAACGTCGAACAGACCGCCGACCCCGACGGTGCTGTTCATCACAAAGCGCGCCAAGTCCGTGCCGCCGCGCTTCGGCTTGCCCTGCAGGAAGCCGTTGATGCTGCTGTCCACGGACCGCAAGTTGGCGAAGAAGTTGGCGACGCCAACCTCCAACGGATCCGGCAGGATGCTCTGATAGGTCCGTGCGGCAGGCGCCACCAAGGTGCGGTCCACGTCTTCAGAGAGGCGGAACGAGGCCGCGTTCAGTTCCGGGTTGGCGTCATATACGCCGTAGTCCGGCCCCGTTAAGCCTGCGCACCCCAACTGCAGCAGCAGCGCCGCAGCCAGCGCCGCAATCCGCCAAGCCCCGTGCTTGCCTTTTTTTTCGCTCATGGGAATTCTCCTTGGCCGTCGTCAACCGCCTCCGTCGGCTATAACCTCGGCAATGCTGTCCTCAATATGCTCTAGCAAGGCATCATAACCTTCCTTGCGGATGACGCTGCCATAGTCCGCCCGCCGTAGCGACAGGTCGCTGACGCCGTCCGCCACCACGTTGAACACTTTGCCGCCGCGAAAATAGTAGTCCAGATTCACGCGCTCGCCATTGCTGCGCACAAGTTGGGTTTTGATCACCGGCCCGGTGCCGGCCTGCACTTCCTCCACCCGCTCAAAACGCTGGCCGCTGTAGCTGTCGAAGCGGCTGGCGTAAGTGGCCACGATCAGCCGATCCATCAGCCTGATGAAGACGGTGCGCTGCGCGTCCGCCAGCTTGCGCCAACTGCCGCCCAGGCTGATGCGGGCAATGGAATGGAGATCAAAAAACGCCGGCACCGCCGGCTTCAGCTTGGCGTCCCGGGCGGCGAAGCCCTCCGTCTGCATCACCTCCAGCAGCAGGGTGTGGAAGGCGTCCACCTTGGCGGCGGGCGTCGCCCGGGCTTTGGCCGCCGTCCCGAGCAGAAGAACCAGGCTCAAAACCAGCGTGACGAAGCGGCGCCTCTTCTTGGCGTTCATTGCACCAGCGCAAGGGTGAACCAAGGCACGTAGGTGATCAGCAGCAGCGCAGCCAGCAGCACCACCATGAACGGCCAGCAGGCCGCGTACAGGGTCAACACGGGTTTCTTGAACCGATAGCTGGCGATGAACAGGTTCATGCCCACCGGCGGCGTGAAGTAGCCAATTTGCATGTTCGCCAAAAATACGATTCCCAAGTGGACCGGATCAATGCCGTATCCCACCGCCACCGGCAGGATCAGGGGCACCATAATGACCAATGCGGAGAATATGTCCAGCACCGCGCCCAACCCCAGCAGCAGAATATTCAAAAGCAGCAGGAAGGCGATGGGGCTTTCGATGTGCGCCTGCATGAAGTCAAACAGGCGTTGCGGCACTTCCGCATCCACCAGGAAGTTGGTGAACGCCAAGGCCACGCCGAGGATCAGCAGGATGCCGCCGACCATCACCATCGCCTTGACGGCCACCCTAGGCAGATCCCGAACGCTGAGGTCCCGGTAGCCGAAGGTCTGCACCAGCGTGACGTACACGGCGGTCACCGCAGCCGCTTCCGAGATGGCGAAAAAGCCGGAATAGATGCCCCCCAGGATCACCAGCGGCAGGGGCAGCTCCCAGCGGGCGGCCGCCAAAGCCAGCCAGATTTGCCGCTTCTTGCCATTGGCTTGGGCAGTTGGGGCGGTGGTCGCCGCCGGTCGGGCGTGGCGCTGGGTCCAGAGGGTCCAGGCCACTAGGCAGGCCAGCATCAGAAGCAGGGGCAGCACCCCGGCCTTGAACAACTCCACAATGGTGAAGTTGCGCCCGACGTCCAGTTGTTGGGCGATGACGCCGTACAGGATCAGCGGCAGCGATGGGGCCAGCAACAACCCGAGGCTGCCGGAAGTGGTCACCAGCCCCAGGCTGAAGCGCTCCCCGTAGCCGGCCCGCAACAGGGCCGGCAGCAGCAGGGCGCCCAAAGCGACGATGGTGACGCCGGACGCTCCGGTGAGTGCGGTGAACAATGCGCAGGCGATAAAGCCGACGATGGCGAGGCCAGCCGGCAGCCAGCCGAACAGGCTTTGCACCAAGGCCACCAGGCGCTCTGAGGTCCTGGCCTCCGCCAGCACATAGCCGGCATAGGTGAACAAGGGCAGGGCCACCAGCAAGGGCGTGTCCACGATGCGGTATATCTCGATGGGCACCACCATGAGATCGATGCCGGCGGCGAGAAACCCCAACATGGCCGCGGCCATCAGCACCGCTATGAGCGGCGCGCCAGCCAAGGCCGCCGCCAGCACCAGCAGCACGCCCGCCCAGATCATGGCGGATCCAGGCTGTGCAGCAGGTAGCGCAGACACATCACCGCGGCGCCGAAGGGCAGGATGGCTTCGCACAGCCAAGCCGGCACGGCGCCAAAGGCGATGATGCCGTCCTGATATTCAAGGCGCACAAAGGCGAAGCTGAACCAGGCAAACGCCCCCAACACCAGGCAGGTGAAGCCGTTGGCGAAACGCGCCAGGACGCGCCGCCAGCGTTGCGCCACGAAGCGGGCCAACAGGTCGATGCGGATATGCTCATCATTGCGCGAGGCCACCATGGCGCCCACCATGGCCACCCAAATCACCAGCACCCGCACCAGGGCGTCACCCCAGAGCAGGCCGGTGGCGAACAGGTTGCGCGCTACAACCTGATAGGCGGCCACCGCAATGATGGCGGCCAATACCAGCACCAGCAAGCCGTTCTCCAGCCAGCGCAGCGTCTGCCACAACCGCCTCAAACGACCCCTCCAACCGCCGGCGCCCCGCCGCCACTATTGCGGCAGGTGCTGGCGGGAAGGGCGCAGCAGCAGCGCCTGAAGGACAGTGAAGAAGTCAGGCTATATGTCCCTGTCATGCGGCTTTTCGGCCCCATTGCCCGCCCGCGGCGTAGGCGATGGTTGGCCAATTTCCCGGCGGCGCAGACTTTCAGCCCAGCTTCCCATCATGCCGCCCGAGGAGAGTCTGGGGCCAACCCCAAAGGGAGCCATATGCGATGCGGTCCCCGCGAGGCACCGGGCCAACGATGGTCGGGCCCTTTGCCACAGTGCGCAACGTAGGGCATTCGTTCAAGACCATTTCGGATGTGCTCCAGCGACGGTCGGGCTCTTCGCCACAACGCACGACAGCGGCTTTGCGTCGGGCGGCTTGCAAGGGCAGCTTGGATCGCGCCGCATATGGTCCGCAAAAGCTGGGCGGCGCCGGTTTAGCCGAGCATGGCGGCCGCACCTCAACGCCCCGCGGCATCCTGGCTTGGCGCCGAAGCCCCCGCGGCGGCCCGGAACTCCACAAGATGCTGCTGAAGAGCTTGGTGCAGGTCGTCGGAGACATAGCCTTCCTGCACCATGCGCCGGGAAGCCTGCTGCGCCAATTCGCGCCACTGCGCCACCTCGCCGGCGGATGGGGTGTGCCAGATCAGGCCCTGATTGGCCAAGGCGGCGGCCGCCATCTCATGATCCTGGCGGCTGCGGGCGTTGACTCGCCGCACCATATTGGCCATCACTTCGCGCACGCTTTGTTGGTCCGGCTGCGCCAAGCGTTCAAAGCGGCGTTTGTCCACCACCAGCAGGCCGTAGATGTACAGCAGGGGCAGGTCCAGCACATGGGCCACCCGGGTGTGCCACTGCAAGGCCACGGCGCCCACCGGCGGGGCGGCGACGCTATCGATCAGCCCGGTCTGCAGGCCGCCCAGCACATCGACGATGGGCAGCGGGATGGGCGTAATGCCGAACGCCCGCAAAGCCTGCGCAGCGCCAGGGTCGTTGTCCGGCACCCAGACCTTCTGCGCTTGGGCGCCGGCCACGCTGGTGAACGGGTTGCGCGACATGGCGTAGGCGAAGCCCACCTCCGCGAAGCCGAAGGCCACAAGGCCTCGGTCGGCAAGGCCGGCCAGCAACTGGCCATCCATTTGCCGGCGCACAAAGTCCACCTCCGCAGCGGAGCGGAAGATCATGGGCAGGTTGTACAGGGTGATGTCCGGGTAACGCTGCACCAGGGCGCCGGCAGTCAGCACGGCGCCCTGCAGTTGCCCCACGCGCATCTTGCGCAGCACCGCCTTGTCGTCACCCATCACGCCGCCAGGGTAGAACTTGAAGGCCACCCGCCAGTCGCTGCGCGCCTGCACCTCAGCGCCGCCCTCCCGCAAAAGGTTCATCCAGACGGAGCCTTCCGGGGACAGAGCCGCGATCTTCAGGGTTTCCGCCGCCGGCGTCGCGGAGGCGCAAGCCAGCAAGAGGGCCAGCGATATCCTCCACCCGCACCAACGCCGGGAGTGCAATGTACGGGTCAGGGCGCAAGCCGGCAAGAGGGCCAGCGCGGTCCTGCAGCGCAGCCTTGGCGGCGAACCCATCAGCGGGCGGCCGCGGCGCAGCTTGCGCAGGGCGCTTGGGCGGCCGCGGATTGCAAAAGCGCGGCCCCAGATAAGCGCTTTCGCGGTGCTGGGCGGGGCGGCCAAGGTTGGTGCGTGTTGCTTAGAAATAGGCATCGGCGCTCTCCAGCAGGATCTGGGCGCGGCGTTTGGCCACGGCGTTCATCAGAATAAGGTCCGGCGCCGCCACTTCGGCGGCCAGCACTTCGTTGAGCAGATCGTCGTGCAGGGGGCGGTCGAACACCAGCCGGGCGTACTGTTCGGCAAAGAACACCAAGGTCAGCAAGTGTTTATGCTCCGCCAAGGCCATGGCCCGTTCAAAATGGGCGCGGCCCACCTCCGGGCGCCCGCCCAAGGCAGGGGGCAGCAGGGTCTCAAAGACGCCCAGATACAGGTGCGGGCCGCCGTAGTCATAGCCCTCGTCCAATTCGGCGATGCGCTCCATGAGCAACTTCACCTTGCCGAGGTCCGCGATGGCGTTGAAGTCATCGCTGTTCGCCTGCATCCAGCCCGCCCAGGCGGTGGCCATGCCATAGGCCAAGGGCACGTCCCCCTTGGTCAGGGAGGCCGCCCACTGCTCCAGTTCCGCAAAGGGCATGGCGGCGACGCCGCAGCCGTCCTTAACCCCCAAGCAAAGCGCCTTTTCCGCCAGCGCCCTGGCCTTAGCGGACATCAGCCGCGCCCGCTCCTCATCCGCCACAAAGGCGCCGGCATAGGCGGAATTCAGGGACGCGGCGCCGGACAACAGGGCCAAGCTATCCGGGCTGCTGCGCAGCAGCCCGTCGATCAGCAGCAGGAAGGCCGGCGCCCCTTCGCGCACGATGTCCACATCCGGATTCTCCAGGATGGCGGCGGATAGGTCATCCGCCAAACCCTCCGTAACCGAAGACATCAAGGAGGCGCAGCCCCAGGATGCCGCCAGGGGCAGCAACAGCAGGGCCCGCAACCATCGGCATCGCGCTGAAGGCCTTTCGGATGCGGCCAGCGGCGACGACAGGGCCGGCGCCAAGCCGCGGCGCCGGCGCAGCCGCCTCCCAGGTTCACTCCAGCGGGCGGCGCGGTTGCCGCGGGCGCATCCCCCCAGACCGGCTGCGAGCGACGCCTTCGCCCGCACCACCGCAGCCATCCGGCAGCCCATCAGTTGCAGTTCAATCGCCCTTGCCAGCCTGAACGGCCTCGAGCACTTCACGCATGGCGGGGCGCTGCCGATAACCGGGCACAGCGAACTTGGCGGTGATCACGCCATTTTCATCGATCAGAAAGATGCCCGGATGAGGGATGCCATAGGCACGGTGGCCAGGCGCGTAAGCCTCATTCAGCACGTCGAAGCCCAGTACATGTCTGGCCTGTTCGTCATGCAGCAGGGGGTAGCCCAGGTTCTTCTCGCCGTGAAAGGCCGCCAGAAGCTCAACGCTGTCATAGGTCATGCCGGCCACCTTGACGCCGGCCGCTTCGAACTGCTCTCGCCATTCCTCCAGTTGTACAAACTGGTGCTTGCAAAAGGGTCACCAGTCCGCGGAACGGCTGAGGAACAGCAGCAAGCCCCGCTCGCCCGCCAGGGAGTCCAGGGTGCGCACCGCACCGGTCTGATCCGGGGCCTCGATAGCGGGGGCCTGCGCGCCCAAGGGCAAGCTCCAACCGCTTGAGTAGTCATCGGCCAGCGCCAACGGCGCCATCACGGCAGCGGCCCAAGCCATCATCATCGGCAGAATTTTCTTCACGCCAAACACTCCTACATATTGCTGGAATTGGAACGCTGATCGTCACGGGCGCGGGCGCTGCTGTCAAGCCGCCCTTAATCCCCTGATAAGATGGAGGAGTCGGCGGAGGAGTCCGCCGCATAGCGTTATACGTGCGAAAATGGGGTTCCTGGAAACTCACTTGGGGTGTGCCTTGGGGAGGCGCAGGTGTGCGGGCACGGCATCCGCCAAGTCATCCGATACGTGATGCGCACGGCGGCGCACATGGTCCGCACGGCGCGGCGGGGACGCATGCGCGTCCCCAAATCGCCCGTCATCCCGAACTTATCCGGGGATCGGGGCACTCAGGGGATTAAGGAATGTTTGCATTAGGCTTCATAAGGCGGCTATTATTCGTCAAGCCTTGCTGGGGTGGATGGCGCTGAAGCCAATGCGTGTTGTCGCCGCGGCGGGACCAAACAGAGATGAGGAAACAAATGCTTAAGCAAATGAAACGCGCTGCGGTGCTCCTTGCGGTGGGCGCGGCGTTCTCTCCCGGCGCTTGGAGTCAACCGACGTTGACTCAACCCGTCAGGTTCATCAGGGCATTCGCTGCGGAGTATTTCGGCGTTGCTGAAGGCCGCTTGGTGGAGGAAAGAAGCAAGGAAAATAGCCCGACTATGGTGGAAATAGTTGTGGGCGGCGCCGCTATTAGTGAGGGCAATGAGGCGAATCTGACCTTCAGCCTGGCGGGCGCCACCTTCGCCGAAAGGGTTTCGCTGTCGCAATTTAGCTCCACTGACAACTCCAACGTTTCCTTGTCATTGGCGGAAGGCGGCCAACAGGGCGACAGTTGGGTTACGGTTCGCGTCGCCGTGGAGGGCGGCGATCTGCCAATAGACGGAGCGATCCAATTCACGGTTCCCGATCTTCAGGTGACTCCCGTAGACGTTATCCCGGAGGCTAATCCTCCGCTGTTGGGAGTGGCGCTCGGCGCCTCCGTCGAAGTCGTGAGGCGCACGGGCGATTCCTTCCCCGAAGGACCAGTGGCTCGCGGGGATTCTGCAGCTTATAGCCAGCTAATGTATACGCTTGTTACGGCGGTTGATGTTACCTTGCGGAGCGACCCGATGCCGATCGGGACAGTCAGCTTGATGGACCGCAAGGTTCTGACAGGGGCAACCGAAGCCATGCCGACGGGGAGCCTGAACCTCGGCACCCTTACCTTCGCCATCATAAGCGGCGGGTCGACACGTGCTCTCGCCGAGAAATCTACTAACATGGATCCCCTTGTTGACCTTGCCTCCTTTCCGGGTGACTTGATCGTCACTGCGTCCGGCAACTTCCAAACCGACGACAAAGTGATGCTCGGCGAAGCGGAGTTGACGCGCAGTGAGGACGGCGGCAGCTACAGCGGCAGCATCGCCGTGGAAGAAGCCACCGCGGGTGTTCCGATCACATACGTCCCCGGCGGCGTTGACAACCTGTTGCCGACAACCTTCAACACCGCCGTGGCGGTGCAGTACGATGATCCGCTGAACGCCTCCGGTCCGGTGGAGGGGCAGCAGGCCACGGCCACAATCAGTTATGAAGGCATCAGCCTCGCCGCCTACGCCCACGGCATTGTCAAGGCGGGCGGCGCGGCC
>CAYGBY010000182.1:0-8096 GCA_964348115.1 uncultured Pseudomonadales bacterium
TTTACGGATCCGCTTCTGACCCAGAGAGCTATTTTAGCCGGTTCTTCGATGTCGATCTGTCCCTCCCAGAGGGGGACAAAGAGGCCGCTATACGGGCTCTTATATCCAAGACTCGATTGGATCCAAATCAAGCGGGCTCGAAGATGCTGGCCTTGTTTCTGTCGAAGTGCCCGTACGGGATTCGTGCGCTCGGTAAAATGCTGAGACACTATTCGGTGGTAGCCGCCTCATTTGGCGGTTGGCCATCTAAAGATTGGATGTGGTTCCTGCCGACAGCCATGCTCCTTCGCTTGGTGATTCCAGAAGGATATCGTGAATTTGTTCGGGGTGACGTGTCCGACGCACACCTAGTAGATGATCTTTTCTCGCTGAGCTGGGCATCGGACTTGAAAGGCACCAAAGAGGGGAAATATCTTGAAGGCACGTTGATTTCTGCTGTGGAAGAGCGCGGTTCATTAAAGTCTCAGGCAAGTAAATTGCGGGAGAGGTATTTGGCTGAATCATCAGGGCAAGATGGTCCCACTGAGTCCAATACAGGCTCCATAATCAGTACGCCCGTCAAATGGGCGGCCTGGGCTGATAGGCATAGGATGCTTGAGGGGCCACATGTTTTTTGGGACGTGGTGAAGAAGATCGAAATGCTCAAATGACCTGTCCCTGCCTTTCCCTCAACACAGGACATCTGCTGCATTTGGGCGTCCAGGGGGTTGGAGGGCATTAGGCTTTAGCGGCCTCCAGAGCTTCACCGGCTGTACCGGCCCTATGCTTCGTAGAGCTATTCCCCACTGTCCTTTTCCACTCGCCCGTTGATTGGATGCTCTGATGTCCGTCGCCGGACAGGTGGCGCACCCGCCCCAACCCGCTCGCGGGCCGCACGCCGGCGGCGGCCGTTAGCCCATTCCTCCCGGTCCGCCGGATGCGCCGGACCCCCCACCGTTGTCGTGATTCTTCTCCGGTGCCCTCTTCGGCCAGGCGAATTCGGGCTATGTCCCGCGTGCGGTTGCGCCGGCGGTGTCCGGCGCGTCGGGGTCGCCCCCGCGGCGAGCAGCGTCTCCGCCGCGTCCGTCCAGCGGCACTCCGCCGCCAAATGCAGCGGCGTGCGGCCCATCGCATCACGGATGTCGAGCGCGCCGCGGTCCCGGCGGACCAGGGCGTTCAGCGCGTCGGCGTCGCCCAGCGTCGCGGCGTGGTGCGGCGGAAACCCGCGGGCGGCTGCGTAGGACGCCAGCGAGGGGATGGGGCAGCCGTAGCGTCGCGGCCCGCCGGGTACCGGATCGGGAACTGACTGCAGAAAGCCCCGTTCGCGCAGAACCCTAAACGCGTGCCGGGCATCTTCCCTGTCCCCGTATTGGAACGCGCTTTGGATGGCGTCGAGCGTGTTCCTGAGGTCGGCCGGGCCGTTTCGACGAATGGTCGCCATGGCCTCGGCGACCTCGTGGTCACGCTCCTGAACCAGCTCGTTGTCATAGCGCGTGTCGTAGTAGGCGAGGCGCCGCCTCGCGGCCCGGCGACGCACGGCTCCGAGATCGGCCGAGGCCAGTTGGCCCGGATCGCGTTCCGGCGCCAGAAGCTGCTCCGCCAGCGCGGCCAGGAAGTGGTTGGTGTGCATCGGCCACCCTCATTGTAGCGCATGCGTTCCGCCCACCGGGCGGGTGGTCATGCGGCGCCGGGCGCCAACAGACCCGCGCCACCCACGCGGCGATGTCCCCCGCCCGAGAGTCGGCGCCATCAATTGTGCGTCGTTGCGCCGCGGGCCGATCGGCCAGTGGTCGCTTCGACCACCACCGCACGGAGGATGGTCAGGTACTTCCGAACCATCGCGGGGTTGTCAAGCGGATGGCCGTGCCGGACGGCATTTTGGCCGCTGGGCGTCCCAATCGGTTTCTTCAAGGCATTGAGCAGGTGCCGGGCCTGCCGGAGCGCATTGTCAACGCGGCCGACTCGGGGCTGCAACGGGAGTGGGCCGAAGACGCCCGTACGGACCATTCGTGATGCCGCAACAGCAACTCCCGCCAATGCCCCGATGCCCAATTTCGGGTGCGGTGGGTCCGGCCGCCGGCGCGGCGGATTTGCGCACGTCGGATGAACATGGGGGGAGATGGCGGCGGCGCCGCCGCACGGCGTCAACCCCCAATGGATGTTTTATGGCACTACATCGCCCGTTTCCGCTTCCCCACAACGGAAAATCAACAAGTTGCGGCAAGGGAATCCGGCGATCGGAGCCAAATCCGGCCCCAAAATCTGCGAATTTGGTAAAGATGGGCTAAGGCATCTCTGAACAAGTCACGTTGGCCTTTTGGGAGGGCCTAAAGTGCGCTTGCGGCGTTGCGGCTCATTGCGTTGGGCCCGCCACAGGGCTTTGCCGGGCCTTGTCATTGCGCCTCTTAGGCTCCTCTGGGCTTCCGGGACTTGTTCAGAGGTTTCCCCAGGACTTGTAAACGGCGCCCTATTGTGGGCTGGTGCGCCGTCCTGGCCAACAGGCGGGCCTTGGCTGCGCGGGAACCGCAGGAACTTGGCTTCCGGATGAGGCTTGACAGCTCCCTGAAGCGGCTTCCCGGAGGAATGCAAAGCCCCCGTTACAGTCTGCGTCCTGGATGCACGCCCTTCCGCAACTCTCCGTCGCGCACGACAAACCGCCCGGCGACGATGACATGCGCGATGCCGGACGAAGCCTGGTAGGGGTTTTGAAAGGTCGCGTTGTCTATGATGGTGCGGGGGTTGAATACGGTTATGTCCGCGTCCGCCCCCTCCCTGATGCGGCCCTTCAGGGCCATGCCGGGGCTGTAGTCCTGCAGCATCCTGGCTGGCAGATAGGTCATCTTGGCGATGGCGTCCGTGAGGCTCAAGGAGCCTTGCTGGCGAACGTAGCGCCCCAGAAGGCGGGCGTTGGCGCCGATGCCGAACGGCGCCACCTTCCGCTTCAGGCTGACGATGGGCATGCCGTCCGAGGCGAGGATCACATCGGCTGCGTTGGTCGCGACGCTGGTCCACTCCTCCTTGTTGTAGTGGTGGATGACGCCGCCGCCCGGGCGGTTGAGGCGATAGTCGCGCCACATCGCCTCATCGAAGCGTTTGCCGGTGGCGGCCCATTCCACGTCTTCGTAGGTGATGGCGAAAATCCTTTGCCAGTCCCGCGCGAAGACGGCGGCGGTGTTGGAGGTGGCGCCGGCATTGTAGGGAAAGGACTCCGTGGTGATCTTCAGTCCATCCGCGCGGGCTTCGCGAATCAGGCGCAGAAACGCATGAATGCCTCCCATGGCGTTGGCCTGCACATGGCAGACATGCACCTGTGCGCCGCTGTCCTTGGCATGCTGGATAACCTCGATCAGCCCAGCGGGGTCGCCGGCGACCCCGCGGCGCACATGCACGAAGATCGGCGCCCCGTAGTCAGCGGCTACTTCGAAAACCACCCGCATCTCCGCTGTGTCCACAGCTTCGCTCATATAGTCCAGCAACATGCCGATGCCGATGCCGCCGCCATCCAGCCCCGCCTCAAGGCGCCTGCGCAGCTCCTTGCGCTGCGGCGCGGACAGCGGCATGCGGAAGGCTGGCGTGTCCATGCCTGCAGGGGCGCCGCCGCCAAGCGCCCGGGCCAGCGCATGATCTGGGCCGCTGACCGCTTGGTCGCCTTCAAGAATGGCGGAGCGGACAAATGCGTGGCCCACGGATGCGCCGAAATTGATTAGCGATCCGCCAGCGATCGCGATGGGCGCAAAAGTGCCGAAGCGGCTGACTGGATAGGCGCCGGCCTCCAGCTCCAAAGCGGTGGTCACGCCGTCCCTGACTTCGAATTGCTGCCCTAGGGGCGTCCAGGCGTGGCTGTGCACATTCACAAAGCCGGGGGCGACGACCAAACCGCTGGCGTCAACGCTGACCGCAGCCTGCAGAGGCCCTTCCGTCACCGCTGCGATCTTTCCCGCGCGGATGGCGACGTTCCGTACGCCGTCCAGCCCGGATTCCGGGTCGATGACCCGCCCGCCCACCAGCACCAAGCCGTAGGAGGCGTCCCGGTCGAGGCGCACGTCGCCTGCGGCTAGGCCGTAACAGCCGGCGACGCCTAGTCCGCATATGGCGACAAGGGCCTTGATGATCGCGCTGGATTTCGTCCCTGGGCGCACTTGCGCGACTGCAGGCATGGCCAAGCCTAGGGCGCAGGGAGTACGCGCCCAAGGATGAAATCCGGGCGAGGGCGCGGCCAGCGCAGTTGGCTTCGGCGGCAGTCGGCCGGTTTTTCAGTCAAGGCGCTGAAGTGGAGCAACATTGAAAGACTCACTTTTCGCGCAGCCAATTCAGCAGGGTGGCCTTGATGGCGGCCACCACTGCGATGGGCTCATCGAACATCAGGTGGTGGTGGCTGCCGGGAATGCGGAAGACAGGCAGTGCGCCTCCCGTCAGGCTGGCCATGTATTCCCCATGGAGGGCGCCTTCGTCGCTGCTGTGTTCGCCTAGGATCACGGCTGTTCTGCATGGCAGCGCCATGAATTTGTCGCGCTGGTCCATGCCCATTTCCAAGTGGTCGAATAAGCTCGGGTCGAATTTCCAGGTCCAACCGCCCTGCGCCGGCTTGATGCCCTTGCTGGCGATATGCGCCAACACAGCGGGATGAACGTTGTTTTGTTCCGGTATCAGCCGGAAGCGTTGCAAAATTGCCTCCCGGCTTGGATAGACGCGCAGCTTGCGGCCTGCCTTGACGTCCTCGCGTTGGCTGCGCATTCCCCACTCCAGATACTGCTCAGGCGGCGCCGTGGTGTAGTCCAGGAACAGGAGGCCGCCAAGGTTCGCCCCATGCAAGTGGCCGGTTTCAAGGGCCACGAAGCCGCCAAAACTGTGGCCCACCACGAACGGCTGCTGGCCAAGCTGCGCGGCTTGGCACACCGCCCAGACCTCCTCCCCCAGAATCCCCCCGCTATAGCTTGTGCGCCAACCGCTGTCGCCGTTGCCGGAGGAGTCCAGGGCCGCCACCCGGAACTGATCGGCCAGATAGGGGGCGACGAAGCGCCACCACTCCAGGTGGGCGTTGCTGCCATGCACTAGGACGATGCCGGGCTTGCCCGGATCGCCCCAGGTTTCAAAGTGAATTCTGACGCCCTCGACCTTGGTGTCGCCAGTTTGGGAGGGCGCATCGAGAGCGCGCTGAAACCAGTGGGGAACGGACATTGCGCAGACGCCTGCCAACAAAAACCGCGCAATGTACCAGATTTCCAGGCTGCGGCCCGCATATTTGACCATGCCTGCAGGGCCATCCCAAAGTCGTCCACCAGCCCCGGCAAGGTCCTATACAGGTGGTTTATGAATATTTTCGGAGGATTCCGCAATATTCTGCGGGGGCTAATGATCCTTCAGAAATTTTCTTTCAAGAGCGAACGCTTTGGGATGGTCCTGTCCGTGCCCGCCAAGGTTGCTGCAAAGTTCCGCCTTGCAAGTCGGAGCAACTTGAACCAGAGCGGATTCGGGCGCTTAGCCCGATTTGGGCAAGCCCTTTAGGCCCTCCCGAAGGGCGCCCCGCGGCGCGCGGAGTGCGCAACCCCCGCCGCGCTGCAAGTTGCCTTCCCTTGGCCGCAACGCCATCTCCGCCCGCCGCCAGCGGGGCGCTGGGCGAACGCGACTTGTTCAGAAGTTCCCTAGGTCTTCACACATGGCGATGCTGCGTTTCGCCATAGTCATGAACATGTCGTTGCCGCGGGCGGTCTCGCCCACGATCATGGAGGCGACCACGGCCATGTGCAGGCCGGCCGGAGCGTGGTGGCGGTACAGGCGCCAGCAGGTGCTCCAGTCCAAGTCCACCCCGTAGCTGCGCAGTACGCTGAGGTAGTGCCTGAGCAGATCGCGCTCCGCCTTTGCGCGGTGCGCCGGCGCCAGGGAAGTGCCCAGAAAGTAGCTGAGGTCGTTCAGGGCGCATCCCATGGAGATGGACTGCCAGTCCAGCACCGTGAGGGGATGTGGGCCGCCGAACATCATGTTGTCCAGGCGATAGTCGATGTGTATCAGGGTTTGTGGGCCGTCCAGCCTGAGGTAGGCGTCCTGCGCCGCGCCGAATTGCGCCACCGCGGACCATTCGCTGGTGCTCAGGCGCTCCCCATAGCGCTGCAGGAAGCCTTGCTGCAATGCGCAGTAGATGTGCGGCTCACCCTTCTTGGGGACGCTGCGGGCCAGCAGGGGATGGCGGGCCAAAGCCCGATCTCCCCAACGCGGGCCGTGCAGCTTGGCCAGTTCCTCCGCAGCCAAGGCGGCTTGGTCCGTGGTGCATTCGGACATCTGATCGATTTGCACGCCGGGCGCCAAGTCCTCCATCAGCAAGACGAAGTCATGGCTTTCCGGGTCAAACTCCAGTGCGAAGACGGTGGGGGTCTGGATGTCCACCTTAGTGGCCAAGGTGGAATAGAAGAAGCACTCTCGGGCGTAGTTCTGCAGCTGGATGCCGGTTTGCCGGCTGACCGGGTCCCTGGATGGGAACTTGCCCACTAGGGAGTTGGGCAACGGGCCCTCCACCGCAAGGGTGAACCTCGCGTTCTCGCCCAGTTGGCCGGCGCCGATGCTGCGCCACTGCAGGCTCCTTACCGCACCGGCCAGCCCAGCTTGGTTCAGCTTGGCGGTCAGCCACTGCGCCGTCACTTGCTCCGGGCTGGAAACCATTGGCGCCGCACTCCAAGCCGCCCCCAACGAAGGCTCGATGCTATCATGCGTACGTGTGGGGGTGTGATGTTAGGCAAGGAACCAACCCGTGCTGAACAAGCTGGACGACTATCCCGTTCACCAGACGCCGGAGCCTCTGGCCCAGCCGGCCACCAGCGATCGCAACCACTATGATCGCACTTGGTACAACGGCTACGCCGCGGACGGCGGTTACTACTTTGGCATCGGCATGGCGGTGTACCCCCACCGCGGCGTGTTGGACTGCGCCTTCAGCGTTGTCCGCCCAGGTGGCCGGCAGCACTGCTTCTTCGCTTCGCGCCGGGCGCCGGCGGAGCGCACGGACATGCAAGTGGGGCCGTTCCGCATGGAGGTCATCGAACCCATGCGCCGCGCCCGCGTTGTCCTGGATGACAATGCCAGCGGTCTTGGTTGCGATTTGCTGTTTTCCGCCCGCACCGCGCCCATTCAGGAAGCCCGCCAGACGCTTTGGCGGGGCGCCCGCCGCTTTTTGGACAGCACCCGGTTCGCCCAGTTTGGCGCCTGGAGCGGCGCCATACGCACGCCGGACGGCCAGCTGACCCTGTCCGCACGGGAATGCCGGGGCACCAAGGATCGCTCTTGGGGCGTGCGCCCCGTTGGCGAACCGGAGCTTGGCGGTGCGCCCCAGGCGCCGGACGGGCTGTTCTTCTTGTGGGTGCCGCTGTTTTGGCGGGACCATATCTCCCATGCCATCTTCTTCGATGGCCCGCGGGGGGAGGCGCTGGCCCGGGAGGGACTCACCGCGCCCCTGCACCCGACGGAGGACGCCATTCCAAGCGCGGCGGATGCCGAGGTCGAACGCATGGCCACTGCGTCGCATCGGGTCAGCTACCATGCCAACACCCGGCTGGCGGCCAGCGCGGAGATCGATCTCATCAATTTGGCTGGGGATAGGCGCACCGTCTCGCTAAAACCCATCCTGCGCTTTCATATGAAAGGGCTTGGCTACGGCCATCCGAAGTGGCGCCAAGGCGCTTGGCAAGGGGAATTGGCCACTGGCCATGAGGCCTTCGATCCGCAGCAACTCGACTTGCTGGCGCCGGAGAACCTGCATGTGCAGCAGGTGGTGCGGGCCAGCGACGGCGCCCGGCAAGGCGTCGGCGTCCTGGAGCAGGCGGTGATAGGCCCCTATGCCCCGGCCGGCTTCAAAGCCCTCTTGGACGGCGCCGCCAGCTAGCGGCCCGCGGCGAATGCCGCCTGCACTCCACTGCCGATCCATCCGGCCCAAGCGGGTTGCCCGTCGCTCAGATATGCCGGATGTTCTCGCTCCTCGCGCCCTGTCGAGCGGCCGTCTCGACGGTCTTGGTGCGACGCTGGCGCTTTAGAGGATGTCAGGCGCCGTTGCGGCCCTCTTGGCGCACCATGCAGTCTAGGGAACCTCTGAACAAGTCGCGTTCGCCCAGCGCCCCGCTGTTTGCCGGCGG
>CAYGBY010000183.1:0-8036 GCA_964348115.1 uncultured Pseudomonadales bacterium
ACGTTTCGAGAACTTTGGCCCGGGGTGGATCTATGAAACCCCCGGCAAACCGCGTTCTTACGGCCTGACCCTGCTCTATCGCTGGCAGTAACGCAGTGCGGCTGCCCGGCGGGCTCCTACACCTCCAAAAACCGCGCAAACAGCTCCGCGAAGTTGCAAGGCTTGTTGGTGATGTCCAGTTGGGGTTTGATGATCTTTTCCCAGCCGGTGCGCACGGCGTTGTTGGAGCCGGGCAGGGCGAAGACAAGGGTGGCGTTGGCTAGGCCGGCGAGGGCGCGGGATTGGATGGTGGAGGCGCCAATCTCCTGGTAGGAGACCTGGCGGAACAGTTCGCCGAAGCCGTGGATGGTCTTGTCGAACAGGGGGGCTAGGGCCTCCGGGGTGCTGTCCCGGCCGGTGAAGCCCGTGCCGCCGGTGCTGAGGATGACCTGCACCTGCGGATCCGCTATCCACACGGAAACCGTCGCGCGGATGGCGTAGATGTCGTCCTTGTTCAGGGCGCGGCGGACCAAGCGGTGGCCGGCGGCGGTTAGCAGCTCAGCCAGCAGGTCGCCGGAGGTGTCGTCCGCCGCCGTGCGGCTGTCCGATATGGTCAAGACGGCGCAAGCCAAAGAGGTCATTGCCAATCCCCCTGCTGGGATCATGCCCAAACGTGGCGCGACAGCAGCTTGGTCTGAAGCCCGCCCGCAACGGAAACAGAGGCTGGGAATTCAAACCGGCCGCCACCCAAGGGCGCCTAGGCATGGCGTTTTGCTGTTGGCCGCACTACAGTACCGCCCATTCTACTACTTGCGGCCGCTTCCCGCATGAACAAGCCAAATCAGGACGGCGACCGGCTGTACCAGATTGCCGAGAGCCTAGCCCAGGAATTCTCCCTGTTCCCCAGCGTGGCCCGTGAGGACGCCCTGCCCGGGCTGTTCAAACGCGCCCAGATCAGCAGGCGCACCAAACGGCTGCGGAACCTGGACATAGACTCCTACATCGAGGCCGTGGTGGCCCCGGCGGAAAGCAAGACGCGCACCCCGGCGCCGGAGGTCATCCGCCAGCTAGGCACGGTGCGCAGTGAAGACTCCCAAGGCCCCTTCTACGCCGCCACAGTGGAGATGGACTTCAACGGATACGCCCGTCTAGTGGGCTTCATCGCCCAGGACCGCTCGGTGGAGAACGGCGTCTGGGCGCCCCGCCACCACCTTGAGGCGGCGCGTCACCTGGAGCGCTGGGCCAAGCGGCGCATGGCCGTCGTCACCTTCATGGACACCCCTGGCGCAGACGCCCGGGAGGAAGCCAACCGGCACAATCAGGCGCACAGCATCTCCCGCCTGATCACGGAGGCCAGCAACCTCGATGTGCCCAATGTGGGCGTCATCTACGGCCTCGGCTACTCCGGGGGGGCCATTCCCCTGGCCGCCAGCAACATGATCCTGTCCGTGGCCGACGGCGTGTTCAGCACCATCCAGCCGCCATCCCTGGCCAACATCGCCCGGCGCCTGAACCTGTCATGGCAGGAGTGCGCCAAATACGTGGGGCTTTCGCCCTTCGAGCTCTATGCCCAAGGCAACATCGACGGCGTGATCGACTACAGTCCCAACGAGCCGGACAAGCTGCCCAACCTGCACACCGCCATCGTCGCCACCCTGACCTCCGTGGAGGAGCGCACCAAGCAGTTCGTGGCGGAGAACCCCTACATACTCGACCACTACCAACGCAGCCTGAACCGCTACCTGCGGCCCTCCCAACAACTGCAGAAGATGCAAAGCAGCGCATCACTGACGTTGACCAAGAACCCAACCGAATATCTCAACGTATTCGGCCTGGCCTTCCGCTACCTGCGCTACCTGAAGGTGCGCCAGCGCATCAAGGCCACCAGCACGGCGCAGTACGGACGCCTGGCGGACCGTGACTTGCCCAAGGGCGAGCTTTCCGAAAGGGCGGATCGGGAGCGGCGGCGCACCTTTCTGAAATGGCTGCAGGACCCGGACAAGGTGGTCTATGACGACGGGCTGTCCAAGGCCTGGCGCAACTACAACGAAAAAAGAAAGGCGTTGAACGACCAGCGCAGCCGCTTTGCGCAGATGTTCCTGGGCGAGCCCAAGCGCAACTACGACCGGGCCCGGGCCAATTTGCTCACCACTACGGGCGCCTATCTTTACAACCGCTGGAAAGGGGAGGCGGCCGGCAACCTCAGTGGGCTGGTGGACCTGCTCGACAGCTTTGAGGACACCAAGCATATACTGCGCGTCACGGACCTGTCGAACCCCGTCCGGCTGATCCGCGCCATCCGCCGGGACGCCGAATTCCGCACCCTGGCCTTAGCCCACTTCACCCACGAAGGCAAACGGCTGCTGCGCAGCGGCGGCACCAGCAACAAATCCCCAGCCTATCTGCATAGCCAGCTAACCACGGAGCTGAACCTGCTCATCACCGGCATGGCCTTGGACGAGCACATCTCCCAGGATGACGCAGCGCCCAAACGCCAAGGCATGTCGCAAATCCGCATCAACCGCACCCTGCTGCAGGCGCGCTACCCCAAGCTCATCGTGCCGGCCAGCGGGCACTACAGGCAGGTGCGACTCAACGAGCTGACCGTGCTGGACCTGCTGACGCAAGGCGACCTGCGCCACGACTTCATCGCCGAATGCCGCAATCTGCTGGTGTTCGACCAAGTTTACGACCACATCGTCGCCTGCTTGGACGACTTCGCCCAAGAGGCGCAATCCACCCAAGCGCTATCGCGGGCCACCTTAGGCGAACTGCTTGAGGCGTCCCTTGGCGCAGCAGCCCGAGCAGGGGCGGCGGATGGCCAAACGAGCCCAGGGCAGCCAGCGCCGGGCATCCCCAACCCGGTGCGGGAACAGGTGTTGAATTGGTACTTGCGCACCGCGGCGTTGCCCAAGCACGCCACCTTCTTCCGCAGCGTGGAGGAGTGGAAACGCGCCCGCTTCCCACACTTGGCCGACGTCCTGTTCGTGGTGGTGACCTACCTGTTCGAGCACCTGCTGAAGTCCTACGTGCAATCCGAACGCGCCGGCAAAACCTACAACGGGCGCATCGCCCCGAAACGCATCGGGCGCCGCAAGGACTTCTGGTTCCGCCTGGACACGGCCTATCGGGACCTGCGGATGCAGAAGGTGCTGCAGCAGTTCAAAGGCGACCATAGATTCAGCCACACAGACATCCTGAGCACCTTCTTTACGGATTGGCAAGAGCACTTTGGCGACCTCATCAGTTCCGATCCCTGCGAATTTCCCGGCTTCCGCCACGCCATCGAAGGCGCCCTGAACAGGAACCTGCCGCCCTGCGGGGTGATCACAGGCACCGCCCGCTTCCGGGACGAAGCCGGGGAGATTCCTTGCGGGCTGGTGCTTTCCAACGTCGCTTTCCAAGCCGGCGCCTTCGATATGGCCAGCGCGGAGAAGTTCTGCAAGCTGCTGCTGGTCTGTGCGGAGCGCCGCCTGCCCATCATTTGCTTCATCTCCTCCGGCGGCATGCAGACCAAGGAGGGCGCCGGCGCCCTATTCTCCATGGCCGCTGTGAACGACCGCATCACGCGCTTCGTGCGCGACCACGACCTGCCCATCATCGTGTTCGGCTACGGAGACTGCACCGGCGGCGCCCAGGCCAGCTTCGTCACCCATCCGCTGGTGCAGACCTACTACTTCTCCGGCACCAGCATGCCCTTCGCCGGACAGATTGTGGTGCCCAGCAACCTGCCCCTGAACGCCATCCTATCCAATTACCTTTCGGCCAATGCGGAATCCATGCAGGGACTGGTGCGGCACCCCTTCCACGAAGGGCTGGACGATGCCCTGCGCCGCATCGACCCGGACATTCCCCTGCCCAAGGCCACGGTTGCCCAAGTGATCCGCCGGGTGACCTCCGGCGCGCTGGATCAGGAGCGGCCCGCCACCACCCCGCCTAAACCCTACAGGGATGCGGATCTGATCCGCCCACTTCAGCGCCTGCTGATCCATGCGCGGGGCTGCACGGCGGCCAAGCTGGTGCGGGCAGCGCAACGGCACGATCTGCAGGTGGTGCTGGTGCAGTCGGACCCGGACATGGAGTCCGCCGTGGTGGACCAACTGCGCGCAAGCGACACCCTGGTGTGCATCGGCGGCAGCACCCCGGATGAAAGCTACCTGAACGCCCGCAGCGTGCTGAGCATCGCCCAAGGGGAGGGCGCGGACGCCCTGCATCCAGGCATCGGCTTCCTGTCCGAAAGCGCCAGCTTCGCTGAATTGACGCGCGCCCGCGGCATCAACTTCATCGGCCCGCCGGTGATCAGCATGGAAACCATGGGCAACAAGTCCAACGCCATCAACACGGCGTTGCGTTTGGGCGTGCCGGTGGTGCCGGGCAGCCACGGCATCCTCACCAACGCGGAGCGGGCCGCGGAGGTGGCGGCGGAAATCGGCTATCCGGTGCTCATCAAGGCCGTGCATGGGGGCGGCGGCAAGGGCATACAGCTGGTGGAGAGCGCTGCTGAGTTCTTTGAACTGTTCCATCGGGTCACCGCCGAGGCGCGCAGCGCCTTCGGCAACGGCGACGTCTATTTGGAGAAGTACGTGCGCTCCCTGCGCCACATCGAAGTGCAGTTGCTGCGCGACAGCAAGGGCAACACCAAGGTGCTGGGCCTGCGGGATTGCAGCGTGCAGCGGGACAAGCAGAAGGTGTTCGAGGAATCCGGCTCCACCATGCTGCCGGAGGCGCTGCGCCAGGATGTGCTGGCGCACTCCGCGGCCATCGCCGACGAAGTGGGCTACCTAGGCGCCGGCACGGTGGAGTTCATCTTCGACTTGGAGGCCGCAGCCGTTTATTTCATGGAGATGAACACCCGCCTGCAGGTGGAGCACCCGGTCACCGAGCTAGTGTCCCGCATCGATATCGTTGGGGAGCAGTTCCGCATCGCCGCCGGCGAGTCCATCAGCCAGCTGCGGCCTAGGAAGGCCGGCTACGCCATAGAAGCGCGGGTGAACGCGGAGCGGGTGCAGATCGACGGCGCCGGAAACCCGGTCTTCCGCCCCCAACCAGGCAAAATTACGGACGCCGAGTTTCCTGAAGAGGAGGACGTGGAGGTAATCAGCATCGCCGCCCCCGGCAAGTTCATCTCCCCCTACTACGACAGCATGGTGGCCCAGGTGATCGCCTACGCCAAGAATAGGGATGCCGCCATCGACCGGCTGGCCGACTATCTGCAGCGGGTGCGCATCACCGGCATCTGCACCAACATCCCGCTGCTCAAGCGCGTGCTGGCGGACGAAGTGTTCCGCAAGGGGGAGTACGACACCAACTTCCTGCCGCAGTTTCTGGCCCGAACCGATGCTTCCAGCCTGATTGCGGAAGTGGAGGCGGGCGCCGGCCAGGACGCATCCCCCTTCGACTTGGAAAGCATCGCCATAGACAACAGCGATGAACTGAAGGTTCCCTCCCCGGCGGCGGCCATTTTTTACACCACCCCTTCCCCTTCGGAGCCGGAGTTCGTCTCCGTGGGGGATCTGATCTCCGTGGAAACCACCCTATGCCAGCTTGAGGCGATGAAGATCTTCACGCCCCTTTCCCTTGGGGACTTCAACGGCGAAGACACCCTGTACGATCCCGGCGTCAACTACGAGGTCACCCGCATCAACGTGAACAATGGACAGCAGGTGAACGCCGGCGACCTGCTGTTCGTGGTGAAGCCCGCGGCGGCAGAGGGGCAAGCTTGACCAAGCAGCTGTTGTTCTATACCCATGAGGACTGCCTGGCCCATGAAATGCAGCCCCGCCACCCGGAACGCCCGGATCGGCTGCGGGCGGTTTACGCCGCGCTTGCGGCCAGCGGCCTCAGCTTGCAGCACCGCACGGCCCCGCCCGTTGCGCAGACGCGGTTGGCGGATGTCCACACAGCGGACCTCCTGGCCCGGCTGAACGCTTTGCGGCCCCAATCCGGCCTAGCCTTCGTGGATGCGGATACGGCCATGAACCCGAAGAGCCTCGACGCTGCGGCCTCAGCGGCGGGCGCGGTGGTGGAAGCGGTTTCGGAAGTCCTGTCCGGTACCCAAGGGCGCGCCTTCTGCGCCGTGCGGCCACCCGGCCACCATGCGGAGGCTGCAACCGCCATGGGCTTTTGCCTGCACAACAGCATCGCAATGGGCGCCATGCGCGCCTTGCGCGAAGTGGACCGCCTGGCCGTTCTGGACTTCGACGTCCACCACGGCAACGGCACCGTGGACATCTTCAAGGATCGCCCCCAAGTGCTGGTGTGCTCCAGCTTCCAACACCCACACTACCCCTACCGCTACGCAGACATTCGCCGCCCCAACATCATCAACACCCCCTTGCCGGCCGGCGCCGCCGGCCCGCAATTCCGCCAAGCCCTGGAGCGGGACTGGATTCCCGCCGTCAAGGCCCACCGGCCGGATCTGATCCTGGTTTCCGCCGGCTTCGACGCCCACCGCGCCGACCCCTTGGCCAGCCTGATGCTGGAGGATGCGGACTTTCGCTGGGTGACGGAACTGATCATCGACCTCGCCCAAGACAGCGCCCAAGGCCGCATCGTGTCCGCCTTGGAAGGGGGCTATGATCTGGACGCGCTGGGCCGCTGCGCAGCGCTGCATGCAGCCGCGCTGGCCGGACATGGTTCTCCGCAAGCCCTACCCTGACCCCGCTTCCTTCACCCAGCTGGCCAGCACCTCCACCCATTTTGGCGTGGCGTTCAGGCAGGGCAGCAAGGTCAACGCCTTACCCCCGGCGCGAAAAAAGGTTTCGCGCCCCTGAATGCCGATTTCCTCCAAGGTTTCCAGGTTGTCAGCCACGAAGGAGGGGCAATACACGGCAAGACGGCGGACGCCCTCCGCAGGCAGTTCGGCAAGGCGCTGGTCGGTGTAGGGGCGCAGCCAAGGCAGGCGGCCTAGGCGGGACTGGAAGCTGACGCCCACCCGCTCCGCTGGCATCTGAAGCGCCCGGGTCAGGGACCGGGCGGTGGCGTAGCACTGGTGGCGATAGCAGGTGGCGTGGGCCGGGGAACTGCGTTCGCAGCAGTCTTCGCTTTGCAGGCAGTGGGCGCCGGTGGGGTCGGCTTTGCTGATGTGCTGCTCCGGCAGGCCGTGGTAGCTCAGCAACAGATGGTCCCAGTCCTTGGGCAGGTGGCGGCGCAGCTGTTGCGCCTGGCAGGCGATATAGTCCTTGCGGGCGTGAAACGGCGGCAGGATCTCCATGCGCATGTCCGCCGGCAGCCGCTTGCGCACGGCTGCGATGATGGTGGTGCGGGTGGAATCCGCGTGTTGCGGGAACAGGGGCGCCAGCAGAACCTCCCTGCAGCCGCCAGCCTGCAGCCGCTCCACAGCCTGCGCAATGCTGGGCTCGCCGTAGCGCATGGCCACTAGGCACGGCACACCGGCCTTGCCAGCCACGGCCCCGCCAAGCTGTTCCGTATGGTGCAGCAATGGGGAGCCCTGTTCGCTCCAGATGGAGGCGTAGGCGGCGGCGCTGCGCCTCGGACGAAACGGCAGGATGAAGGCGCTGACGATCAGGCGGCGCACCGGCCAGGGAACGTTCAGCACATGGGGATCCATGAGGAACTCATTGAGGTAGCGGCGCACATCCGCCACCGAAGGAGAGCTTGGCGTACCCAAGTTGACCAGAAGAACGGCCCGGCTCACAGCAGCGGGCCAACAAGCGATGGGGCGCGCAATTTCAGAGCCTCCCTGGATTGTCCTCTGCGAAAGTGCGTCAACTTAGATGCAACAGTGTCGATTTTAGGACAGTTTCGCTCGAACCCGAATGGCGACGCATGCGCCAGCCCTTACCCGCACGGTTTTGACCGACCACCTTCACAGCCTAGTCCTAGTGTTACGTCCCGCAAGTAAGTGGGTTTTAGCCGCCAGGCCGTTTTGGCTACCGGCAAGGCGCGACGACGCCCTGCGGCAAGCCCCACACAGGAGGAGCAACGCGGCCAGGAGCCAAAAGGGCCACGAATAATCACACTTACTTGCGGGACGGCACACTAGGGAACCTCTGCACAAGTCGCGTTCGCCCAGCGCCCCGCTGTTTGCGGGCGGA
>CAYGBY010000184.1:0-7844 GCA_964348115.1 uncultured Pseudomonadales bacterium
GAAAAAACGGCTCCCGGCAGGGCCAACCCAGATAGTGCTAACAGGCCCTAGTTTAGTCGGCAGCATCAGGCGGCGGTTGAAGCAGCGCCCATGCAACTTGAGCGGAATTCATGTTTGCTGCGCCTTGCCGGAGCCTTGGGAGTTTGCGGAGGCGCTGCTGCGCCGGGCGTCAACCTTTGAACTGCCCAACCAAGGCCGAAATGGACGCCTTGGCGTCCCCAAAAAGCATGCGCGTGTTTGCGCCAAAGAACAGTGGATTGTCCACGCCGGAAAAGCCTGACGCCATGGAGCGCTTGAGCACGAACACCGTGCGGGCGTAGTCCACGTTGATGATCGGCATGCCGTAAATGGGGCTGTTTTCGTCCTGCCGGGCGGCGGGGTTCACCACATCGTTGGCGCCGATGACCACCGCTACATCGATGTTGTCCATGCGCGGGTTGATGGCGTCCATCTCCAGGAGCTGGTCATAGGGCACGTTGGCCTCCGCCAGCAGCACGTTCATGTGGCCGGGCATCCTGCCCGCCACCGGGTGGATGGCGTAGCTTACCTCGGCGCCGTTGCCCTCAAGCAGTTCGCCCAACTCCCGCACCACGTGCTGCGCCTGCGCCACCGCCATGCCGTAGCCGGGCACGAAGGCGACGGAGGAGGCCGCCTCAAGAATCAGGTAGGCGTCCTCCGTGTTGATGGGCTTCACCTCCCCCTCCACCCTGGTGGCGGTCTTTACCGCCCCGAAGCCGGAGAACAGCACGTTGGCCAGGGAGCGGTTCATGGCCTTGCACATGATGTTGGTGAGGATGATGCCGGCGGCGCCCACCAAGGCGCCGGCGACGATGAGGATGTTGTTGTTGATAGCGAAGCCGGCCGCGCAGGCGGCTAGGCCGGAGTACGAATTCAGCAGCGAAATCACCACCGGCATGTCCGCCCCGCCGATGGGCAGCACGGCCATCACCCCGAACAGCAGGCTTAGGCCGATTACCGCGTACAGATAGGGCGAATCCACGGCCGGATTCAGCATGAACAGCGCGCCCGAAGCCACTAGGGCGACTAGGATCAGGGCGTTGACCAGCCGCTGCGCGCCGAACACGAGGGCTCGGCTGGGCATCACTTCGGACAGTTTGCCCCAGGCCATGATGCTGCCTGACAGCGTTATTCCGCCGATAAGGATGGACAGCAGGATGCTGAGGTTGGTGAAGTTGGTGTTGCCCGCGGCGTACAAGGCGGCCCAGCCCACCAGCAGGCTGGCCACGCCGCCAGAGCCGTTGAAAAGGGCCACCATTTCCGGCATGGCCGTCATGGCCACCCTTTGCGCGGCCAAAGCCCCGATGAGGGCGCCCAGGATGGCGGCGACAGCGATCCACTCGAACGCCAGAATGCGCTCGGACATCAGGGTGGCCAAAACGGCGATCAACATGCCCAGTGCGGACAAAAAATTGCCCCGCACGGCCGTGGCGGGGGAACTGAGCTGCTTCAAACCGAAGATGAACAACACCGCCGCGGCGATGTAGAAGACGTTGATCAGGGGCAGGCTCATGCTGGCCGCCCCGGCTGCTGCTTCGGCGAGCCGCTGTCCTTCTTCTTGAACATGCCCAGCATTCGGTTGGTGACCAGATAGCCGCCCACCACGTTGATGGTGGCGAACACCACGGCTGCGGCGCCCAAAATCGACGCCGCGGCGTCCATGCCGGCCCCGGCGGAGCTGAGCGCCCCCACCAGGGTGATGCCGGAAATGGCGTTGGCCCCGGACATCAGGGGCGTGTGCAGTGTGGCCGGCACCTTGGAGATCAGCTCAAAGCCCAAAAAGATGGACAGCACCAGCACGAAGGCGAGAAACACGGCTTCCATATTCGGCTCCGCTACAGGTTCTTGATGGCGTTGTGAACGATTTCGCCGCCCCGGCTGAGTACGCAGCCGGCGGCGATTTCGTCTTCCGGATCCAAGGCCAGAACGCCGCTTTCCGCATCCCAGAACTCAAGCAGCAGGTTGACCAAGTTCGCGGAATACATGTCGCTGGCGTGGCGGCAGACGGCGGAGGGCAGGTTGCCCAAGCCGACGATCTTCACGCCGTCCTGGTCCGCCACCTCGTTCAATCGGGCGCCCTCGACGTTGCCGCCGCTCTCCACCGCCATGTCCAGGATGACGCTGCCGGGCGCCATGCCGGCCACCATGTCTGCGGTGACGATGCGGGGCGCCGGACGACCGAACACCTGGGCGGTGGTGATCACCACATCGGATTGGGCGATAACCCGCTTCTGGCCTTCCCGCTGCAGGGCCAATTGCTCCGCGGTCAGCTCCTTGGCGTAGCCCTGCGCGGTCTGGCCGATTTCGCCCAAGTCAATCTCCACGAACTTGGCGCCGAGGGAGCGCACCTGCTCCGCCACCACGGGCCGGGTGTCGAAGGCCTCCACCCGCGCCCCCAGCCGCTTGGCGGTGGCGATGGCCTGCAGGCCGGCCACTCCGGCGCCGATGACAAACACCCGGGAAGGCGCGATGGTGCCGGCGGGGGTCATCATCATCGGGAATATCTTGCGGCTGTGGCTGGCGGCCAGAATCACCGCCGCATAGCCCGCCAAGCTCGCTTGGGAGGACAGCGCGTCCATTTTCTGGGCCTTGGTGGTGCGAGGGATCATCTCCATGGAGATGGCGGTGACGCCTTGTTTGGCCAGGGCCTCCACCAGCGGCTTTTCGTTGAATGGGTCCAGGAAACTCACATGCAAGGCCCCGGCCTGCAGCAACGCCACATCCGCTGCGTCGGGCTTGCGCACCCGCAGGAGGATGTCCGCCTCGCCCAGCACGGCCTCCCGCACGGCCGTAGTGGTGGCTCCGGCGGCCTCGTACTCGGCATCCAGATAGCCGGCCGCGGCCCCAATGCCCGCTTCCACCGCCACCTCGAACCCGGCGGCGACCAGCTTCTTCACCCCGGCCGGGGTGAGCGCCGCGCGCAGTTCGCCAGGCCAAGTGTCCTTGTATGCGCCAATTCGCATGGATTCATCTTCCTAGTGCACCCCCAACCCCAGGCGGCGCAAGGGCGCAACTGTACTCTGGATCGCAGGGAATGCAAGCTTCCGGATCGAATCACTTAAGGAACCTCTGAACAAGTCCCGGAAGCCCGGAGGAGCCTAAAGGGCGTGATGGCAAGGCGCGGCGAAGCCGTGTGGTGCCCCCCACACAACGCGCCGCAACACAGCCAGCGCGCCCTTTTGGCCCTCCCGAAGGGCGCCCCGCGGACTGCGGAATCCCCGCCGCGTTGCGGGCTGCCTTGCCATGGCCGCAACGCCGTCTCCGCCCGCAACCGGCGGGGCGCTGGGCGAACGGGACTTGTTCAGAGGTTCCTTAAGGCCATCCTATAGCTGTCCTTGCACTTCCCTGACCATTCCTCTTATTCTCCCGGACTCCTCCGGCTCAGACATTGTGCAGGTCTGCGGCGACCGTCCCGCCTCGCTGCAAGAACGGCGAGGCGATGGCTGACAGGTAAGGGCGGATAGAGCCGTAAAGGCAGGAGACCCTGCAGATGGCGAACATCGACGGCCTGATCGAATTCTCGCGGCTCCCGGACAGGGACAGGGCGCGATTCTTCGTCGGCCGCGAGCCGGAACTCGACAGCATGGAGCGGCACTGTCGGCGGGCGTGGGAGTCAAGGGACCGCGTTCTAGGCGGCGCGATGCTGATCCAGGGCTGTCCCGGCATGGGCAAGACCAGCCTGCTCAATCACTTCGTAGACCGGATCCGCCGAGGGGACGACGAAGGGGGCAAGAAACCTCTGGTCGTCACGGCCGCCTGCGAAAATCTCTTTGGCATGCAGGCATTCGTCGAGCACTGCACCCGGGCGGGAACCAGGCAGCGGAACATGGACAGGGTGTGGCGGTGGCTGCTCCATGCGGCGGCTGGGATACCGAACGCCGAGAACGCAGTGGAGGCCACCAGCAGGGAAGTCGAAGAATGGCTACTCGAGGGCCGCCGGATGGCGCTGTTCGTGGACGAGGTGCAGAACTCGTCCGACAAGAACGCCGAGGTCTATCGAAAGCTGCACCAGGGATTGTCCGAAATGAATGTTGCGGTCGTGTTCGCGGGGCTGTCCGATTCCAGGGCCGTGCTGTCCAGACTGGGACTGTCGCGCATGGGCGACGAAAACGCGCTCGACTTGGGCATGCTCGACGAACAGGATTGCAGGGAGGCGATGGCCCTGATGCTCGACGCCCATGATGTGCAGGCGGTCGGCAGGGAGCCTTGGCTGCGCTTCGCGGTGGACGCAAGCCGCCTGTTTCCCCAACACCTGCATGGTGCGCTCAAGGCGTCCGCTAGGGCCGTTGCGGAGGATGGCGGAAGATTTACCGGACAGGGGCTTGAAAGGGCCGGGGCCGAAGCTCGACAAAGGCGTTTCGACTATTACAGACAAAGATGCGAGGGACTGGTCCTGTGGCAGCGAAGGGTCGCCGCTAGGCTGATGCGGATCATGGACAACGATGGCCTGGCGGACGACGAGACGCTGTCCATCCTGATGCGGCAAGAGAAGGCTTCCGAAACGGACAGCCGTAAACTGCGGGACGAGTTCGTGCATAGAGGCTTGCTGCAGGAGCGCTACCAGCTGGGCACCTATGAGGTCCCCATTCCATCCTTCCAGACCTGGATCATTAATGAGAGCGGCTTCCTCGAGCGGCGAGACCGGACCGCGTGGGGCTTGGGCGAGGCTGATTGAGACACCGCCAACTCGATTGCCATCTTTCTGCGGGCGAATCTCTGAACAGGTCCCGGACGCCCAGAGGCGCCTATAAAGGTGCGCGGGCAAGGCGCGGCGCAGTCCTGTGGCGGGCGTCACCCAATGAGCTGCAACACCATAAGCGCCCTTTAGGCGTTCCCGAAGGTAGCCCCGCCTCGTCCCCCTCCGACCCGTCCGAAATCATGCGGAGTAAGCGCCTTTTTAGGCCCTCCCGAACAGTGCCCCGCGGCGGGCAGACTGTGGAATTCCCGCTGCGCCACGGGCTGCTTTCCCAACATGGCGCGGGGGCGGAACAGGGCGTTCACCCTGGGGTCGAATTCCCGCTACGCCGCGGGTTGCCTTCCCATCTCGTCCTCAATGAGTTTCCCAGTTCCGACAACCTCGTCGAATTCCCGCTACGCCGGGGGTTGCCTTCCCATGGCCGCAACGCCATATCCGGCCGCAAGCCGCCATAGCGAGGGAATCGTACGTGGCCTTGTACAGCTTCCCATGGTCGCAACGCCATCCCAGCCCGCAAACAGCGGGGCGCTGGGCGAACGCGACTTGTGCGGAGGTTCCTATACAATGCTGACTGTCGGAAAATGCCAGAGGGGCGGATGAGCGCGGGCGGGATCAGCAACAAGGCGGCTGCGGTGGCGGTCATCGCGGCCTTGGGAGTTGGGGTTCTGGCTTCCTTGGCCATTCGCCCGCCGGGTGGCGGCGACAACAGCCAGGCCCAAGCCGGCGCAGCGGTTGCGGGCGTGGCGCCGCGCATCCACTGGCGGGTGCCCCTATCCTTCCAGACCACCATGCCGGTGCTGGGCGACAACCCGCTCTACATAGCCGACATGGCGCATCGCGCCTCCGCCGGCGCCGTGCGCCTGCGCCTGTTCGAACCCGGGGAGGTGGTGCCCGCCTTTGGCATCAGCGAGGCCGTGCGCGATGGCAAGGTGGCGGCTGGCTATACTTGGCTTGGCTATGACCAAGGCCGTTTTCCCGCCTCCGCACTGCTGGCGGCCGTGCCCTTCGGCTTTGAACCTTGGGAGTTCACCGCTTGGTGGTTTGAGGCCGGCGGACGCGCCTTGGGCGAGGCGCTGTACGCCAAGCAGAACATCCACATCCTGCTATGCGGCATCACCGGCCCGGAAACTGCTGGCTGGTTCCGAACGCCCGTGGACAGCCTGGAGGACGTGCGGGGCTTGAAGATTCGCTTCGCCGGCATTGGCGGCAAGGTGATGGAGCGGGCTGGCGCCTCGGTCACCATGCTGCCGGGCGGCGAGATATTCCAAGCCTTGGAGAAAGGCGCCATCGATGCCTCGGAATATGCCTTGCCCATCGTCGATCAGGCCCTCGGGTTCAATCGGGTGGCGCCTTACAACTACTACCCCGGCTGGCACCAGCCGGCCACATCGAACCACCTGCTGGTGAACCTGGACGTGTGGAATGGGCTGGCGGATTCGGACAAGGCCCTATTGGAGGCCGTCTGCACGGCTGGGGTGCTGCGCAACCTTTCGCGCAGCGAGGCCCTGCAGGGGGATGTCATCGCCGCCTTCCCGGAAGTGGGCGTGCAGGCCCGCAGCCTGCCGAAGGGCATTCTGCAGGAGCTTAGGCAGCTAACCGATGAACTGCTGGTGGAGGAAGCGGAAAAGGATGCCGACTTTGCGGCGATACTTGCATCCCAACAGCGTTTCCGCGCCAGCTATGCGCATTGGAAGGCGCGCGCCTACCTGCCCCGTGACTTTTGATCCGTCCCAAGGGCCGCTGTTCCACACCCGCAGGAGCCGCAAGGAAGGGCGCCCATCCCAACCCCAAAATGGCTAGTCCGCGTATGGCGCCCAGGCTCCTGATGAGCAAGGCTGCCCGTTCCCATTGGCTGAGGCGCAGGCATCCTGCCGGCAACATTCCCAGAAGTCCGCCCGGCCTCCTTGTGCGCTTGGCGCGGCACGGGCGCTGCGCCGCGTTGGCTTGGCTGGCCGCCGCCGTCCTGCACCTGTCTGGCTGCGCGGCCCCGGGCACGCCGGTGGTGGTGGATCGTGCGCCTGGCGCCGCCGCCAGCCCGGCCAGACGCCCGGCAAGGTCCAGCGCCCAGGTTTATGTGGTGCAAGCGGGCGACACCCTATACGCCATCAGCCGCAAAACCGGCGTCGGCATTGCCGCTTTGGTCGGCCACAACGACCTCAGGGATCCCAACCGCATCTATCCTGGCATGAAGCTGCGTCTGTCCGGACCTGCGCCCCGCCGGCCTTCCCCCGCCACGTCCCCCGGCCAACAGGCCGAGGCCACCCCCCCCCGCCAACAGGCCCAAGCCAAAGCCCCCCGCAAACAGCCCCAGGCGAAGCCTCCACCTGCGCGGCCAACCCAGCAGCCGCCGGCCGTGCGGGAGACGCCGGCAAGGCGGACGGCGGCCCCGGGCGCCCGCACTGTGGACGGCGTTGTCTGGCGTTGGCCCACGGCCAGTCCGGTGGTCAGGGAGTACGGTGGCGTCAACAAGGGCTTGGACTTCGCGTTGCAGCCGGGCGCCGGGGTCGTCAGCGCTGGAGATGGCGATGTGGTTTACGCAGGTGCGGGCCTGGCGGGTTTTGAACGCTTGGTGATCGTGCGCCACAATGCGCGATACCTATCCGCCTACAGCGTCAACCAGCCCTTGGTGGTGAAGGAGGGGCAGGCCATCAAGGGCGGGCAGGCCATCGCCGCCGTGCGCGGCAAGGGCCGCGCCGCCCGCGCCCTGCATTTCGAGATCCGCAAAAATGGCGAACCCATCAGCCCAAGAACCGTGCTGCGCTGAAACCAGGTGGTTCCGTCGACAAACAGCAACTCTCATTTGGTGCCCAACTGCACCATTCGGCGCGTAGCACCCTGCATTTCCGGCTTAATTCGGGCCAAATCGTCCGGCGAACCCTTCCTACGGCAGCGCGGGCGTTCCGCAGCCCTGCAAAGGCCTTCCGACGGCCCAACAGCCGATCCAAACCCTCCATCGGCCCCACCCCGCCCAGCAGTCCCGGATAGCCTGCTCCCACCTACGGCACTTTAAGATGTTCCTGGACAAGCTAGTGTGCTGTCCCGCAAGTAAGTGGGTTTTAGTCGCTAGGCCGTTTCGGCTCCCGGCAAGGCGCGACGACGCCCCGTGGCGGGCCCCGCACAAGGAGGAGCA
>CAYGBY010000185.1:0-7790 GCA_964348115.1 uncultured Pseudomonadales bacterium
GGCTTCGAGGCCGGCCTTGTTCTCCTGCGTGAGGGCTTCGATGTCGGCCTTGGTTCCTTGCCTGAGGGCTTCGATGTCAGCCTTGGTTCCTTGCCTGAGGGCTTCGATGTCGGTCTTGGTTCCCTGCCTGAGGAATTCGATGTCGGTCTTGGTCGACAGATTGCTGTTGAGCAGGTTGACCTGCTCGTTCGCCAAAGCTTCGGCCTGACGCTCGGTGAAACCACTTTCGGTCAGGTTCTTGACGAACTTGTGCGTGTCAAAGGCGATGGCTTCGCTCATGGGTTGGAATTGTAGGATATGTCCTGCGCCGATGGCAATCGACTATCTCCGCTACGACAGGTCGTGTGGAACACACCTGCCGCGCCACGCGGCGTAAGTCAACTTTCATTAGCCTGCGGCCATCTGGGTGCGGTCTGTTCCTTGGGTGCTGCGGCGCCGGCTCAGGATGCGTTGCGGTGATTGGCGAAAGCGACGGCTTCTTTGGTGCGGGCGACCTGTGCATTGTGAACCGGACCAAGATGTTGACTTCGGGATGGCGGCAGTGTTGAGTGCGCATCCCCGCCCTGTTGCGCCGTTCGGCAGGCCAACTGACTGTGGCGGCCTGGCGTTTTGCTCCTTGGGCAGGGCGTGGTGAGTTGAAACATGGATCGACCGGCCATCCTCGTCACGCTTGGCGTTTTGCTCCTTAAGCAGGGCGTGGCGAGGGCAGGTTGCGCCATTTGAATGCAGGCGGAGCAATCAACCGAAGCAAAAGGATAGCGAACCAATGCGGTTGCTTGCCGGATGGCGCCGCGACAAGGGTGGGACGCTTGCGCCCATGAATGAATTTTCAGCGGATCTGTAGCTTATGGCCAACAAGGTGCTGCGTAACATCAACGATGTGGCCGCGGACTTGGGGCTGTCCCAAGCGGACTTGGAGCCGTTTGGCGCCCACAAGGCCAAGGTGCCGCTGTGCGTCTTCCCTAGGCGGCGGACGCCCGGCCGCCTAGTGGTGGTTACCGCCATCACTCCCACCCCGGCCGGAGAGGGCAAGTCCACCGTGGCGGTGGGCTTGGCGCAGGGCTTGGGCCGGATTGGCAAAAACGTGGCCCTGACCATCCGTCAGCCCTCCTTAGGGCCGGTGTTCGGCCGCAAAGGCGGCGGCACCGGGGGCGGATGGGCCACGGTGCAGCCGGCGGAGGAGATCAACCTGCATTTCACCGGCGACTTTCATGCCGTGCAGTCGGCCCACAACCTGCTGGCCGCCATGACGGACAATGTCGTCCACCGCAAGGCGGCGCCTGGCCTGGAGGCGCACAGCATTACTTGGCGGCGGGTGACGGATGCGGAGGATCGCGCCCTGCGCCAGATCGTCAGCGGCGCCGGCGGGCGCGTCAATGGCCCCATGCGGGAGGCGGGGTTCGACATCTCCGCGGCCTCGGAAATCATGGCCATTCTGGCCTTGGCGTCGGGCTACGCTGATCTGCGGCAACGCCTTGGCGACATCGTGGTGGGATGGACCAAGGACGACCGACCTGTAAGCGCCCGGGACATTGGCGGCGTCGGCGCATTGATGGCCCTGCTGCGGGACGCCCTGAAGCCCAACTTGGCGCAGACCAGCGAAGGCCAGCCGGCCATAGTGCACATGGGGCCGTTCGGCAACATCGCCCACGGCTGCAGTTCCATCCTGGCGGATCGCTTGGCGGTCAACGCTGCGGACATTACCGTGACGGAGGCCGGCTTCGGCGCCGACCTCGGCTTTGAAAAGTTCATGGACGTCAAGGTGCGCCAAGGCGCCCCAGTCCCTTCGGCGGCTGTGGTGGTGGCCTCTCTGCGTGGCCTGAAGTGGCACGGCGGGGCAGGGCGGGACAAACTGGAAACCCGCAATGTGGAGGCGGTGCGCATCGGCGCCGCAAACCTGGCCAACGCCATCCGCATCGTCAACCTATACGGCTTGCCGGCGGTGGTGGCCCTCAACCGCTTCGCCACGGACAGCCAAGCGGAAATGGATGTGGCGGCGGCATGCGCCGAGGCGGCTGGCGCCGTCGCAGTGGCGGAAGCCGATGGGTTCGCCGCCGGCGGGGCCGGCATGAAGGATCTCGCCGCCGCGGTATGGGATGCGGCCCACAATGGCCAAGCCAACGTGCAGCTGCTCTATCAGGATGCCGAGCCCCTGGAGGAGAAGGTGGAGCGCATCGCCAAGGTCATCTACCAGGCGGACACCATCGAATGGGGCCGCGGCACCCGCGACCGGGCGCAGCGTTTCACCGACCTTGGCTGGCGCCACCCGATCTGCATGGCGAAGACCCACCTGTCCACTTCCGCCAAAGCGGAACTGTTGAACGTGCCCACCGGACATACCCTGCCCATCCGCCAACTGCGGGTGCAGGCCGGCGCCCGCCAGATAGTCACCCTGGCCGGGGACATCAACACCCTGCCGGGCCTGCCCTCCAGTCCCAACGCCCTGGACATCGATCTAGACGACGAAACTGGCGAGATCACCGGCATCCTCAGCACCTAGTGTTACGTCCCATAAGTAACTTATGTAATAGTGAGCGTGTCCAGTCCTGGGGCTTGGCTACGTCGAAAGGGTGACCCACGACCATGTCCGCCATGGCGTCACGACATTATTCGCCGCCTTGGAAACCGCCACCGCCGAATCGATCCTCGCCAAAATCGAACGACTTTGTTCAGTTACTTGCGGGACAGCACACTAGGGAACCTCTGAACAGGTCCCGGAAGCCCGGAGGCGTCTAGGTGGCGTGATGGCAGGGCGCGGCGAAGCCGTATGGCGGGCCCCACGCAATTAGACGCAACGCCGTAAGCGCCCTTCAGGTTCTCCCCAAGGGGCCTCGCGGGGTAGGACTGTGGAACTCCCGCCGTGCTGCGGGCGTCTTCCCGTGGCTGCAGCGCCATCTCCGGCCGCGAACAGCGGGGCGCTGGGCGGACGCGACTTGCTCAGAGGTTCCCTAGCCGGCGGCACAGCCTGCTTCCGCCGCCGCAGCGCGCCTGGGGCGGGAACTGCCCAACGGATGCGCGGCAGTGGCTTTCACTAGGGTCTCCCTTTCGGAGGTCCCGCCAAGCCGGCAACTGCCTAACCGATGCGCGGTGGTGACTCACTTGAGATTTTGCCCAGCGGAAACAATGGCGGAAAGTTTGCACGGAGACACTGCCGCGTACGCCGCACACTGGCTGCACGGTGCAGTTGGGTTATGCTTTGTGGTTGAACGCATCGCCAAGGTGCATGATCAGCAACCCAGCAACTCATAACAGGAGTTCAGAATGCGCAAGCTGCTGCCCGCCTGCCTGTTGGCCGTTTTGCCATGTGCGGCGCCCGCCCATGATCAGATGTCCTTGGAGGAACTGCTGGCCGCGTTTTCCTGGGACTTCGCAACCGCCGCCATCGAGGCCCAGGAACTGGCGGATGGCCTTCATGTGCTGTTTGGCGTTGGCGGCAACATCGCCGTCAGCATCGGCGAAGACGGGGTGCTGATGGTGGATGATCAGTTCCCGCAGATGATCCCCAAGATAGAGGCGCAAATTGCTGCGCTTGGCGGCGGCGAGGTCGACTTCGTCATCAACACGCATTGGCATTTCGACCACGCCGAAGGCAATTTGGCCTTGGGGCCGGGCGGCAGTTGGCTGGTGGCCCAGGCCAACTCCCGTACAATGATGGAAAAAGCCCATGTCATCAACTTGGTGGGCCTGCAGTACGAACAGCTTGCCTATCCGGAGGACGCCCGGCCCACCATTACTTTTGATGAGGCCATGCAGTTCCACTTCAATGGGGAGCGGGTGGATCTACTGCACTTTGGTCCGGCGCACACCACCGGCGACGCCGCCGTCATCTTCCGGGGCCGCAACGCAGTGCATTTCGGCGATGTGTTCAACAACGCCGGCTATCCCTTCATAGATGTGGACAACGGCGGCGACCTCGACGGCATGATTCGCTTCTGCACCGCCGTGCTCGCTGAAATCGACGCGGAAACCAAGGTCATCCCGGGCCACGGCCCGGTGACGGACCGTCAAGCCTTGATGGACTACATCGACATGCTGCAAACCGTGCGCCAGAGCATCCTTGACCTGATGGAGCAGGGGGCGGATCTGCAGGCGGTGGCGGCGGCCAAGCCCACCGCCGCCTTCGATGCGGCCTTTGGCGACCCGGCCAATTTCGTCAACCGCGCCTTCACCAGCCTGCAGCGCAAAGCGCAGTAGCTCTAGCGCATCACCTCCTGCTGCGCAGGAAGCTGGTGCTCAGTCGCGACGAAGCCGTGCGGCAGGCGCCGCGCAATGAGCTGCGAAACAGCAAGCGCCCTCTGATCCCTCCCCAAGGGCACCCCGCGGCGAGCCAGCGGTGGAATGCCCGCTGCGCTGCGGGTCGCCTGCCCATGTCCCCGGACGATCATGAAGGAACCTCTGAACAAGTCGCGTTCGCCCTTCGGGAGGGCCTAAAGGGTGCGTTGGCTGTGTTGCGGCTTCTTGTGTGGGGTCTGCCACAGGGCGTCGCGCCCTGTCGGGAGCCAAAATGGCCTAGCGACTAAAACCCGCTTACTTGCGGGACAGCACGCTAGTTCCGCCTACTCACTCGTTGCCCACCTCCCGATCGATCAGGTCCGCGTACTTCGCCAAGGCCTGCTCCCGGCGCTTGATCAAGTGGTAGTCCGGGAATAGCTGATCGGTGCCTTGGTAGCGGCCCAGCACTTGGCGCGCGACGGTGACCTTATGCACCTCCGTGGGGCCATCGGCCAAGGCCATGTGGAAGCTGTCCAGCACGCCGGCGGCGAATGGCATCTCCGTGGAGATGCCCAGCGAGCCATGCACCTGCAGGGCGCGGGCGTAGACATCGTGATAGACCTTGGGCATCTGCGCCTTAACGGCGGAGATGTCCGCCCGCACCTCCTTGTAGTTCTTCAGCCGGTCTATCCGCCAGGCGGTGCGCAGCACGAACAGGCGGAACTGCTCGATGTCTATCCAGCTGTCGGCGATCATGGCCTGCACAAGCTGCTTCTTGGCCAGCACTTCGCCTTGGGTCTCCCGGGACAGGGCGCGTTCGCACATCATGTCAAAGGCGCGCCGAACCTTGCCCACGGTGCGCATGGCGTGATGAATGCGCCCGCCGCCCAAGCGGGTTTGGGCGACGATGAAGCCCTGGCCCACCTCGCCCAGCAAATGATCCCTGGGGATGCGCACATTCTGATAGCGTATGTAGGCGTGGGCCCCCTTGCTCTCGTAGCCGACCGCCACATGGCGCAGCATCTCCACGCCCGGCGTTTCCGTCGGCACGATGAACATGGACATGCGTTGGTAGGGCGGCGCCTCCGGGTCCGTCACGGCCATGACGATCAGGAAGGAGGCGTAGCGGGCGTTGGACGAGAACCACTTCTCGCCGTTGATGACCCACTCATCCCCACGCAGTTCCGCGCTGCAGGTGAACACCTTGGGGTCCGCGCCGCCCTGGGGCTCCGTCATGGAGTAGCAGGAGCAGATCTCATTGTTCAGCAAGGGCTGCAGGTAGCGGTCCTTTTGCTCCGGGGTGCCGTAGTGGGCCAGTATTTCCGCATTGCCGGAGTCCGGCGCTTGGCAGCCGAACGCCACCGGGGCGCATTTGGCCCGTCCCAGGATTTCGTTCATCAACGCCAGCTTGAGCTGGCCGTAGCCTTGGCCGCCCAAATCCGGGCCAAGGTGGCAGGCCCACAGGCCGCGCTTTTTCACCTCCTCCTGCAGGGGAGGGATTAGCTTGCTGCGATTGGGGCCGCTGAAGTCATTGGGATGGCCGATGATAAAATCGAGAGGCTCGATTTCCTCCCGCACAAACTGGTCCATCCAGTCCAGTTCCCGCTGAAACTCCGCATCCGTTTCAAAATCCCATGCCATTGCCGTCACTCTCTTCGGTGGAAAGGGGCATTTAATGCGGGATTGCCCGTTTTGTGAAGAGGCTGGGGGCGCTGGGCGAACGCCACCTGTTCACAGGCGGCCCAGCGCCTTGGCAAGCGTCTACCCCGCCACGGCCCCGGTTGCCCGCAGCCGCTCCACCTCCGCGGGCGCAAACCCGAAGCCGGCCAGAACCTCATCCGTGTGCGCGCCCGGCGCCGCGGCGCCGGGGGGCGTTTGCGGGGCGGTGCGGCTGAAGCGGGGCGCCGGCGCGGCCTGGTGCAGCCCGTCCACTTCCACGAAGGTGTCGCGGGCGCGGTTGTGGGGGTGTTCGATTGCATCCTGGAAGTTCAGCACCGGCGCATAGCATATGTCCGTGCCGAGCATGATTTCGTCCCATTCGTCTCGAGTCCTGGTCTTGAAGATGTCCGCTAAGCGCTCCTTCATGGCTGGCCATTGGGTTCTGTCCATTTGCCCGGCAAGGTCCTTCTGCTCCCCTAGGCCGGACTTCTCCAGCAGCAGGGCGTAGAACTGCGGCTCGAGGGAGCCGACGGAAATGTGCTGGCCGTCCTTGGTCTCGAAGGCGCCGTAGAAGAACCCGCCGCCATCCAAAAGGTTGCTGCCGCGCTGCGGCGTCCAGTGGCCGCTGTTCATCATGCCGAAGATGCCGTTCATCAGCAGCGCGGAGCCATCCGTCATGGCGGCGTCCACTACTTGGCCTTGGCCGGAAAGGCCGCGCTCAAAGAGCGCCGCCAGAATGCCGAAGGCCAGCAACATGCCGCCGCCGCCGAAATCCCCCACTAGGTTCAGTGGCGGCACCGGCCCGCCGTCGGTTTCGCCGATGGAGTGCAGCACCGCGGTCAGGGAGATGTAGTTGATGTCGTGTCCGGCGGCTTTGGCCAGGGGGCCAGTCTGCCCCCAACCGGTCATGCGGCCGTAGATGAGCCTGGGGTTGCGCGCCAGACAGGCATCCGGACCCAAGCCCAAGCGCTCCATCACGCCGGGCCGAAACCCCTCTATCAGCACATCCGCCTGCTCCAGCAGCTTCAGCACGGTCTCCACGCCTTCGCTGTTCTTCAGATCCACGGCGATGCTCTTGCGCCCCCGGGCCAGAATGTCCGCCCGGCCTTCCCCTTGGCCCACGGCGGACGCCCGGTCGATGCGAATGACCTCGGCCCCCATGTCCGCCAGCATCATGCCGCAGAACGGTCCAGGGCCAATGCCCTGCAACTCGACCACCTTCAGTCCTTTCAAAGGTCCCATGCAGTTCTCCTAGTGGTTGGCTTCCCGCGCATGTTGTCCGTTTTCCTAAGCAAAAATCAACGCCATGTACCGGCTTGTCTGTTAGAAAGATTTCTTGTGCATCCTTGGAAGGGTCCACCCGCCGCCGGCCTTTGGGCCGGCGGCGGTGGCGGTGGCGGATCGTTGCCGGCTTGGCCGACAGGGGCCGTTACTGAGTTGGATCGCCACCGTCTTTTCGCACGTCCTGAATGGATACGGGAGCGTCAAGGCTCGCATGACAAGCACAGGAGGGGAAAAGCATGAACGATCATACGCCAACGACGGTCGGCGTCGACATCGCGAAGGCGCATCCGGACGCCCATAGGCATCCGACCGGGGAGTCGGCGAGGTTCGCCAACGACGCGGCCGGAATCGCGGCCCTGGCCAAGTGGATCGGCCCGTCGACGGATCGTGTCGTCCACGAGTCCACGGGGCCATGGCGCCGGGCGCTGGAGGAGTCCCCGGCGCCTGCGTTGCCGCTGGCCCGGGTCAATGCGAAGCGCGCCCGGGACTTCGCGCGGGCCATGGGACAGGCGGCCAGGACCGACGCGGTGGACGCCCGGGTGCTGGCGGCGATGGGCGCGGCGCTGGAGCCGAGGCGTGTGCGGCTGCCGTCGAGGACGCGTCGGAGCCTCGCCGAACTGCGGACGGCCCGCGAC
>CAYGBY010000186.1:0-7785 GCA_964348115.1 uncultured Pseudomonadales bacterium
TGGGTGAGCGCCAGGGGCACTGCTTGGGGTGGCGGCGGCGGGTGCGGCAGGCTTTGCGGATGCAGCATCCTCAGCGTCTCGGTGCGCCAGTCGTCGCAGCTGCCCTTGAAGGTGCCCTGGATCAGTTGGTCGCGCAGTCTTGGAAACTCGTCTTCGTCTTGGTTGGGGTCCGCCTTCATCGCTTGGTGGATCCCCTTCCACTCGGGGCAAAAAGGGGGCAGCGCCGCGAAGGTTTTCCGGCCTTTGCCGAGAAAGTTGCCCAGGAGACCGTAGTGTGAGCAACTGCTGCCGATGAAGCAGTGCATGAAGGCTTGGTGGCCCACCTCATTGCGTTCGGGATGCCGCAGGAATGCCATCTGAGCCGCCCAGGCGGATTCGAAGTCGCCCTGGCCGTAAGCTTGCCGCGCTGTCCAGATCAGAGACTCCGGCGTGGTGGCGGCCGCCTCCTCGGCCACGGTCGTGGCAACGGGGAGGCAGCTGGCCAAGGCCGCAAGGGCTGCAATCAGCCGCCCTCGGGTTGGGGTCACACTTCTAACAGCCGCGCCCACTCGATCCGGGCGTACCGCCGGGAGAAGAATGGCTGCCGCCTGTGGATCCAGAGGATGAAGACGACGGCATGCACGTGAAGTAACCTGAAGATGTGTTGCTCTGGCTGCCCGATACTTCCCCTCCTTTGATGCGCAGAGAGGCTTCGACTTCAGCTCCTTTATCGCTCCTGTCCGTGTATCCTACCTCCCTGACTTTGCCCTCGCCGCAGGTCGTCACCGCTTCTCGCGCGGTTGCTTGGGTGCCTGCGCAATAAGCATCGCTGCCGCCGCAGTCGCCGCCGTCATCGCCTTGTTGTCGCGGTTCTCAAAGTGCTCGGGTTCACGCCGGCGCGGCAACGAGGCTCGCATATCCAATTCCGCCACCCGGACGGACGCGCAACCACGGTCCCCGTGCATCGCGGTCGCGATCTGTCTCCGACCCTGCTTCGCCAAATCGCAAAGGACATCGGCATGTCCGCCCACGAGTTCGCGGCGTGTCGACGTAAGCCTGCATGATAGGCAGGCGGCGGTGAATCAAGCAACCTTGACAGTCTGTGTGCCGATGAACTCGCCTTCCAGATCGGGTTCTCCGTCGTCTAGGAGCAGCATGACCACCTCGCGAAGGTTGTCGTTTAGCTCCTCCAACGTTTCCCCTTGGCTATGCGCCCCCGTAAAACCGGGAATATAGCCAACGTACAACCCAGTAACGGGACAATGTTCGACAACTGCCGTGTAACTGCGCATCAGTTTGACGTCTTAAAAATTCAGGATCAGAGAGGATGTTACAGGAGTTTGGGCGAAATGCGAATGGTCCGGGTCCCGGAGTCCGGGTCCCGGGTGCCCTTGAAGTACGGGCTGGTCGAATCATGGCCTGCAGGGCGGCGGAGAAGCTCATTACAATGGCTTCCGGTGGCTGGCGGGCCCGAATCTGCGGGGGCGAAGCGGGCCGCCGAGGCGAGTTCGATGGGCGGCATTCTGAATGCGGCCAGATGCAGGCTGTTCACTGACGGAACCTTGGCGGTGCAGCCGCTGGCAGAGGTGGTCGCCATTCTTTGAACAGCTCGGCAGCAAATGTTGCGGTCACCCTGCTCCCGGTCATCTCGGCGACATCCTCTCGAGAGGGTCTAAAGGGTGCGCTGGCTGTGTTGCGGCTCATTGTGTGCGGCTCTGCCGCACGGCTTCGCCGCGCCTTGCCATCGCGCCCCTTAGGTTCCTCTGGGCTTCCGGGACTTGTTCAGCGGTTCCCTAGTTCGCTTCAGATGCGGTGTTGCAGCTCGGCTTGCTTTAAAATAGGCGTCCATCCAGGGTCAGGGCGCGGTCGTTGTTCAAGAAGGTATTGGTCGCCAACCGGGGCGAGATTGCGCTGCGGGTGCTGCGTTGCCTAGGGGGGCTGGGCATTCCCTCCGTGGTGCTGCATCATGCGGTGGACCGGCGTTCGCCGGCGGTCGCCTTGGCCGATGAGGCGGTGGAGATCACCGGGGAGACGCCGGCGGCCGCCTATCTGGATAGCGAGCAGATCGTTTCCATTTGCACCCGGCTAGGGGTGGAGGCGGTGCATCCGGGCTACGGCTTCCTGTCTGAAAACGCCGCCTTTGCGCGGGCCTTGCGGAAGGCCGGGGTGGCGTTCGTGGGTCCGAGCCCGGAGGTGTTGGAACTGATGGGCGACAAGCTCGCCAGTCGCGCCTTTGTGGCGCAGCAGGGCTTTCCGGTGCCGCCCTCGGTGGACTTGCCCGTTCAGGACGCCGGCTTCGCCAAGCAGGTGGCGGCGCTGGGCTTTCCCGTGCTGGTCAAGGCCTCCGCCGGGGGTGGCGGCAAGGGCATGAGCATCGTGCATGGGCCGGAAAAACTCGCCGCCGCCCTCCGCCTAGCCGCCTCCGAGGCGCTGCAGTACTTTGGCGATGCGCGCGTTTATGTGGAGCGCTACTTCAGCGACGCCCGCCACATCGAGGTGCAGGTGCTTGGCGATGGGGCGCGCGCCGTGCACTTGGGCGAGCGGGAGTGCTCCGTGCAGCGGCGTTTTCAGAAGATCATCGAGGAGGCGCCTTCGCCGGTGGTGGATCAGGAAGCTCGCGCCTGGCTGGGGCGGGTCGCCGTCGGCATTGCCGAAGCGGCTGGCTACCGCAGCGCCGGCACGGTGGAGTTCATCCGCACCGGGGACGGGGAATTCTTCTTTCTGGAGATGAACACCCGCATCCAGGTGGAGCACCCGGTGACGGAAATGCTCTATGGGGTGGATCTGGTGGCGGAGCAGTTGCGGATTGCCGCCGGCCAGCCGCTGCGCTTTCAGCAGGCGGATTTGCAGCCCCGGGGCCACGCCATCGAGTGCCGCATCTGTGCGGAGGATCCGGCCAATGGCTTCCTGCCGCAAACCGGGCGGGTGCTGTTGCTCAAAAATCCAGCCGGGGAGGGCGTGCGGATGGACAGCGGCCTGTGGACCGGCCAGAACGTCACCGCCGCCTTCGACCCCCTGCTAGCCAAGCTGATCGTCCATGGGGAAACACGTTCGGCGGCCATCGCCAAGGCCATCGCCGCCTTGCGGGAGCTGGTTATCCTGGGCGTGTCCACCAACGCCGACTATTTGCGCGGCGTCCTGGCTCATCCCGCCTTTGCCCAAGGCGCAACCGACACCGGCCTGCTGGAGCGCATCGGCGCCGAAGTGCTGGCGGCGGCCCCGCCAGAGGCGGCCGCGGCCGCCTTGGCCTGCGCCTATCTGGCGGACCGCCAAACCCGCCTGCTCAGCGAAGCCACGCCCGCTTTGCACAGGGCCATGGGCGCCTGGAGGAACTGATGTGCCCCAGCTACCAGCTGCTAGGGGCGGCGCACCGGGTGACGCCCATCCGCGGCCTGGGGACGCACCACGTGCTGGATGTGGATGGCGAGCGCCTGCAGCTGGATTTTCGCTGGGCCGGGCAGCATGAGGCCCTAGTGACCCTGGCGGGGGTGACGCGCAAGGTTTACGCTGCCCAGGATGGCCATGCGCTGTTCATTCATCTCGATGGACGCACTTGGCGCGTTGAGGCGATGCAGGCCTTTGGCGACGCCGCCGGGGACGACGCGGGGGCTGGCGCCAGAATTCAGGCGCCGATGCCGGGCGTGGTGCTGGAGGTGCACGTGGCGGTGGGCGATGTGGTGGCGGAGACGGATGTGCTGGCGTTGCTGGAGAGCATGAAGATGCAAACCGAAATCAAGGCGCCCAGCGCCGGTGTGGTCACCGCCATCCATGTGGCGGTGGGGGAGAGTTTCGAACGTGGGGCCCCGTTGATCGAAATCGAGGCGGACGCGATCGGCGCTGCCCCCGCCAGCAGCAGCCCGCAGGGCTCCACGGCCCAGACGCCTGCCTAGCCCATGCGCCGCATTCGTTCCCGTCTGAACACCAGCGCCGCCTCCTACCGGGCCTACCGGGCGCACAATCTCAAGGTCGTCGCGGACTTCCGCGCCAAGCAGCAGGCCGCCCGTTTCCAGCGTCCGGCCAAGGATGTGGAGCGCCTTGCCCGCCAGCATAAGCAGATGCCTAGGGACAGGCTGGATCAGCTGCTGGACCCTGGCGCCCCATTCCTGGAGTTCTCCTCCCTGGCCGCCAACATGGCTTACGACGGCGGCGCGCCTTCCGCAAGCTGCATCACCGGCATCGGCGTCGTCGGCGGGCGGGAGGTGGTCATCCACGCCAGCGACAGCTCCGTCAAGGGCGGCGCCTGGTATCCCCTGACGGTCAAGAAGATCGTCCGCGCCTTGGACATCGCCATCGAGAACCGCCTGCCGATGGTGCACCTGTGCGACAGCGCCGGCGCCTTCCTGCCCCTGCAATCGGACCTGTTTGCGGACAAGACCATGGCCGGGCGCATCTTCCGCAACCAATGCCAGCTTTCCAAGCTCGGCTGTCAGCAGTTGGCCTTGGTGTTCGGCCACTGCACGGCTGGGGGCGCCTATGTGCCGGCCCTGTCGGACTACTCCGTCATCGTGGAAGGAGCTGGGGCCGTCTTTCTTGGCGGCCCGCCCTTGGTGAAGGCGGCCACTGGGGAGGAGGTGACCGTGGATGAACTCGGCGGCGCCCGCATGCACACCAGCGTCTCCGGCACCTGCGACTACTACGCCGCCAGTGAGCGCGAAGCCATCACCCTGGGCCGGGAAATCGTCATGCAGTGGCATCGCCCAGCCAAGCATCCCCTGCAGCGCGAGGCCCCGGAGAACCCCTGGTACGACCCGGAGGAGCTTTACGGCATCCTGCCGGATGATGTAAAGAAGCAGTTCGACATGCGCGAGGTCATCGCCCGCATCGTTGACGGCAGCCGTTTGGCGGAGTACCAGCCCGACTATGGCGACACCCTGGTGTGCGGCTTCGCCAATCTATGGGGCTACAAGGTGGGCGTTCTGGGCAACAACGGGGTGCTGTTCAACGACAGTTCCCTCAAGGGCGCCCACTTCATGGAGCTGTGCAACCAGAACCAAGTGCCGCTGATCTTCTTCCAGAACATCACCGGCTACATGGTGGGCCGGGAGTACGAGCGGCGCGGCATCACCAAGGACGGCGCCAAGATGATCATGGTGCAGGCCTGCTCCGAGGTGCCCAAGTTCACGGTGATGACCAACGGCTCCTTCGGCGCCGGCAATTACGGCATGTGCGGGCGCGCCTTCGACGCCCGGCTGCTGTTTAGCTGGCCGCATAGCCAGATATCGGTGATGGGCCAGGAGCAGGCGGCCAACACCCTGGTCACCATCAAGCTGGCGCAGTTGAAGCGCGAGGGCCGTACGCCGGAAGAGCAGGAACTGGCGCAGATCCGCGCCGACGTGCTGGCCAACTACGAGCACACCACCAGCGCCTACTACGCCAGTTCCGAACTCTGGGATGACGGCATCCTGGACCCGCTGGACACCCGCAACGCCTTGGGAGTGGCGTTGGAGGCCTCGCTGAACGCTCCCTTTGGCCAGCCGCGCTACGGCGTGTTGAGACTTTAGTTGGCATGTTGGGCCAAGGATCCTGATGTTTTCGGCGGCCCCCTACGGCAGGCCGCACCGGGTGCCGCGCAATGCAGGCGGGCGGAATGCATCGGCGGTTGAATGCTGGCGGCACTCGCCGGCGGTTGCTGGGGAACCGCTGAACAAGTTGCGTTCGCCCAGCAGCGCCCCGCTATTGGTGGGCGGAGATGGCGTTGCGGCCATGCGAACACGACCCGCACCGCTGGGGGTATTCCACAGTCTGCCCGCCGCGGGCGCCCTTCGGGGGCCAAAAGGGCCACGGACAAACACAGGAAGTAATCGGACCGGACATTAGGGCGCGGGATGGCCATAGTTCTTTGCAGGACGGCGGGGTAGTGACATGACGATGCAATTTGCGCTTACGGAGGACCAGCAAGGCCTGCTGGACCACGCGGACCGCTACGGCCGGGAGCGGCTGCTGCCCGCGGCGGAGAAGATGGATCTAGATGAATCCTGGCCGGCGGATATCTTCCCGGAGCTGGGCAAGCTGGGTTTTTTGGGCGTCACCATACCGGAACGCTACGGCGGCGCCGGCTTGGGGCTGCTCGATGCCGGGCTCATCTGCCAGGCGTTCGGCCGTTGGAACCACGCCTTCGCGCTATCGTGGATTGCCCATGACAACCTATGCGCCGCCAACCTGCACAACAACGGCAGCGAGGCCATCCGCGAGAAATACCTGCCCAAGCTTTGCTCCGGGGAGTGGATAGGCTGTTTGGGGTTAACCGAGCCGGGTGCCGGCTCCGACGCCTTGGGCGCCATGCGCACCCGCGCCGTGCGCGACGGGGACAACTACGTCATCAACGGCGCCAAGATGTTCATCACCAACGGCCCGGTGGCGGATCTGTGCCTGCTGTACGCCAAAACCCAGCCGGGGCAAGGCTCCAAGGGCATCACCGCCTTTGTTGTGGAGACCGCTTCGCCCGGCTTCAAGGTGGCGCAGAAGCTGGTCAAGATGGGTTTTCGCGGCAGCCAAACCGGCGAACTGGTGTTTGAGGATCTGCTGGTGCCCCGGGCCAACATCGTCGGCGAGGAGCACCAGGGCCACAAGGTGGTGATGCGTGGGCTGGACTTCGAGCGCGCCACCATCGCGCCCATCAGCCTGGGGGTGGCGGAGCGGGCGCTGCAGTTGGCCGTGCAGCACGCCGGGGTGCGCGAGCAGTTCGGCGCGCCCATAGGCAGTTTCCAGATGGTGCAGTCCCGCTTGGCGGACATGTATGTCTGGGTGCAGACCATGCGCACGTTCTGCTGGCAGGTGCTGGCGGAGGCGAATCAGGCGGATCAGGCCGAAGCCGGCCGCGGCGAGATACACGCGCGCACCGCCGCCTCCATTCTCTACTGCGCGGAGGCCTGCAACCGGGTGCTGGACAACGCCCTGCAGATTCACGGCGGCATGGGCTACATGTGGGAGTCTGAAATCAACCGCCTGTTCCGGGCCACCAAGATGCTGGAGATCGGCGCCGGCACCACGGAGGTGCGCAAGATGATCATCGCGCAGGAACTGCTGCGTTGAAGCGTTGCCGGCCGTGGCCCGATGGGGTTCCGTCCCGCCAACGGCGGTGCCGGCTGGCCAACGCCCATGCGCTCCAGCACCAGCACGGCCTCGCTCAGGTTCCGTCCCGCCAACGGCGGTGCTGGCTGGCCAACTGCTTGGCGCTGCTTGGTCCCGCCCAACACCGGTGGGCCGATGGGTGCCGATGCGCTGATGGGCCGCAGGGCGTCGTCGTTCCCCGCTGGCCGACGACAGACTAGAGGGGGCGGCGGGCTGGTGGGTTATGGCCTGAACACTGATTGCGATAACGCTAGGGAACCTGTGAACAAGTCGCGTTCGCCGAGCGCCCCGCTGTTTGCGGGCGGAACTGGCGCTGCACCCATGGGAAGGCAATCCGTAGCGCGGCGGAGATTCCGCAGTCCGCCCGCCGCGGGGTGCCTTTCGGGAGGGCCTAAAGGGTGCGCTGGCAGTGTTGCGTCCCAAGCCGCGCCAATCAAGGCGCGAGGAGCGCGGTTTGGCCGGCGTCAAACGAGCGACGGGCAACGCCGGGCGGCGCGGCCTTGGGGCGCAACCCTAAGGGCCGGGTCCGTTTTCCCCCGGACCGCGTTGTCGCCCGCTCATGTGACGCTGGCCACACCGCGCCCGCTCCGCCTTGCCCGGAGAAAAAACGGCTCCCGGCAGGGCCAGCCCAGATAGTGTTAACAGGCCCTAGACTCCTTTGGGTTTCCGGGACAGCACACTAGGGAACCTCTGAACAAGTCGCGTTCGCCCAGCGCCCCGCTCCCAGCAGCGGGG
>CAYGBY010000187.1:0-7729 GCA_964348115.1 uncultured Pseudomonadales bacterium
TTCTATGGCGTAGATCGTGGGGGGCGGCGTGCAATTCCCGATGGAACTAGAGCGCACGGCTGAACGGGTGCCTGACGAATGCGAAGCTGAAATAGCCCCTGGACGGCATCGGCGGAGAACCCAAATCAAGCTTGCCGAACACCATGACCCTGGAGAGCCTGACCCACCGGCAAGCCTCGCGCAACGAAGCCATCACCAGCCTGTTGGCCCGCTGCCCAGTCGAGGGAGACGAGTTCCGGCGCCATAGAAGGCGCATCATGGACAAGCGCGGCGAAGGTTTGCCGATCATCCTGTCAAGCAGCAAGGCACTTTCCGTCAACTTGCCGAAGTATCAGCTTAGGGACGACTCCGAGCTGCTGCTGACCATCCATGCGGCGATTGCGGGCTAGTAGGGACATGCGAGCCGAGGAACCCAAGGAGAAGGGTACGGTTCTCGAAGCGCTGGCGTCTTCACTGCATAACGCGACCCGGTTCACTTTGGTTTGGTGGGCGATTTCCTGTCGGAGTGCTGGAGCCGGCTGCGCACCGGCGGCTTTCCGCACGCAAGCAGTTGTTCCAACTCTCCGATGACATGGCCACGCGGATCAATGTCCAGTTCTACTCGGACACGCCGGATGCGTTGCTCAAGGCGTTGTTGGAGTAGTTGCAGTCCCGCATCCCAAACGAGTATGTTCAGCAATTCGCGGCCATGTGGCCCTTTGCCAAAGGCGTTGGACCAGGACCGATGTGGATGGATCATCCCAGTTTTCGTGTTTTTTGCTCCCGAATTGGGAAAATTCCCGAGGAAATTCGCTGCGGCGCAGACTCGGGGACTGGTGCTGGATGCAGCCCGGTGGCGGCAGGCTCTAGGGTGCCAACCGAGCTGAGGCCGCGATCATGAGATTCAACCTCTTCGTTTATTGCACCGTCGGTCGGCGGCAGGAACTCGAAGCGGGCATGGCCGGGCGCAACCGCGGGCTGTACCAGCGCATGCTCCAGGAACTCGGCCGCTACGCCCGCTTCGCCGAGCAGCGCGGCTACTTTGGCTTTGGGCACCCGGAGCACCACCTGCAGATCGAGGGCTTCGAAGCCTCCAACGACCCTTGCCTGATGGCTAGCTGGCTGGGCCGCCACACCAGCAGCATGCGCATCGTCACCTGCGGCTTTGTCTCCACCGCCAACAACCCCTTGGCCACGGCGGAGAAGATCGCTACCTTGGACCACATGCTCGGCGGCCGCTTTGGCGTGGGCTTGGTGCGCGGCTACCAGGCCCGCTGGGTGGAGAATTTCAAGGTGCGCCCGGAGCTTAGGGCGGTGGGCCCTTGGACCAAGGGCACCGCGGACGATGACTTGAACCGGGAATACTTCACGGAGTTCGTGGAGGTGGTGGTCAAGGCGTTGGCCAGCGAGACGTTCAGCCACCAAGGCAAGTTCTGGCGTTTTCCGCCGCCGGGGTTCACCAACCCCCATGACCACCAGGTGTACGCCAATTTTGGTCAAGGGGTGGATGCGGACATGCGCGTTCGCGAAGTGGGCATTGCCCCTAGGCCCCTGCAGGAGGAGATTCCCCTTTATGGCGGCTTCTCCGCCAGCCTGCGCACGGCCAAATTCTGGGCCCGCTACAAGGGCCGTCCCATCGTGCTGTCGGGCAATGCGGAATTCCTGCAAGTGCTCTGGCAGGCGTGGAACGAGGAGGCGCGCGCCCACGGCCACCAGACCCGTCCTGGTGATGAGGCCTGTTGGGGCGGCATCATGGTGTGTGCGGAAACGGACGCCAAGGCGCAGGCTCTGTTCGAAGACATGGAATGGTTCTGGAACACTTGGTCCGTGCCCTTTGGCCAGCAGATGCCGGAACTGCTGGTGGGTTCGCCAGATACCCTGAACCGGGAGATCGAAAGGGTGTCCGCGGCCGTGCCCATCGAGGATGTCTTTTTGCTGATTCCCGCCGGCATCCACAGCCCGGCGCAGATCGAGGATTCCCTGGACCTCTTCGCCCGCAAGGTGATGCCGAACTGGGGCTGAGGGATGGCTGCAACCAGGCAACCTCAGGCTGCGGCTGGCGGCTTGCAGCGGCCTTTCGATACAGGGCGACTTCCGCGACCCCAACAAGGAGATGGCCCTGTCCAAGGCGGCGGCTTGCAGCGGCGTTCCAACGCAGGGGGACTTCCGCCGCGGGCTGAAGGTACGCTGCGCGGCAAGGCGGCGGTGGTGGGCGTGGGCGAAACGGAATATTTCAAGCGCGGCCAAGCGCCGCACCCGGAGTTCAGGCTGGCGCTGGAGGCCATCCTCAATGCCTGCGAGAGCGCTGAGGTCTCTCCTGAGGATATCGACGGCTTCGCTTCCTACAGCAATGATCGCAGCGACCCGTCCCGTCTGGCCGCCGCCCTTGGCTGCCGGGAGCTGCGCTTCGCCAACATGCAATGGGGCGGTGGCGGGGGCGGCGGATCGGCCGCCCTAGCCAACGCAGCCGCGGCCATCGCCGTGGGCATTGCGGATTGCGTGGTGGTGTTCCGGGCCTTGGCCCAGGGGCAATTCGGGCGGTTTGGGCAGGGGCCGCAGCGTAAGGTGGCGCGCGGCGAAGCGGCCCACACCGTCCCCTACGGGCTGATGTCGCCAGCGCAGATGTTCGCCATGAAGGTGCGGCGTTTCATGCACCAGCATGGGGTGCGCCAGGAAGCCCTGCGGGCCATCGCCCTGGCCTCCTATCACCATGCCCAACAGAACCCCCGCGCGGTGATGTACGGCCGCCCCCTCGACGAGCGGACCTACGACAGTTCCCGTTGGATTGTGGAGCCCTTCCACCTGTATGACTGCTGCCTGGAGAACGACGGCGCCGCGGCCATGCTGCTGGTGGCCGGCGAGCGGGCCAAGGACTTTCCGCACCCGCCGGCCTATCTGCTTGGCGCCGCCGCCGGTTCCCAGCACCGCGCCGCAGCACCCGTGCACAATGCCCCGGACTACGCCACTTCCGGCTTCAAGACCCTGGCGCCGCGCCTATACGCCATGGCGGGGGTGGGGCCAGGCGATGTTGACGTGCTGCAAAGCTACGAGAACTTCACCGGCGGGGTGCTGATGGCGTTGGTGGAGCATGGCTTCTGCGGCCCTGACCAATGCAACGGGTTCTTCACCAAGGAGCGTTTTTTGGCCCCGGATGGCGAGCTGCCCCTCAACACCAGCGGCGGCAACTTGGCTGAATGCTACATGCACGGCCTAGGCCTGAATGTGGAGGCGGTGCGCCAACTTTGGGGCCATTCCACCAGCCAGGTGCGGAACGCGGAGGTGTCCATGGTCATCTCCGGCCCGATGGTCAGCCCGGCCAGTTGCTGCATCTTCGGCGGTGCGGCGACGCTGTGAACACGCCCTATTTGCGTCTAGGGCTCGCGCAGCCGGCGCCGGCGCTCGATGGGCTGGACGCACCCTATTGGGAAGGCTTGGCGCAGGAGCGGCTGCTGTTGCAGCGCTGTCGAAGCTGCGGCGCCTGGCAATGGGGACCCGAGTGGATCTGCCATCGCTGCCTGAGTTTCGATCTGGGCTTTGAGCAGACCGAGCCCGTTGGGCGCCTCTACAGCTACCAGCGCGTTTGGCATCCTGTGCATCCGGCGCTCCGGGAACAGGGGCCCTATCTCGTGGTGTTGGTGGAGCTGCCCCAAGCCGACGGGGTGCGCCTAGTGGGCAACCTGCTGGGAGACCCGCTGCAGGAGGTGCGCATCGGCGCCGAGGTGACCGGCGCGTTCGAACGCCATCCCGACGCGCAGCCGCCCTTTACGCTGCTGCAGTGGCGGGTAAACTAAAGCGATGGGCCGTTTGGCGAATTAGCATTATGCGGGTTAGATCAGGGGGTGAACCAATGAACGATGAACCAATGCGCGACGCCGCCAACGCTTGGCGCAAGGAGACGCCGGGCGCCGAGGGCTGGACCCGCTCCGCCCGCCCGAACGCCGCCAACAAGTACTTCATGGTGTCGGCGGACTGCCACGCCAACGAGCCGAACGACTTCCTGGCCAGCCGCATAGAGGCGAAGTTCAAGCACCGGCTGCCCCGGGTGGAGGTGGACGACAAAGGCGAGCGCTGGCAGATCACCGAGGGCTACCGGCCTTCGCGCATCCGCTTCAAGCGGCCTTTGGAAGGGGAGGATGGCCTGCGCAACGCCTCCGGCGCCACGCCGCAGGGGCGCCTGAAGGATATGGCGGCGGACGGCGTAGATGCGGAGATCATCTTTCCCAACAAAGGCTTGGCGATGTGGGCCACGCCGGATCCGGTGTTCGCCATGGCCTGCTGCCGCTGTTGGAACGACTGGGCTTGGGATACCTTCGGCCCCTATAACGACCGCATGTCGCCCATGGCCTGCTTGGCCACCGGCGATATCGAGGGCAGCATCGCGGAGGTGCAGCGGGCCGCCAAGTTGGGTTTTCGCGGCCTGACCCTGCCCAGCAAGCCCATCTTTGGCCCTCATGACGCCCGTCAACCGAACTACAACCTGCCCATGTTCGACCCGCTGTGGGCGGCCATTCAGGACGTGCGCCTGCCCATGACCTTCCATGTCTCCACCGGGCGGGATCCGCGCGCCGCCAAGGGCAACGGCGGCGCCGTCATCAACTATGTCTCGCACTCCCTGGCGCCCACCATCGAGCCGTTGGCGAACCTATGCGCTTCCGGCGTTCTGGAGCGCTTTCCGGGGTTGCGCTTCGCCACCATCGAGGCGGGCATTGGCTGGGTGGCTTGGGCCTTGGCCGCCATGGACGAAGCCTACAGGAAGCATCACATGTGGGTGCAGCCGAAGCTCTCCGGCCTGCCGTCGGATTACTTCCGCGCCCAAGGCATGGCCAGCTTCCAGGAAGATGAGCCCGGCCTGCGGGACGCCCAAGCCCACGGCTTGGCCGGCAACTTCATGTGGGCCAACGACTATCCCCACCACGAAGGCACTTGGCCCCACTCCGCCGCCGCCATCGAGCGCACCATGGGCTTTCTGACGGATGTGGAGCGGGCGCAGATTCTGGGGCTGAACGCCGCCCGTTTCTTTAACTTCGAGACGCCGGCGGAAACCGCGCAAAACGCCGCCTGACCCAGACAAAGCATCCGGGAGAGCTGCACCTCCCCGACGTCCTTGGTGGAAACTGCGCAAAACGCCACCCGACCCAGACAGGGCTTCGGATCGCAGCACCGGCCGCCACGGACAGGGCCCCGTCACCCAGTTCGCCAAGCTGACGCTTTGCATTAGGTTGCTCATGCCGCTGCCGTCGCGTTTGCGTTCCACGTGGCGAATTATGTTCTTCCAGACGTAAATTTCTTGCTATGTGGTTTAGTTTTAGCGGTGTTTTTCGATAGCGCGGAGGAGCGCGGCCTGTTCCTGCAGTGCGGCCATTCCCGTTGGGCGCCGTGCAGGTCTTCCAACGGGGGCCGCAATTCCGTATGTTGCACCTCTTTCACTCTTTCATTGGCCACGGAGGCCCACATTGGAGATTCAAGGTGCCTGCAAGGCGGAATTCGCCCCCGTCAAGGAGGCATTTGCGGAAAATTTTGCGCAACGGGGTGACGTGGGCGCGTCCGTGGCGGTCTCCGTGGCGGGAGAGTTGGTGGTGGATCTCTGGGCTGGCCATCGTGACAAGGCCGCCACCCGGCCTTGGCGGCAGGACACCATCGTCAACGTCTATTCCACCACCAAGACCATGGCCGCGCTTACGGCCTTGCTGCTGGCGGACCGGGGTGAACTGGATCTTTACGCGCCTGTGAAGGCTTATTGGCCCGAATTCGCCCAAAACGGCAAGGACAAAGTGGAGGTGCGCCACTTCTTGAGCCACTCCGCTGGTCTTTCCGGCATGGACGAACCCATGTCCACGCAGGACGTATACGATTGGGAGAAGATGACCGCAGCCTTGGCCCGCCAAGCCCCTTGGTGGGAACCGGGCACTCGCAGCGGCTACCATGCCCTCACCCAGGGGCATCTCATCGGCGAACTGGTGCGGCGCGTCACGGGCCAGACGCTTGGCCAGTTCTTTCGCCAGGAGCTGGCCGCCCCCTTGGGCGCGGACTTCCACATCGGCACGGACGCGGAGCATGACCACCGCATCGGCGAACTTGTTCCGCCCACGGAGTCGCCGGCCAGCGAGGCGCCGAAGGACTCCATCGCCGCCCGCACCTTCGCCAACCCATCCATTGCCGCCCGCGCCTCCGCCACCCGCGCCTGGCGGGCGGCGGAAATACCCGCCGCCAATGGCCATGGCAATGCCCGCTCTGTGGTGGCGGTGCAAACCCTGGCCGCCAACCTCGGCCAGGCCAACGGCAAGCGCCTGATGTCGGAGGCTGGCTGCCGCGCCATTTTCGATGTGCAGACCTTCGGCAAGGACTTGGTGCTGGGTGTGCCCATCAAATTCGGCATGGGCTATGGCCTGACCACGGAGCTGCTTCCCATGGGGCCCAACGAACACATCGCCTATTGGGGCGGCTGGGGCGGCTCCACCGCGGTGGTGGACCAGGACGCCCGGATGTGCGTTTCCTACGTGATGAACCGCATGGAGGGCAACCTGATGGGCGACCTGCGCGGCTTCAAGCTGCTGCAGGCGGCCTACCGCAGCCTGACCTGAGCGCCCCAAGCCATAGTCGGCCGCAATAGGCCACTGTTGGATAGCTGTTCTTCTTCGGCCAAACGCCGGCTAGTGTGCTATCCCGCAAGTAAGTGGGTTTTAGTCGCTAGGCCGTTTTGGCTCCCGGCAAGGCGCGACGACGCCCTGTGGCGGGCCCCACACAAGTAGGAGCAACGCGGCCGGGGGCCAAAAGGGCCACGAATAGTCACACTTACTTGCGGGACAGCACACTAGCTGCGCCGCCGTCTTTGCGCTAGCTTCCCGGCCTTAGGCGTAGGGTTCGTCCATCGGCACGAATTCGGTCTCCTGCAGGGCGGCTTGGGTCCAGGCTTGCATGGCGCTTGCGCGCAGCAGGGCCTGCTGGTAGGCGGCTGCTGCGCCCTGCAAGGGTGCGGCATAGGTTTGCAGGCGGGAGGCGACCGGGGTGAAAAAGGCGTCTGCGGCGCAGAATGGGCCGAACAGGTAGGGGGCGCCGCAGGGATGCCGGGCGCCGAATTGGCTGCGAGCGCTGGCCCAATGGGCGTCCAGGCGGGCGATGTCTTGGGCCACCTCGTCGTTCATGCCCTTGCCTGGGTGGCGGCTGCGGATGTTCATGGGCATGGCGCTGCGCAGGGCCGTATAGCCCCCGTGGAAGTCAGCCACCAGGGAACGCGCCCGGGCGCGGGCCTTGGCGTCTTCCGGCCAGATGCCGGCATTTGGGTGCAGTTCGTGCAGCCGCTCCAGAATGGCCAAGCTGTCGAAGGTGGCGAAGCCCTGGCCGGGAGCACCCTCCCAAAGCACCGGCACCAGACGGGTGGGAGACAGCATGTCTATGTTGCGCCGCCAGTCCTCGGAGTCGAACTTCAGCAGGCGCTCCGTGAAGGGAATGCCCAGTTGGGTCATGGCCACCCAAGGACGCAGTGACCAGGATGAGTAGTTCTTGTTGGCGATGACCAGCGACAGCTTCGGCATGATGGTTGAACGCAAAACCGCAAGGCTAGCAAAGCCCGGATGGATGCTGCAAAGGTTTGGGCCGCCGGATCAGGGTAGTGGCGCGGGTGCGATTCCCCCCATGCACAGGTACTTGATCTCCAGGTACTCATCCATGCCGTACTTGGACCCTTCGCGGCCAATCCCGGATTCCTTCATGCCGCCGAAGGGCGCGGCCTCGTTGGAGATGATGCCCTCGT
>CAYGBY010000188.1:0-7687 GCA_964348115.1 uncultured Pseudomonadales bacterium
CATCCGTATTATTGCAGAAATGGAGACTTAATCAGAGGTTCCCTAGGGAACCTCTAAACCAGTCGTGTTCGCCCAACGCCCCGCAGTTTGCGGATGGAGGTGCGGATGGAGGTGGTGTTGCGGCCATGGGAAGGCAACCCGCAGCGTGGGGATTCCACAGTCCGTACGCCGCGGGGTGCCCTTCGGGAGGGCCTAATAGGCTCCTCTGGGCTTCCGGGACTTGTTCAGAGGTTCCCTAAGGTCTGGTGGCGGCGAGGCGGCGGTGTAGAGCGGCGAGACCGTTGCCCAGCAGGATGAGCGCCAGCAGCAGAAGCAGCCGCAGGTCCGACAGATACAGGGACGGCTCCACCGGCACGGCGATGGTCTTCTGCAACGCAGCCAGCTTGAAGCCGTGCTTATCCGCAAAGATGGGGTTGAGCCCGATCTCCAGGAGGTCGCGGCGGCTGCGGTAGCGCACGATGCCGACGCTGCCCCAGGTCTCCGCGCCTTCGATGCCAGCCAAGTCCATGGCCAGGAACACCACCGGACCCGCAAACACCGGATGGCTGGCGCGCTTGAACAGCTCCGGATACATGTGGTCCATGTAGCGGTCCAGCAGCTCCTGTGAAGACGGCGCCCCCGGCGCCGGCGTGGCCAAATGCAACAGATTGACCATCAGGAACTGATCCCCCTGGTCCTGCTCCATGAAACGGCGCAGCCTTTGCTGCCGCTCATCCGGGCCACCTTCCTGCGCCATCAGCGCCGTGAAGGCGGCAATCTCCTCCTCCGACAGCGCCCCCTCGGTATTCGTGTACCAAAAACAGAAAGCCAGCCAGACGGCCGCCAGACCACCCCAAAGCCACAGCGGGAACGACCACCTACGCCAGGAATTCGCCATCACCGCACCCCCAAACTACCCTACGTTCGTCAGCCCGCAATCCGCCGCCCCGCAGATTGCGCCGTCCCGCAACTTCGCGGTCGGCCAATTCTATACCATCCGTACTCACGGCTAAATCGCTCAGGTCGATCTGCTCACCTTCGCCCGTGAAGAGATCGTCGTAGTTGGCGACATAGGCGCCGTTGTCGCAGATATAACGAAAAAAGGCTCCGAACGGGCCCTCATTGTTGAACGACAAGGAGAGCGTACAGATGGCGCCGTCCGGGCTTTTCATGCCGATGGCCCTGTCCATCCCAATGCCCAGCTTCGGATGCAGCCGCCCCCGCAATGCCGTAACCTGCTCAGCCTGGAAGACAGACGGTCGCCGCGGAAACCGCGCCCAGCACCCCTATGGACTTGTGGCACAAGCGCGGGATGAACGCCCGCGCCTGCCTGATCGTGAATTGGGACACCCTTTGATCATAGGCCGATCGGCAAATATGTGACCAGATCATCAGCAACTCCCGCTAACGCCCCGATGCCGAATTTCGCAGCTCGATTTCAAGGGGATTCGGTCGATTGGGCGCTCTATTGTGGCGATTTCATGGACGCATAGAGCTTGGCGGGAGTTGCTGCCAGATCATTCCCAATTTTCGGCTGACGGCTCATCGCCACGAGTTGGCGTTCCAACCGGGTTGCAGGCGCTTTGCAATGGCGGCCCTTCAGGCCGGTTCGAAAAGCGGCAGGCACAGCGCTTCGTGCGCCTCCCAGCGCACCTTGACGCGCATCCCTATCTGGATGTCCCGCCCCGGATCCGCCACGCCCACCAAGTTGGAAACCAGGCGCGGACCTTCGTCCAGGTCGACCCAGGCCACCGCATAGGGCACCTGCTGCCGGAAGAAGGGGTGGTAGCTTTGCCGCACGATGCTGTAGGTGTACACCCTGCCCAGCCCTGCGGAGGTTTTCCATTGCAGCGCCCCACCTAGACAGCCGGTGCAGTGCCGGCGCGGGTGGAACACCAAGGCGCCGCAGTCGCTGCATTGCTGGTAGGTCAGCCGCTTATCCTTGGTGGCCCGCCAGAAGGGGCCGGTGTCCAAGTCATTGAGGTTCGGCAGCGGTCGGGATGTCTTGGCCATGATCAGTCCCTCCCCAGAATAATGGTGCCCGCGCAGTGGCGGCTGCCCAACATGCCGCCATTGCCGTGGGCGACCGCCAGCCGCGCGTTCGCCACCTGGGAGCAGGATTCCCCGCGCAGTTGGCGGGCGGCTTCGATGAGCAGAAAGATGCCGCGCATTCCTGGATGGTTGGAGGACAGCCCGCCGCCGTCGGTGTTCAGCGCGGGACCGTCGCCCGGCCGGTCGAAGCGCAGCCTGCCACCGCTGACCCAGGCGCCGCCCTCGCCCTTGGCGCAGAAGCCCAGATCCTCCAGGCAGGTGAGCACGGTGATGCTGAAGGAGTCGTAAATCATGGCGATGTCGATCTCCGCCGGGGCGACGCCAGCCTGGCCAAAGGCTTCCGGGCCGGATTGTGCGGCGGCGCTGGTGGTGATGTCGCCGCCGATGCGCGGATAGCCCGTCGCCTCGCCGCTGCCCAACAGCCACACCGGCGGCTTGGCGCAGTCCTTGGCCACATCAGGGGCGGCGATGACCACGGCGCCGCCGCCGTCGGAGATCATGCAGCACTCCAACAGGCGCAGCGGGTCCGCAATCACGCGCGACCCCACCACATCCGCGATGGTGGTTTCCCGAATGTCCAGAAACTCCAAGTCCCGCATAGCCTGCACGGCCTCGGGGTTGCGCATGGCGTGGCGGCGGGTGGCGACGGGAATCTCCGCAAGCTGTTCACTGGTGGTGCCGTATTGGTGCATATGCCGCTGCGCCACCATGGCGTAGTTGGCCACCAGCGTCATGCCGGCGAACTGGTCCATGTTGTCCGCCGGATGTCCGCCGCCCATGCGCCCGCCGACGCCGATGGCCTGGGCATTGCTGTGCGCCGTGGCGCCATAGGTCAAAAGGGCGACGCGGGCCTTGCCGGCGACGATGTCCCGCTTGGCGTGGGCCGCGTGGAACTCGTAGGAAGAACCGCCCACGCTGGTGGTGTCGATGACCCTAGGCCGCAGGCCGAAGTACTCCGCCATGTTCAGGCCGGCCATGCCGCCGCCCTCCCCAACATCATAGAGCGCATCCACATCACGCCAGTTCAGCCCGGCATCCGCTAGGGCCTTGGCGGCGCATTCGGCCTTGATCTGCAAGGGACTAAGACGCCCTTCCAAATCGCGCAATGGATACTCATGGATGCCGACAATGGCGGCGTCCCGTGCTTGCGTTGTCAAATTGTTTCCTTGTTATTCCAGTTCATCCAAGAGCGCCTTGAACCTTTCAAGCAATGGCCGTTGACCACCGGCGCAGCCAATAGCTGGGCGCCTGCGCCGTAGAATTCCGCCGCCTAGCGCTAGTGGTGGATGATCCCAAAAGACTGCCAAAACTGGCGGGAAAAGACTGCGCACGTGGATCTTTCATCTCGGTTCTCGTGCGATTTTGCCCTAAAAGTGGGGGGAACTACCAAAGCAGTTCTCTACCCCGCCAGCAACTCCCGTCAAACTCCATCTGTCCATGAAATCGCCATAATTGCCGCCCGAATCGACCGAACCCCCGTGAAATCGGCCGCGAAACACGGCTTCGGGGCGTTGGCGGGAGTTGCTTCTTCACCGTGCGGACCCTTAGCCCGCCAAGGCATCTCCCCCCTCGTGCGCCACCACCACGCCCTGGTCAACCAGGCTGCGCACCTGGGCTTCGCTATAGCCCAAGTCAGCAAGTATGGCCCGCGAATGCTCTCCCAACAAGGGTGCAGGAGCGAAGACCTCGGCAGGCGTATCCTCAAAGCGGGCTGCTGGCCGGGCGAGGCGAACTTGGCCATGGGCTTCAAATTCATAGATGCCGATGGTTTCGTTGACGGTGATCTGCTCATGGTCCAGCAGACCCATGCGGGTCAGCAAGGGGGCGGATGGCACGCCTTGGGCATCGAGGCGGGCCAGGATTTCATCCCGCTCCCAGGTACGCAACTGCTCGGCCGTCAACCGCTTGCGCTCGTCGGCGTTGCGGAAGCGACTGCCAGTGGTGGCGAAGCGCGGGTCGTCGATCCACTCCTCCTTGCCGATGGCGGTGCAAAGGCCCCGCCACTCCTTGTCCGATATGGCCCCGGCGGTGATGTAGCCGTCCTTGGTCTCGTAGATCAGATCCATGGTGCCCGATTGGGACGAAGGATTTACTTCGTTGCCGACGAACACCAATCCTCCCATGCCCTCCGGCCAAAAGAAGGAGACCATGGTGTCCAGCATGGACAGGCGAATATGCTGGCCGGCGCCGCTTCTTTCCCGGGCGAACAGCGCCGCCGACACCGCCTGGGCGGCCGTCAGGGAGGTCACCTTGTCAGCGATGATGATGCGGAACATGCGCGGGCGACCGGTATCCCGGTCCGCCTGAATGTCCGTCGCGCCGGACAGCGCCTGGATGACCGGATCATAGACCCGCTGATGGGCGTAGGGGCCGCGCTCGCCGAAGCCGCTGATGGATACGTAGATGAGCTTCGGATTCAGCGCCCGCATCGCCGCCGCGCCCAGCCCCAAACGCTGCATGGCGCCGGGCCGGAAATTCTGCAGCAGCACGTCCGCCGCCTCGATGAGCCTCTTCGCCGCGGCGACGCCCTCGGGCCGCTTGAGGTCCAGGCAGAGGGAGCGTTTGCCCCGGTTGCAGGCGAAAAACCCGGGCGGCAGCCCGTTGCGCTTGGGGCCGATGCGCCGCATCTCGTCACCGGCGGGAGATTCCACCTTGATGACCTCAGCACCCTGATCCGCCAGCATCGCCGCCGCCACCGGCCCGGACACCATAGTGGTGAAGTCCGCCACCTTGATCCCCGCCAACGGCCCCATCAGCAGCTCCTAGGGAACCTCTGAACAAGTCCCGGAAGCCCAGAGCAGCCTAAAGGGCGTGATGGCAAGGCGCGGCGAAGCGTCATTTCCGCCGCCTTCACCAAACCCGCGGCCAAACCAACCACCAGGCCGACAACGCCCAAAACCCAGGATGAAATCCAAAACGCTGGTTGCCCCGCACTAGTGTCCTGTCCCATTATTTCCTGTGTTTGTCCTTGGCACTCGAAATTCATGTAACTTATTGAAATAGAAACATTTTATCTGCTTATGAACACATGTAATTGTTATGGTTACTTGTCGGACAGCACACTAGCCGCCCCTGCGCTCGCCTTAACCCGCATATTGCGCCAAGGGCCGCGCTGATCGCGCCGAATTTGCAGCCAACGCGCTGACAAGCGACAACATTCGGAGATCCAGCAAGCGACGTGGCGCCATATGCGGGTCAACCACCTGTTCCAGTGCTTGATCAGCAACATACTTGCACCCCCTGTGTTATGCAAATCCAATTCGGGGTGCGCGGCGCCAGCGTCATCGACGAACCGCTCATCGAAGAGGCCGGTGCGCAAGATGCCACTTGCGGGTCGCAAGGCCATCCCAACGTCCTAAGCGTCCAGCGAAAGTGGGAGGAAGAGCCCGAATCCACCTTGGCAAAATCCGATTAGGGCCTGTTAAGGAACCTCTGAACAAGTCCCGGAAGCCCAAGAGGAGCCCAAACGGCGTAATGGCAAGGCGCGGCGAAGCCGTGGGCGGGCCAGCCGCAACACAGCCAGCGCACCCTTTAGGCCCTCCCGAAGGGCGCTCCGCGGCGTACGAACCGTGGAATGCCCTCTGCTCTCCGGGTTGCCTTCCCATGGCCGCAACGCCATCTCCCGCTGCTGAGAGCGGGGCGCTGGGCGAACGCGACTTGTTCAGAGGTTCCTTAACACTATCTAGTGTGCTTTCCCGCAAGCAAGTGTGATTGTTCGTGGCCATTTTGGCCCCCGACCGTGTTGCTCCTCCTTATGTGGGGCCTGCCACAGGGCGTCGTCGCGCCTTGCCGGGAGCCAAAATGGCCTAGCTACTAAAACCCACTTACTCGCGGGACAGCACGCTAGGTGGGATGGGCTGGGAATCTTGGCTGACTTTGGGATGGTCCTGTTGCGGGTCTCCTTCCCCTTGATCTAAGCAAACTGTCGGGGGAGAATTCCCAACATGGGGGCTTGGCGTTTGCACGGGCTGCTTGTCTTCAAGAGCTGCGGAACACGCCGTCTTGGCTTGGCCAGATGTGGGATCGCTTGGCTGGCCCGCGGCATCAATACAGGAGGAGCACGTACATGGATTGGGTAAGCAAGGACCGCGCCGCGCCTGGGTTTCCGGCCCTCCTGCAAAGGTAGATTCAGCAGGCGTGGGCGGAACGGTCAGCGAAGCGGTGCGGGAACTGTGCCTAGCCTTTCCCGAGGCGCAAGAGGTGCAGTCCCGCGGCGCTTCGGACTTTCGCGCCGGCGGCAAGACCTTCGCCACATACAAGGTCAACCATCATGGCGATGGGCGTGTGGCTCTGTGGCTCAATGCCCCTCCCGGCGCCCAGGAACTGTACACCCAAAACGAGCCGGAGCACTACTTCGTGCCGCCCTATGTGGGGCCAAGGGGTTGGCTGGGCGTGCGGGTGGACGGCGACCTGCGCTGGAGCACCATCGCACAGCGGGTGCGAGAGGCCTACGACAACACCGCGCCGCCCAAGCTGGCCCAGCAACTTGGCGCCACGCCCTGCGTGCCGCCGCCTGAAAAGGCGTTGCCGCCCGAACAGCTCGATCCCATGGCCCGGCCTCGCGCCCAGCAAATGCTGGGGATGCTGCGCGAATTCTGCCTAGCCTTGCCGGAAACATCAGAGGGCGCCCAATTCGGCGCCCCTGCGTTCCGCGCCGGCAAAAAGACATTCGCCTTGGCCCACTGCAGCCGCGGACGCACCTGTGTGCAGTTTTGGGTGGGGGCGGAGCGCCAGCAGGCCCTCATTCACGATCCCCGCTACCGCATCCCCCGATACGTGGGGCGCCATGGCTGGATCGAATTGGACGTGGAGGATTTCGCCGACCGAAAGGAAGTCGAGGAGCTGGCCGAACACAGTTACCGCCACTTCGCCCTAAAGCGGATGCTCAAGGCAATGGACGGCGGCGGCAATTCTCATTTTGGCGTCTAACTTCACTGTTCGTCGCGCAACCCCCCGCACTTGTGGATTAGTTCCGGCCAAATCGACCAGCACCCCCTTTCTGTGGAAGGGCTGAAAGCCATAACGAGAATTGCTGGAACGGCGGTTGACGGCTTGCAGTCCAGCGCTCCTTCAGTATGATGCGCCTTCCGCAAACCAAGTTGAGCCCAAGGTAGTTTTCATGCCCACCATCACATACATTGAATTCGACGGTGCCGAACACCAAGTGCAGGTGGAGAAAGGTCTTTCCGTGATGCTGGGAGCCATCAACAACGGCGTGCCCGGCATAGACGCGGATTGCGGTGGCGAATGCTCCTGCGCCACCTGCCACGTAATCGTGCCGGATGAGTGGATGGCCGCGGTCGGCCGCCCCGACGACAACGAAGAGGCCATGCTGGACCTGAATCCAGAGCGGGAGCCGAACTCCCGGCTATCCTGTCAGATAGAAGTCACCGACGCCATCAACGGCCTAGTGGTCAAACTGCCCGAATTCCAGATGTAGGCGCCCCAGCCCATCACTCCTGCAAGCCGTTGGCTTTCTCCCAAGCACAGGCGATGACGAAATCCCGGCTCAGGCCGCGCCGATAAGGGGCAACTCGAAAATAGCCCCTAGCAGTCTGTCGGACTTTGTTGCTGAGTGATCGCTTTCTTAACATTTTGGTTCATGCCTCTCAACCTGCCTCAGCCTGACTCCCCCCTCCCCCGGAGCGGTACGGGG
>CAYGBY010000189.1:0-7675 GCA_964348115.1 uncultured Pseudomonadales bacterium
GCACGGGCTGTGGAATCCCCGCCCCTCTGCGGGTTGCCTTCCCTTGGCCGCAACGTCATCTCCGCCCGCAAAAAGCGGGGCGCTGGGCGAACGCGACTTGTTCAGAGGTTCCCTAGGCCTTGCCGGCCATTTGCTGGCGGGCCTCCTTTTCGATCTTGGCGGCGCCGCTGGGATCCACCCCCATCTGGTGCAGAATGCGGGCGTTGGCGTGCCCGAGATGGTGCAGGCCGAAAGCGGAATGGATGGCGTTGTACATGCCTTGGGCGTCTAAGGACTGATTCACCGCCAGCTTGGCCAGCTTCAGGCCGAAGGGAGGCTGCCTGGCAATCTTCCTGGCCAGGTTCAGGGTGAAGTCCGCAAGTTCGGCGTTAGGCACAACGTGGTTGACCATGCCAAGCGCCTTGCCCTCTTCGGCGCTGATGGCGTCACCCGTGAACAGCATCTCCTTGGCCTTGCGGTGGCCCACCTCCCAGGCATGGACAAAATACTCGTGGCCGTTCACGCCGAAGGCGATCACCGGATCGGAGAACTGCGCATCCTGCGCGGCGACGATGAGGTCGAAAGGCCAAACCAGCATCAACCCGCCGGCGATGGCCTTGCCCTGCACCTGCGCGATGGTGGGCTTGGGCATGTTGCGCCAACGCCAGCAGAAGCCGATGAACACCTCCTGCTCCATGGCCATATGCCCCTCCTGCCCCGGGCGCCGGTAGCCGCCCACGCCCATGATGGGCGCCCCGAAGTCGCCGATGCGGCTGCGGTCCTTCAAGTGATGTCCAGAAGAGAAGTGCGGCCCGTCGGCGCCGATGATGACCACCCGGATGTCGTCGTCATGCATCGCCAAGTTCAGGGCGCGGTCCATTTCGTAGAGCATCTGCTTGTCCTGGGCGTTGCGGATGTCCGCCCGGGCCAGCATGATGCGGGCCACGCCGTCAGCGGGCTGCTCGTAACGAATCTGCGCAAATGTGCTTGTGTCGGTCATAGTGACTTGCTCCTGAATTAGAGGGCCTGCCAACACTCTGTGCATTGGCTCCGCCGGGCGCCGCATCCCCGCACAACAGCTTACCAAAGCAAGGCTGGAAAACCACCTGCTGCATGGGATGCTCCTGCTGCAGGAGAGATTGAAGGTCTCCCTAGCGTACTGTCCCGCAAGTAAGTGTGATTATTCATGGATCTTTTGGCCCCCGGCCGCGTTGCTCCTCCTTGTGTGGGGGGCCGCCACAGGGCGTCGCCGCGCCTTGCCATCACGCCCTTTGGGTTCCTCTGGGCTTCCGGGACTTGTTCAGAGGTTCCCTAGCGACTAAAACCCACTTACTTGCGGGACAGCACACTGGGCCCGCTTTGCGGTACTATGGCGCCAATGTTGGCGGCAGCGCGGAGTTGAAGCAATGAAAAGGGTCTTGCAGGTAGTGGCTAGTCTGATCCTGGCCTTGGCGGCTGTGGTGGCCGTGGCGCTCATCGCAGCGCGGTTTGGCGACGGTCCCAGCGGCATCATCGCCGGCGGGCCATTCACCAGCGGGGAGGCCCACCAAGGGCCGCCGCCGGATTGGTCCTTTGTGCAGGACATAGAAACCATCGAGCTGCAGACCCTGAATCCCGAACGCTCCCGCACCACCTGGGTGCTGCACCACGCTGGGCGCCTGTTCATTCCCTGCGGCTACATGGACTCCACCTGGGGCAAGATCTGGAAGCAATGGCCGCTGGAGGCGGAGCGGGACGGACGGGCCATCACCCGCATTGAAGGCAAGCTGTACAACCACAAATTGGTGCGCATTGAGGAAGGCGAGGTCCTGACGCCCGTACTGGCGGAACTGTCCCGCAAATATGTGGGCCAACCCATTCCCCTGCAGGCGGTGTCTTCGGGCAGCCTGTGGATATTCGAGCTCACCCCCAGGGGCTAGGGAACCTCCGGGCTTGCGGAACTTGTTCAAAGGTTCCCTAGCGGCGCAGCCAAAGGGCCGCCGCTGACCATGCCGGGGGCTGCTAGCCCAGCAGCCGGTAGGGCCAAGCCTCCTTCAGGGCGTCATCGCCGCAACTCGCCAGCACCTTGTGCGGCGCATCGGCCTGGGCGACCCTGACCCGCAGCCGCTCGCCGTCCTTGGCGAAGGTCACGGAGGCGCGGCGCTCGTCGCCATCGATGCCCAAGAAAGCCAGGCCGTCGCCACCGGCGAACCCCTCCGCCGCCTGGGCCGGCTTGGGCAGGCAGGCCCGGCCACGCAGATGGGGCACGGCAACCAAGCCAGCCTCCACCTGCGCAACGAAGCCCGCCAACCCATCCCCCGCGCCATCCCCCGCCTGCGCCTGCACACGGCCGTACAGCACGCCCTGGGGCAGCACCAGCACATTGGGGGCGAAGCGGTGGCCGCCTAGATGCGTGATCTGCCAAGCCCTCCCCCCCACCAGCGCCCGCAAGCCATGGTAAACCGGCAGGCCAAAGCGGGCGCAGCACAGGTCGCGCCGGCCATTGGTGCACACGAAGTACTGCGGCTGCTCCAGCGCCTCGCCTTCAGCGCCCGCCAGCAGGGCCTCGATAGGTGTGCCCAACAGGTCCCGATAGCCGTTGCGGCCACTGGCGAGGATGCGCAGAACACCCCCATGGTGCAGCATAAGGCGCAGGTCGGAACGGTCGCTCTCCGGCTGGCGGATGAACTGCGGCCGCACTTTCAGGCCCTGCGCCTGCATGTCCGCCACGCCCTGCGCCAGCCAGTCGCGGACGGCCGCACTCAGGTCATTGTCCGTCCAGGCCCTGGCCCGCCAAGCGGCCCGATACTCCAGCAGCAGCCACACATCCACCACATCCGCAGTGCCCAGCATTGGCTCCCCGGCGTTGGCCTCGCAGCAGTAAACACGCGCAGCCGCGGATGCATCCACTTCCGTCATGGTCCTATTGAAGCAAAAACCCGGCGCCGGCGCAGCAGAAGTTCCTTATCAGGCGATTGAGGAATGTTCCCACTGGAATTCAAAGTGGCTATTAATCATCAAGTCTTGCTGGGGTGGAGATGCCGAAGCCTATGCGTCTTGCCGCGGCGGGGCGAACGAAACTCAACCAAAGATGGGGAAACAAATGCTTGAGCAAATGAAACGCGCTGCGGCGCTGCTTGCGGTGGGCACGGCGTTCTCTTCCGGCGCTTACGGTCAGGAGCCCCAGGTCCCCCCAGACTTAGATCTCCGCCACCCCGGCCCCGCCACGAGGATCGCCACCGAGTATTTCAGCGCCCCTGACGGACGCTTGGTGGAGGCAAGAAAGAATGATGCCGACGGGCAGCCTGCACCTCGGCACCCTTCGCGTCGGGGACACTGGTGATGGCGCCCGGATTCTTGGCGAGAACAACACTCCCGTCAGGGTGACCGCGGATGGCCTTAGGGACGCAGGCCTTCAAGGGATGCTGGTCGTCACGGCGTCCGGCGACTTCGGAACCGACGACAAGGTGATGCTTGGCGAAGCGGAGTTGACGCGGAGTGAGGACGGCGGCAGCTACAGCGGCGGCATCGCCATAGCAGATGCCGCCGCTGCCAACCTTGCCATGTTTGGTGTTGATCTCACATACCATCCCGGCGGCGTTGACGACCTGTTGCCAGGAGAGATCAACACCACTGTGGCGCTGCAGTTCGACAATCCGCTGAACCAGTCCGGCCTGATAGAAAATGAGGTGACCACCGCCACAATCAATTATGAAGGATTCGCAGTTGAGGCCTACGCCCAAGGCATGGTCAAGGCGGGCGGCGCAGCCGCAACCCACCTCAGGGTTGCGTGCGCCAGCACCACGGACTGCAGCGTGTTCGCAGACTGCCGGGACCAGTTTGGCGAAAGGCTATTTGGCGAATTGGGCGTGGTGGCCGCCGGGGGCCTTGAGGTCTACGACAGCGACGAGATCGGCGAGGCGCTGGGAGGCGGTTGGGACGCCGGCCGCGGCCGCTGCGACCTGCTGTCCAATGGCGCACTGGAGGTGCAGAGCATGCTCAAACAAGGCTCCACCACGTCCAACAACTCCGTGGTAATCAGCGGTGGCTTGGCCGACGACCTCTTCACCAAGACCCCCGCCGCCGTCTTGGACAGGACACAGTAGCAAAGGCCAAGGTGGGCTTCCATCTCTCTGGTTGAGCTGGCGCTGCAATTCGGCTTCACGCTGAATGAGGTCCGCTCCGCCCCGGCCGCCGCAAGGTGGCCGGGGCCTTCTCGAAGAAGGTCTTAATCCCTTATTTCCGCACGCAAGCCTTGATGGCGTCCGCCTTTCCGGCGTACCGAACCGTTCCTTGTCAGGAAACTAAGGCAGGAGTTGCGCGGAACGCGAAGACTGGCTAGGGTTGCCCATTCTTTTCGGCGAACGCCCTATGAACAAGCAACCCAAACGCCCGCGCCGCTGCCAGCTCTCCGTGCCGGGCAGTTCCGAAAAAATGATGGCCAAGGCCGCCGGCCTTGCGGTGGATCACGTCTTCCTGGACCTTGAGGACGCGGTGGCGCCAAGCGCCAAGCTGCCCGCCAGGGGCATGGTGGTGGAGGCAATCAACAACCTGGAGTGGCGTCCGCGCACGGTCTGCGTGCGCATCAACGACGTGGAGACGCAATGGTGTCACGATGACATCATCGAAGTGGTCACCGGCGCCGGCAGGAGGCTGGACACCCTCATGCTCACCAAGGCCAAGAGCGCAGCCGACGTGCTGTTCGTGCACTTCATGCTCGATCAGTTGGAGCAGAAACTGAAACTCCAGCGGCGCATCGGCATCGAGTGCCTCATCGAAGAGGTGGAGGGCATGATGAACGTCAACGAGATCGCCGCCTGCTCCGATCGGCTGGAATGCTTGGTGTTCGGCATGGGGGACTACTCCGCCAGCCAGCAAATGCAGCTAGGCGCGTCCGTAGGGGCCTCTGGGGGCTATCCGCCAGACCTATGGCACTATCCCCGCTACCAGATGACCATCGCCTGCCGCGCCAACGGCATCGACCCGGTGGACGGTCCCTACGCCAACTTCCGCAACGCCGAGGCCTACCGCAAGGAGGCGCAGCGCGCCCTGGTGCTGGGCATGGCCGGAAAGTGGGCCATCCACCCCAGCCAACTATCCTTGGCGAACGAAGTCTTCACCCCCTCCGCCGAGGATGTCGCCACCGCCCGCGCCCAGCAGGCGGCATATGACGACGCCCTGGCCCAAGGCCTGGGCGCCATCAACGTGGACGGCGTGATGGTGGACGCCGCCAGCATCCGCATCGTGCGCAACGTTCTGGAGCGCGCGGAACTGATCGGCCTGTAGGCGGCTGTCATGACTGGGCACTACCTAACAGACGAGCGCCGCATGATTCAGGAGGCGGCGCGTGCGTTCACCCAACAGGAAGTGCTGCCGGCCGCCAACGCCTTAGACCCCGTGCAGGGCGAGATTCCCATGGCGCTGCGCAGGAAGATGGGCGAACTCGGCTACTTCGGCATCCAGATGAGCGAAGAGCACGGAGGCATGGGCCTAGGCGTATTCGAGTACTGCCTGGTGGCGGAGGAATTGGCGCGCGGCTGGATGAGCGTGGCCAGCATCATCGCCCGCGCCGCCTCCCTGATGAGCGTGGGCGGCTGGCCGGAGGACAAGCGCCGGGCGCTCACCGCCAAGGCCGCCAAGGGAGAATACCTGGCCGCCGTATCCCTGTCGGAACCCAATGTAGGCTCGGACCTCGCCTCCGTCAGTTGCCGCGCCTTGCTGGACGGCGATGAATGGGTCATCACCGGCAACAAGTACTGGTGCACCTTCGCCGACGGCGCAGACTACATCCAGCTGCTGGCCCGCACCGCAGGCACCGACGATCCAAACCTCAAGGGCCTGCGCAACTTCATCATCGAGAAGGCGCGCGGCAGCCTGCCGGAGGGCTGTTCCGGCGCCCCCATCCCCAAGATCGGCTACTTCGGCTGGAACACCTTCGAACTGGCCTTCGACGGCTGCCGCATCCCCAAGGAAAACATCATCACCGGCGGCGCTGGAGACGGCTTCAGGAACACCGTGCATTGGCTGAACGTGGCCCGGGCGCACACCGCCGCCCGCTCCATCGGGCTGGCCCGGGGCGCCCTGGAGGACGCCACAGCCTACGCCCAGGAACGTGTGCAGTTCGGCGTGCCCATCGCCGACTTCCAGGAAACCCGCTTCAAACTGGCCCGCATGGCCAGCGAGGTGGAGGCCGCCCGGCAACTGATGTACCACGCAGCCACCCTGATGGACAACGGCCAACGTGCGGACAAGGAAGCCGCCATGGTCAAGTGGCTGGCCAGCGAAATGGCGGAGCGCGTAACCTCGGACGCCCTGCAGATACTCGGCGGCGCCGGCTACACCAAGCTGCACGCCGTGGAGCGTCACTGGCGCGACGCCCGCCTCACCAAGATCTTCGAAGGCACCAGCGAAATCCAGCTGCGCATCATCTCCGACCGCCTGCTGGGCAGGCCCTCGAGCCGCAACCTGGCTTGACCACCACCCTGCGGCGGCTTTGCGGCGGCGTCAACGGGCCTGCATCCCGGCTTCGCCGCCCCGAGGCGCACGGCGTCAGACCTTGAACCGGTCCAGTAGCCGAATCAAGAGGAGAGTCGGCTGCTCAAAAAACACGCGGCGCTGCTCAATCGGCACAACAGGGCACATCGGGCCATCGGGATTGAGATGTTCGCAATCCGCCCCGAACCGGCACATTCCTTGAAAATCCACATTTGAAATACGGATTTTCAAGGAATACGATGGCCTATGGTCGTTGATCGTCCCACCGCCCGTCGGCGCATCCAAGAGGCGTTCTCCGTCCATCCGGCGGTCGCCCTGACCGGGCCGCGGCAGTGCGGCAAGACCACGCTCGTCCGGGAGATCGCCGCCGCCGAGACGGCAAGCACGTTTCTGGACCTCGAAAGCGCGGTGGACCGGCGACGACTGCAGCAGGCGCCCGAGCGGACTTTGGCCAGCTTGTCCGGCCTCGTGGTCATCGAAGAAATCCAGCGAGAGCCGGCGCTCTTCGAAACCCTTCGCGTACTCGTCGATCGGGTCGACAACCCGGCGCGGTTTCTCCTCCTGGGCAGCGCCTCGCCAGCGCTTGCCCGCGGGGTCTCGGAGTCCCTCGCCGGCCGGGTCGGGCTGGTCGACCTCTCGGGCTTCGATCTCGCCGAAGTCGGGCCGGATAACTGGCGCACTCTCTGGCGACGGGACGGCTTCCCCCGCGCCTACCTCGCACCAAGCGACCGGGCCGCCTCGCTGTGACGGCGGAGCTTTGTGCGGACGTTTCTGCAACGCGACATTCCGCAACTTGGGATCACGGTCCCCGCAGAAACCCTTGGCCGGTTCTGGACGATGCTGGCCCACTACCACGGTCAAGTGTGGAACGCCGCCGAGTTCGCCCGCGCCCTGGGATCGAGCGAAGGCACTGTGCGCAGGTATCTGGACATCCTTGTCGGCGCCTTCGTGGTGCGGGCGCTGCCGCCGTGGTTCGCCAACATCAGGAAGCGTCAAGTCAAGTCTCCCAAGATATACGTTCGCGATGCCGGGCTCCTGCGCGCTCTCCTGTCTTTGGAAACGGGCGATGAAGTCGCCGGTCATTCGAAGGAGGGCGCTTCCTTCGAGGGGTTCGCGGTCGAGCAGCTCCTCAGTGCGTTCGAGGTCCACGAGGCCCATTTCTGGGCAACGCACGGCGGCGCCGAGCTCGACCTGCTCATCACTCGGGGCGGCAATCGGTACG
>CAYGBY010000190.1:0-7477 GCA_964348115.1 uncultured Pseudomonadales bacterium
GAGGTGCTCCACCAGCACGCCCCACTGGCTGCCGCAAGTGCCGAGGACGATCACCGAGTCGGCGTCCAGATACTCCGTCAGGGCAAGCCCGAAGAACGATGTCTTCTTCTCCGACCCGTCGGGGAAACGGTATGTCGTCTGCCGATATGGGTTGTCCGCACTTTTCTGCCCCCTGCCGAGGAACGTCACGAGGGTGTGGTTCATGTATCCGATTCTCTGAACACTGGGTTGCTCACAAGGTCACCTCCCACACCTTCAGATCAATGTAACATTTTTTAACGAAGCCTGCCCCACCCAGCGCGTGATGACGGATAAGGACGAAGCTCAATCATGGACAAACCGCAAGCAGGATTGTCGTTGGCTGCTGCGCCTTGAGGTGCCGCAGCAGCTGTCACGCTTCCGTGGGCAAGTGAACGGCTTGTTTGCGCCGCCTCTCATGCTCCTCCTCCTGCTGGTAGGCTAGCTCGCGATCGAAGTAGTTCGCGACCAAACCGACGGCCGCCCCGACGACTGCCACAGCGGCCGTCAGCAATATCTGGTCCAGCATCTCGTCACTTATATCCACCTTTACAACCTCCTGCCACATAGTCACTTCCAACTAACTCAACGCCACCAATTTTTCGCTGTGAGGCGCCGGTTGGGCACGCTCGGATGCGCATTGCAGCACATGAACGCAGTTGCAGGCGCAGCCGGCAAGGTTGCCGTCAACACACTGGAACGTCTGCAGCCACCCCTGCCCACAAGCTCCAGGGACCACTCAATGCCAGCTAATGACATTTTACGCCTACGTCAGATACGCGCTATCGCTCGCTATGCTTCGCCTAGTCCAAGGGCAGGCGTGGCCAAGCCTATGGGGTAGGGAGCGCATGTCCGAGGACGGAAGGCCAACGAAGGCGTGGGCAACTCGACTGGCCCGCATATCGCACCAAGGGCCGCGATGATCGCGCCGGATTTTGGTTTTTGCATGAGAGGGGCGAGCCCCTCGCGCTCCCCGTCTGAGAGATCCAAGCGTTTGCTCGCAACCGAAAGCATAGCGGGCGCACATATTTTAGGGACCCACGACGCACCTTAGGCGAAAACACCAGCGAGAGCGGCTGATCGCCACCTTATCGATGCGGAACGCCCGAAAGTGGAATGGAGGAAGCGTCCCGCACCAAGCTCCAGGCTTCATGTATGTCCGACGGTAGTGTAGGGCGCCTTGCGCCCTGGATCACTCAATCCGCCCGCCAGACCAAGGGAGCGCCTTCGCCCTTCATCAGCACTGCGCCGGCCATCACGCGCAGCCGCCAAGGGCGCAATTTCAGGCCGGCGAATTCCGGCTGGGTGGCGTTGCGCCAGCCCGGAATGATGGCGGGGTCGTAGCCAACGGGGGGCGGGGTGTCGCGGAACAGGTCCCATACCCGCTGACGCCCTTCGTCGTCAAATATCCATTCCGCATGGCACTCCGCAACGCAGGTGTCCTGGTTGGGGGTCCAATAGTTGCAGGATATGTTTGGGCTGGCCGTCAGGTGCGCCCGCTTGGTGGGGGTGGGGCCGGTGGCGATCCAGCCGACCAGATGCGCCCCGTCCCACTGCCACAGGGGATGCAGAACGCGGGACCTCGGGCGCCCCTGCGCATCCACAGTGGCGGCGGAGCACCAAACGATGCTATGGGCCATGGCGACGAAGGCCGGGGCGATTTCAGAAAGCGGCGTCATTCATGTTTCTCCTTAATGTCATGGGAATGCCGCCGCCAATAATACCCAAGAAGCCAGCGACAGCACCCCCCGGTCGTGCATTGGTTCAACGCGCTCCCGGTGCGCAGGCTGCCCCCTATGGAACCTCTGAACAAGTCGCGTTCGCCCAGCGCCCCGCTCTCAGCAGCAGAGATGGCGTTGTGATCATGGTAAGGCGCCCCGCAGTGCGGGTCCCATGCCGACCCGTACGCTAGGAGCTGCAGGAAAGTTGCGAGCAGCCCACCCGGGTGCGAGCCCAGTCGGGGCGCTTGCGGGCGAACAATTCCTTGTCTGGCTGCTCGCTGTAGGGATGACGCAGGACATCCATGAGTTCGTGGATCAAGGCGGCGTCACCGGCCTCCGCCTTGTCTATGGCCAGTTGCGCGAGATAGTTGCGCAGCACGTACTTGGGATTGGCGGACTGCATGGCTGCGCGCCTTTGCTCCGCGGGACGGTTCTCCAGGCGGGTGCGCTGCAGGTAGCTGCGCAGCCAAGCGCTGATGCGGCTGCGGCGGTCGCCGACGAGTTCCTGCGGGCGGTAGTAGGCGTGCTGCAGCGGCGCAAGAAGCGTCTCCTCACCACCAAGCGCATCGGGCGCAAGGTCGGCCAGGGCGCGGTGGAAAAGGGTCATGTCCGTTTCCGTCAGCTGCAGGATGGCGTCGAGCTCCTCCAGCAAGGGGCCATCCTCCGCTGTCAGTTCGGCAAAGCCGAGCTTGGCGGCCATCATGGGCCGCCAATGGGCCATGTAGGCGTCCGTGAACGCCTTGACCGCCTGCTCCAGGGGTGCCGCTTCCCCAATCAAGGGGAAGATGGCGTTGGCTAGCTGCAGCAGGTTCCATTGCGCGACGGCTGGCTGATGGCCATAGCGGTAACGGCGGCCGGCGGCGTCCGTGGTATTGGGCGTCCAGTTGGGATCATAGTCCTCCAGCCAGCCATAGGGGCCGTAGTCCAAGGTCAGGCCCAGCACGGACATGTTGTCGGTGTTCATCACCCCATGCACGAAGCCCACGCGCATCCAGTGGGCCACCATCAGGGCGGTGCGATCGCAGACTTCCGTAAACCAAAGCATTGCCAGGTCCTTGGTGTCTGCGGCGCACCCGTCCAACAGGTGCGGAAAGTCCGCGGACACCGTGTAATCGAAAAAGGCGCGCAGCAGATCCTGCTCGTCCCGTGCGGCGAGCATCTGAAAGTGCCCGAAGCGGGTGAACGAGGGCGCCACCCGGCACACCACGGCGCCGGGCTCCGGCGCGGGATGCCCGTCGTAGAGAATGTCGCGCACCACGGTTTCGCCAGTCAGCGCCAAGCTAAGCGCCCGTGTGCTGGGGACGCCAAGATGATGCATGGCCTCGCTGCACAGAAACTCCCGCACCGAGGAGCGCAGCACCGCGAAACCGTCGGCGCTGCGGGCATAGGGGGTGGGACCGGCGCCCTTCAACTGCAGCACCTGCCGACCGCCGGGGCCAACCACCTCGCCTAGATTGATGGCGCGGCCATCGCCGAGTTGCCCGGCCCAATGGCCGAACTGGTGCCCGCCATAGCAGGTGGCGTGGGGATCCATGCCCGGCAATAGCTGGTTGCCGCAGAACACTTGCGCAAAGCTGTCCGTGCTGCAGTCTTCGGGGGTCAGGCCGACCAGTTCCGCCACTTCCTTGGCGTAGGCCAGGAGCCTCGGCTGCGCCGCCGGGCTGGGGCGCACCCGTGAATAGAGCGCCTGCCTGACTTGGCGGCGGGCGTCGCCCACCACCGGATCCGCCGGCAACTCGCGGGTGAAGCGGTTGTCAAAAGCGAGGCTTGGCATGCTGACCGTCTGGCTCAAGGCTTCAGGCGCCTGGACGCGGCGAAGCGGTTGCCAAAATGAGGCTCGGCATAGCGCGTTACAGGCGGTGCGACGACATCCTTGTCCAGGTCCGTCTCCTCCGGGTGGATACGAGGCTCGGCATAGTGCGTTACAGGCCGTGCGGCAGCTACGCCCGCCAAGGCGCCGGCTGCTCCCAAGCAAACGGCTCGATGCCCGCTTCGCACAGCCGCCACACGCTGGCGCTGGCCTTGCCCTGGGCAAGCTCCAGGAAGCCGATGGTGCCGAATTGGGTATCGTAGTTGTGCGGGTAGGTGGCGGAGCCGGGATTGACGCACAGTACGCCGTCTACGGTGGCGATGCGCTCCACATGCGTATCGCCAGAGACAATGACATCCGGCTTGCGCTGTGGGAAGTAGCGCTCGATCCAGCGCGCCAAGGTGAATTTGGGCGGGCGCTCCGGCACCGGCACGTAGTGGGTCAGGCCCACCCAAAGGCCCTCCAACTCCATGAGCCAGGCGTACTTGACCCTGGGATCCTGCGGCTGCACAGGCCGCCCGCCGCTGCCGTCCTCCCCATTGCCTCTTGCTGCGTAAACCGGCGCGACGCGCTCAAGTTCGTCCAGCACCCAAAGCTCATGGATGTCGCCGCCATGAAAGATGGCGTCCACACCGGCGAATGCGTCGAATACCTGCGGCCAAAGGGCGTCCGCCGCCTCCGGCAGGTGGGTGTCGGAGATAAGGCCAATCCTAATGGGCATGCTCCTGCAGAAAGGCCACCACTTCGCGCCGGGCGGCAGCTATGGCTGCGCCTTCCTTCCACTCTTCAATAAGCCGCGCATTGGGGGCCAGTTCCGCCACCTGCCGGGAAATGGCCTTGGGGTGATACAGGTCATCGCCCTGCAGAACCAGCATGGGCGTCGCCACGCCGCGCACGAATTCCCCGGAGACGTTGAAGGTGAAGTCGCCCGCATACATGTTTTCCCGGAAGGCGCGCCAGGCTTGCTCGCCCACCTGCGGGTGGTCGAGCTTGCATTGCGCAGCCCAGGCGTCGTACATGTCGTAGAAGGCTTGGCGGTTGTCCTGCAGGCCGATGGGTTGGAACAGCACCGCCGCCGCCACCCGCTGTGGCGCCGCTTCGATGAGCCCGAGGCTGTAGGAACCGCCGATGCACATGCCTGCCACTAGGAAGCGTTCGATGCCTAGGTGGTCCATAAGCCCCAACTGATCCCCCGTGTAGCTGCGCCAGGAATCCCCCGCCAGCACCGGGGCGCTGGACCGCCCGGCGTTGCGTTGATCCATGGCGATGACGCGGAAGCGATCCGCCAACTCCTCCACCGGGTTCCAAGGCGCGTTGGCCCAAAACGGAATGGCGGACTTCATGCCGCCGGGCGCAATGAGCAGCACCGGAAAGCCGTCCTCGGGCCCGCTCTGTTCGTAGTAAATGTGGATATCGCCTCTATCGAAGTGCGGCATGCATGCGCTCCTTGGGTTCAGTCTAGTGTTCGTATCGCAGCAGTTTAAGCCATTGGCGAACGGGAAACAGGCCATTGAACAGGCCCTGCCGCGAAACAACAGCATTTCTCATTCTGGTGTCTAACTTCAATGTTCGGCGCGTAACACCCCGGAATCCCGACCTAATTCGGGCCAAATCGACCGTCAAACCCTTCTTGTAGAGGGGCTGAAGGCCGAAATGAGAATCGCTGGCGTAACAGCCGCAAGCGCACGAAAATTGCGGCCATGCTAGGATTCTTGGGAACCTTGGCCTGAAGTCCGGGAAGTCAGCGCCCGCCGGCTGGCTTGCGGGGCGGCGTGGATTAAGGTCGACAAAAGTGGGGACGGCCGGCATGAGCACCGGCGATGCAGATACATGGAATCGAAGTGCCGTCTGCGGCACTGTTGTTCAATTGCCAAGGGCGGCTGGACTAGGCGTGACGATCATTTCGGCGGCGACATTTCCGTATCGCCCGCAGCGCGGGGACTACGGCCATGCGGCTTTGGAGGCGCTGGCGAAGACCGATCAAGGCGTTAGCGTACATCTTGACGCCGTGTCCGTACGTCCACCAATCGAACTTAGGCTGAATTCGCCATGAGCGTTGGCGCTTGGGACCCGAGCAACCAGATCGCAGCTTTGGATGCCTCCGTGCTCCAGGCCCTGCTGCAGGCGGCTGAACGGCTGGAAGCGCAAGACTTCGGTCTGTCTCCCGCCGAAGCGGAGCGGTTGGCGGGCGCGGCGCAGCTAGGGGCAAAGCCCTGGCAGGCGGCTGTGGGGCTGACGAACGCGGAGCTGATCGCGCTGGTGCGGCTATTCACCTTGGCGGAGTCCAAGCTGCCAGGGTGGAAAGCCGGGGCCAAGTGTCCAGTCATTCCGCTATGCGCCCTGCTGCGGCGACGGGGCGCTTGGACAGCCGAACTTACCGCCTGGGTGAAAGCGCACAGCGATAACAGGTTCCTGCCCTACGGCAGCTTGGCGGACCGGCTGCAGCAGTCCGCACCATAGAAAACTGCCTCGGGAATTCATCCCGCGCCTAGCGGGTATAATGGCGGCGCTTTCCCGCAGGCTTTTTCACCATGGTTTCCCGCCGCGCTGCCGAGATCACCCGCAACACCAAAGAAACCCAGGTTTCGCTAAGCCTGAAGCTTGACGGGACGGGCGTGGGGGAATTCTCCACCGGATTGCCGTTTCTGGAGCACATGCTGGACCAGGTGGCGCGGCATGGGCTGGTCGATCTGCGCATCCAGGCCAAGGGGGACCTTGCGGTGGACGCCCATCACACCGTGGAGGACATCGGCATCGTGTTGGGGCAGGCTTTGGCCCAAGCGCTGGGGAACAAGCAGGGCATCGCTCGCTACGGGCACGCCCTTGTGCCCCTGGACGAAGCGCTTTCCCGGGCCGTCATAGATCTGTCCGGGCGTCCGGGCCTAATCTACGTCTGCGATTTTGCGCGCCCGCGCATCGGCAACTTCGACGTGGACCTGTTGCGCGAATTCTTCCAGGGCTTCGTCAACCACGCCAGGGCAACCCTGCATCTGGACAATCTGCGCGGGGCCAACGCCCATCACCAAGCGGAGACCCTATTCAAGGCCTTTGGCCGCGCTTTGCGCATGGCGGTGGCGCATGATGGACGCATCAGCGGCCAAGTGCCCTCCACCAAGGGGGCGCTTTAGCCCGCATGTTGCTGATTCCCGCCATCGACCTGAAGGACGGGCGCTGCGTGCGCCTGCAGCGCGGGCGCATGGATCAGGTCACGGTGTTTTCCGAAGAGCCGGCAGCGATGGCCGAACACTGGCTCGAGGCTGGCTGCCGGAGGCTGCATGTGGTGGATTTGGACGCCGCTTTTGCCGGAGCGCCCAGAAACTGGCCTCAGATCGCGGCCATCGTGCGCCGCGCCGGGCAAGTTCCCGTGCAGGTGGGCGGCGGCGTACGCACCCTGGATACGGCGCAACAGTATCTGGACGCCGGGGCGCAGGCGGTCGTTCTTGGCACCGCCGCCGTGCGGAGCTTCGACTTCCTGGCGCAGTTGGCGCAGCGCTTCCGGCAACGCATCCTCCTTGGGCTGGACGCCCGCCAGGGACGGGCGGCGACGGAAGGCTGGGAAGCCACCAGCCAGCACACTGTGGCCGAACTGGCGCAGCAGGCGGACGGCCTGCCCCTGGGGGGCATTGTCTATACGGACATAGAGCGAGACGGAATGTTGACCGGCATCAACGTTCAAGCCACCCTGGCGCTGGCCAAAACCCTGACAACGCCGGTGATTGCCTCCGGGGGCCTGCGCGGGCGCGATGATCTGGCCGCCTTGAAAGCCGCCGACGATGCGGCCGGCAAGCTGCTGCTGGGGGCCATCACCGGGCGGGCCATCTACGCCGGCGCCCTGGACTTCCGCGCCGGGCAAACCCTGCTTGACGCCTAGGTAACCTTTGAACAAGTCCCGGAAGCCCAGAGGAGCCTAAAGGGCGTGATGGCAAGG
>CAYGBY010000191.1:0-7344 GCA_964348115.1 uncultured Pseudomonadales bacterium
AGCCAAAACGGCCTGGCGACTAAAACCCACTTACTTGCGGGACAGCACACTAGTTGATCCTTGCTGCATGCCGTCACGGCGCCAGCGCGGCCCGCTCATCCCTTGCCGGCCCGTGCCGCCGCCGGAAAGCCCGATGCCTGCTCCGCAGTCCAGGTGGACACGCAGGGAATGCGGCTGCGGTCGCATCTTGGGGCGTAGCGGCGGGCGACTTCCGTCACCTCGCGCAGCAGCCCTGCCCGCAGGGTGGTGGGCCGCAGCCCCAAGCCAAGCAGGCCCGTGTTGGTGGCGCAGAGGTCGTTGGCGTCCGCCTCTTTGCGCGGATTGGGCACGTGCTCGATGCGGGCGCCGGTCAGGTCGGCCACCAAGCCGGCGAGATCGATAAGCCGGTGGATTTCCGTTAGCTGATTGAGGATCTTCACCCGCTCCCCGGGCGCCGGGGGGTTGACGATCGCCAGCTCGATGCAGCGCACCGTGTCCTGGATGTGGATGAAGGCGCGGGTCTGGCCGCCGCTGCCATGCACGGTGAGCGGATAGTCGATGGCCGCCTGCATGAGAAAGCGGTTCAGCACCGTGCCGTAGTCCCCGTCGTAGTCGAAGCGGTTTATCAGGCGTTCGTCCAGGCAGGTTTCCCTAGTTTGCGTACCCCAGACAATGCCTTGGTGCAAGTCCGTGATGCGTACGCCGTCGTTTTTGTTGTAGAACGCGAAGAATAGCTGATCCTGGGTCTTCGTGAGGTGGTAGATGCTGCCTGGGTTGGGCGGATAAAGGATCTCCTGCTCCACATCGTCGCCATTGCGGCCAGTCATCTTCACGCGCAGGTAGCCCTCCGGCAATTCCACCCCCACGGAGGAGTAGCCGTAGACGCCCATGGTGCCCAGATGCACCAGATGGATGTCCTGCCCGCTTTCCACGATGGCGGCCAGCACGTTGTTGGTTGCGTTCAGGTTGTTGTCGACCGTGTAGCGCTTGTGCCAGGAGGACTTCATGGAGTAGGGCGCCGCCCGCTGCTCGGCGAAGTGGACGACGCTGTGCGGCCGCAAGGTCCGCAGCAGTTGCAGCAGCCGTTCATATTCGCGGGCCACGTCGAGACGTTCGAAGCTGATGGACTTGCCAGTGAGGGAGCTCCAAGCCTGCAGGCGGGTGGAGGGGGGTTGGATGGGCGTGAGGCTCTGCACTTCCAGTTCGTTGTCGATGTTGCGCTTGGACAGGTTGTCCACGATGGCCACTTCGTGGCCCTGCATGGAGAGGTGCAGGGCGCATGGCCAGCCGCAGAAGCCATCCCCACCCAGAATCAGGACCCTCATGCGGCGTTCACCTCCTGCAGCGGTTTCCGTGCCGACAGAGGCCGGGACGTGCCCAAGGCGACTAGGTTGTGCAGAAACTGGCTGGCGGATGCATCCCAAGTGAACTTGCGGGCTTGGGCCAGACAGGCCTCCGGGGCAATGCCAAGGGCGCCCGCCACGGCGGCGGCCAGGTCCTCGTGCAGCACCCCGCAGGGCGCATCGCCCAGCACGTCGTTGGGGCCGGGCACCGGGTAGGCCGCCACCGGCGTGCCGCAGGCCAGCGCCTCCAGCATCACTAGGCCCAAGGTGTCGGTCTTGGATGGAAACACCAGCACGTCGGCGGCGCAGTAGTGGGCCACCAGTTCTTCGCCTTGGCGGGCGCCTAGGAAGACTGCCTGCGGAAAGCGCTGCTGCAGGCGGCTGCGCTGCGGCCCGTCGCCCACCAGCACCTTGCTGCCGGGCGTCTTCAGGCTTAGGAACGCCTCGATGTTCTTCTCCACGGCGATGCGCCCAACATATAGCAGGATGGGGCCCGGCAAGCCAAGCTCCGCTGGCGGCACGGGCCGGAACAGGGCGGTGTCCACGCCGCGAACCCAGCGCGCCAAGGCGGTGATGCCGTGGCGGCGCAGAAGCGCATCCAAGGAGCGGTTGGAGGATAGGGTGTGAACGGCGGCGTTGTGGAAGCGGCGCAGCAGGGCGAAGGACAGGCGCTCCGGGATGCCGGTGCGCATCTTCAGGTAGCGGGGAAACAGGGTGTGGAAGGAAGTGGTGAAGCCCAACCCCCGGCGGCGCAGCCAGTGGCGCGCGCACCAACCCAAGGGGCCTTCCGTGGCGATGTGCACGGCATCCGCATTTGCGGCTTCGATATGGCGGCCGACCCGCGCCGGCCAAGTGAGCGCCAGCCGGATTTCCGGGTAGGTGGGGCAGGGAATTGTTCTGAAGCGGTTCGGTCCCAGCACTTCCACTTCGTGGCCCATGGCCAGCAGCCGCTGCTGGGTGGTGGAAAGCGCCCGCACCACGCCGTTCACTTGCGGGAACCAGGCGTCCGTGACGATCAACAGGCGCATGGGACAATTGGGGTTGGCGATGGGGATGAAGCGGCGCCAGCCATTTCAGCGCACCCTGTCGACTTTGCAGGCCATTTGGCTGGCAAGGATAGCATATGGGGCTTGTAGGCTCCTCTGGGCTTGCGGGACTTGTTCAGAGGTTCCCTAGGGCGTAGCGCGTTGGGTCGGCGACGCCCGCCGCGGCGAAGCCGGCGCGGCGCAGACGGCAGCTGTCACAGCGCCCGCAGGCTTCAGTCCGAACGTTGGGCTGGTAGCAGGACAGGGTCATGCCATAGTCCACGCCCAGGGTCAGGCCGCGCTTGATGATGTCCGCCTTGCTTAGCGCGATCAGGGGTGTGTGGATGCGCGCGCCCTGTCCCTCCACCCCGGCCTTGGTGGCCAGGCTGGCCGTTTTGGCGAAGGCGCGGATGAATTCCGGCCGACAGTCCGGATAGCCGGAATAGTCCACGGCGTTGACGCCGATGAACAGATCGCGGGCGTTGAGCACTTCTGCCCAGGCCAAGGCCAGGGAAAGGAAAATGGTGTTGCGCGCCGGCACGTAGGTGACCGGAATGCCCTGCGTGGGCGCGGTGGGCACGGGCAGCTGCGCATCGGTTAGGGCGGAGCCGCCAAACTGGGCCAGATCCAGGCTGAACTGCCGGTGCTCCGCGGCGCCCAGGCCCTGGGCGATGCGGGCCGCGGCGGCCAGTTCAGCCCGGTGGCGCTGCCCATAGTCTATGGCCAGACTGTGGCAGGCGAAGCCCTGCGCCCGGGCGATGGCCAGGGTGGTGGCGGAATCCAGCCCGCCGGAGACCAGCACCACCGCCTTCATCGCCCTGGCTGATCACCCCAGATGTGCTTGTGAAGCTGGATTTGCAGACGCGCCGGGTAGCGGTCCGCCACCAGCCAGTCCGCCAGGGTGCGGGCCGGAAGTTCTTCGTGGCTGGGAGAGAACAGCAGGGCGCCCACGCGCTCCGGCAGGCGCCACTGGTCACTTTTCAGCTTGGCCCACTCATAGTCATTCCTGTCGCAGATGACGAACTTGATCTGATCCCGGCGCCTGCACAGCGCCAGATTGCGCCACAGGTTGCGGTGGGCCTCCCCTGAACCTGGGGTCTTGATGTCGAGGATCTTGCGTACGCGCGCATCCACCGGGGCCACGTCCAACGCCCCGCTGGTCTCCAGGGACACCAAGTGCTCGGCGTCGCACAGGCCGCGCATGAGTTCGTGAACATCGGGTTGCGCCAAAGGCTCGCCGCCGGTGACTGTGACATGGCGTACCCCATAGCCCTGCACCTCAGCCAGAATGCTGGGCACCGTGCGCAGCTGGCCCCCGGCGAAGGCGTAGCTGCTGTCGCAGTAGCCGCAGCGCAGGGGGCAGCCGGTCAGGCGGACGAATACCGTAGGCAGCCCGGCGAAAGTGGTCTCCCCCTGCAGGGAGAGGAACACCTCGGTCACGCGGAGCTGTTTGTGGCCAGCATGCATCGCGGCGTCCGCCCGGGCGGGAATCGGCAGGGTTTGAATTGAAGCTATTCCAGCTCCGCCGCCAAGGATTGGGCCAAGCTGGCGGCGGAACTGTCCGGGTATTCCCGCTGCACCCGCTGCAGATGGGCTAGGGCGCGCTCGTTGTCGCCCAGCCTCAGGTGCAAATCGCCCAGCTTGTAGAGCGCATCCGGCACCTTGTTGTGGTCCCCGTACAGGTTGACCACTTGGGCGAACTGCTGCCGGGCCTGCTCGTACTCCCCGGCGGACAGGTGCAGTTCGCCCAGCCAGTAGTAGCAATTGGGCGCAAACCGGCCGTTGGGGTAGTCGCGCAGGATTTGCCGGAAGCCGGCGGCGGCTGCGTCGAATTGCTGCGTGCGCATCAGGTTGAAGGCTTGGTTGTAGGCGTCCTGCTCCGAACCGGCGGCCAAGGGCGTAGGACTTGCGCTTGGCTGTTGTCCCGCGCCGCTGCTGGTTGCGGTTGGCGGGCGCAGGAGGTCGGGGCCGCTGCTTGGCCGTTCGCCCGGGGCGGTGCCGGCGACCGGCGGGCTTGGCGCGCCCCTGAGGGCAAGAATGCGCCTATCGAGGTCCACGTACTGCTCCTTTTGGTCCCGGGCCAGGCGTTCAATCTGAAAGGCTTGCTCCTCGACCAGGCCGCGCAGCGTTCGCAGCTCCTGCTGCAGCACCTGCAGTTGATGGAAAAGCGCCCCTAGGCGGGCGCTTTCCGCCCCGGCGTCGGATGGACGAGGGCTGGCTGGGAGGGCCGGCTGCCTGGCGGGCGCCGCCGCCGGCCCATGGGAGATGCCGTAAGCCTGCACCCCGGAAGCAGGGGGCGGTGCATCGCCTTCCGGCTTGGCCGCCGGTTGCGGCGGCTGAACTTCAAGGGCCGCATCCTCCGCGATTGATTCCTCCACCGGCACGGCGGCGAAAGCCGGCGGCGACAGCAGCGCGATGGCCAGGCAAAGACAGCACCAGCGGGCGCGCCGGCTGGTGTTGCCAGCCAAACGCGCCCGCGGGGATGGCGCCAAGAGAGCCGGGCGCACGGAACCCCTAGCGGTAGATCAGCACGGCCCGCCGGTTGCGGGCCCAAGCCGCTTCCGTGTGGCCTGGGTCGTCCGGGCGCTCCTCCCCGTAGCTGACGGATTCGATGCGGTCGGCAGCGATGCCGGATGCCTCCAGAAAGCTCTGCACCGCGTTGGAGCGGCGTTCGCCCAGGGCGAGGTTGTACTCCCGAGTGCCCCGCTCGTCGCAGTGGCCTTCCACCACCACCCGCCGTTCCGGGTTCGCCTGCAGCACCCTGGCGTGCAGCTCCAGCACGGCCAAGTCCCCCTGCTTGATGAGCGCTTGGTCGAAGTCAAAGTAAAAGGTGCGCGCCAGCAGCCGGTTGGGATTGTCCGGATCATAGGGCTCCAAGTCGCTGTTGAAGGCCGGTGGCGGCGCCGGCGGCGGGGCGGGTTGTGGCGGCACCGGCTCGGGCGCCGGCGGCGTGGGGTCCGGCACTGGTTCGCTGGCGCAGCCCGCCAGCAAGAACGCCGCAAGGGAGAGGGCAAAAAGGCACTTTAACCGCGTGGGCATGGGGATTTCCTCCACTAGCTCATTGTTCCGACAATAGAAAAACTTTTCAGGGTGCGCGGTATTTTAGGCAACCTTAACATCCACAACTTATGGCACCTAGGGTGCCTGACGCTGCCCGACTGACGCATTCCAACTGAATGGCGTTCTTTCTATACCCTTGTGCGGGGAAAGTCAAAAGGCGGAGCGCAAAACGTCGATAAAGGGTGACCAGGAAGGTTCCCGCACGTCGCCCCTCGAGGATGGCAGACGGTATTTCACCCGCCCGTCGATGGACACCACCGCCAGTATGCCGCGGCCGCCGTCTTGGGTGGCGTAGATGAGCATGGCGCCGTTGGGCGCCAGGGAGGGGGACTCGTCCAAGCGCGTTTCCGTGAGAATGCGCAGGTCGTTGCGCTGCAGGTTCTGCCAGGCGATGTGGTCGATGCCGTCGCGACGGTGGACGAACACCAGGTGGGCGCCGTCCGGCAGCAGGCGCGCCCGGGCGTTGTAGCGGCCGGCGAAGGTCAGGCGCTCGATGAAGTTGGTGGCCAGCTCCACCTGGTAGATCTGCGGCCGGCCGCCGCGGTCGGAAGTGAAAATCAGGCTGCGCCCGTCCGGCGTCCAACTCGGTTCCGTGTCTATGGCGTGGTGGCGGGTGATCTGGCGCAGCCGGTAGTCCGCCAAGTTCATGACGTAGATCTCCGGGTTGCCGTCCCGGGACAGCACCACCGCCAGGCGCCGCCCGTCGGGGGAGAACGTGGGAGAGCCGTTGATGCCGGAAAAGTGGGGCAGCAGTTCGCGCTGCCCGGAACTGATGTCCTGCAGCACGATGATGGGGCGCCCTGTCTCGAATGAGACATAGGCCACCCGCCGGGCGTCCGGGGACCAGCTCGGCGACATGATGGGCTCATCCGAAGACAGCAGGGTGCGGGCCCGCGCGCCGTCGGAGTCCGCCAACTCCAGGCGATAGCGGGCGTAGCTGGTGCCGGCGTTCTCCGCCAGCACGTAGACGAGCCGGGTGGAGAAGGCGCCACGCACGCCTGTGATGGCCTCGAACACCACGTCGGCTATGCGGTGGCCGAGGTCGCGCCACTTGCTCTGCGGCGCAGCCAGCCGCTCCTCCACCATGGCCCGCTCGTTGGTGATGTCATACAGGGCGTAGTTGACGGACACGTCGCCTTCCGCCGTCCGGCCGAGGCGCCCGATCACTAGGTACTCCACCCCCAGGATGCGCCAATCGCGGAAGAACACCTCGTCGCGTTCGGTGGGAAAGGACAGCATGTTGCCCACATCCTCCGGCGCAAACTGGCCGCTGCGGGCCAGATCGAAGGAGATGATGTCCGTCATCTGCTCGTTGTCGGCGAAGTCCAGGCCGCCGAAGGGCACTATGGCTATTTTTGTCTGCTGGTCATAGCCGGCGTCTATGATGATGCTGTCCAGGCTGTCCGCGCCCAGGGCTTGGCCGTTGGCCAAGGCCAGGCAACAGCTTGCGCTGGCCAGTTTGATGTAGCGAAGCCATGTGCTCACCGCAGTAGGTCCTCTGGTCTAAACAATAGGTAAAAGCGCCGGAAGTGGCGTTCAAACAGGTTCGTCTCCTTGGGCACGTCGAAACGGCCAGCCTTGCGCACCGCGGCTTCCGCGGAGCGGTCGAAGGCGCCGCTGCTGCTGGATTCGACAATGGTTACGGCCACTACGTCGCCGGTGGGGATCAGGTCCACGGACAGCAGGGCCTCCATGCCGTTGCGGGCGCTGGGCGGGCGCGACCAGTTCGCCACCACCTGCTCATAGATGCCCAAGCGATAGCTCTGCGCCCTAGCGGCGTCCTCATCCGCCGCCAGATCCGCCGCCTCGCGCGCCAGGGTCTGGGCGAAGGCGGCTTCGGCCAGTTCCGCTAGGCGGCGCTGCCGCTCCGCCGCCTCCTGCTGCCGCTTCTCGGCCTCCCGATCCACCTTGGGCGTCCGGGGTTTCGGCGCAGGGGT
>CAYGBY010000192.1:0-7321 GCA_964348115.1 uncultured Pseudomonadales bacterium
CGATGAGAAAGGTGGCCATCACCGCGCCGCTGTCGCGAAAAATCTTGCGCAGGTCTGCCTTCAGCAGCAGCAGGGGGATGGCCAGGGGCACCACCGTGGAATGCACGAAATCGTAACTGGGGCTCTGCAGCGGCAAGGCGCCGAAGTTGGATAGCAACATGCCGCCCACCAGTATCCAGAGTACCCCGGAAGTCTTGCGCCCCAGCGGATGGGCGTCCACCCAAAAACCCAGCGCCGCCAACCCGAACAGCGCGGCCCCCAGGGCGAAAACATCATCAGCGGCGATCATGGCGCATTTGCTGATCGCGGGAACTCGGCTTCATTTGGCAACTCCTATCGCCTAAAGGCCCCATAGGGAACATCTGAACAAGTCCCGGAAGCCCAGAGGAGCCTATAAGGGCGTGATGGCAAGGCGTGGCGAAGCCGCTTGGCGGGCCCCACACAATGAGCTGCAAAGCCGTGAGCGCCTTTAGGCCCGCTCGAAGGACAACCCGGGGCATCTTCCGAGAGATATTTATAAATCATCTATATAGGGCCTTGCCGAAGGCTTGTGGACGACTTTGGGATGGTCCTGTTCCCAGTGTGACATGGCCGCTCCGTGCTTCCAGGGGTCTGCTATGATTGTCTGGTCATGGGCACCGGCGCAAACGAAAAATCTGGCAATCGTGCCGTTGGCCCCCACTTCCGGCTCTGGCGCCGGCAGTGCGCGGCTGCAAGCTCAGCTTGGTTGTGAAACAGGCCTTGGGCGGGGGCATGCACTTCGGCGTCGCCTTGCCCCACCGCCTACGGTCAGCGCTGGGCATGGTGAACCGGCAGGGCTCGGGCGGCGCGCCTAGTGGCTGATCATGACATCATCATCGCCGGCGGCGGCCACAATGGCCTGATGTGCGCCGCCTTGCTGGCGGAGCGCGGCCTGGACGTGCTGGTGCTGGAGCGCAACGCCTACGTAGGGGGCGGGGTGGTGACGCGGGAGTTGACGCTGCCGGGTTTCCGTCACGACCCGTTCGGCTCCTCCCATGTGTGGATTCACCTGAACCCGGAATTCCGCAGGCTGCGGCCGGCGCTGGAGAAACATGGGCTGCGCTACATTTGGTCTGAGGATCAGATCACCGGCCATCCCAGCGCCGCCGAAGGGCAGGGCATCGTGGTCTATAGGGACATCGGCAAGACCTGTGACTCCATTGCCGAGTACTGCCCCGCGGATGCGCGGCGCTACCGGGAGATCTACGACGAATTCGGCGAAATCCAGGACGGGCTGATCAAGGGCATGTTTTCGCCCCCGGCGCCGCCCAGCCACCTGTTCCAAGCCCTGGAGAACAACCCCGAAGGCCGGCGCAGGCTGCGGGACTACCAACTCAGCTCCCGCCAATTCACCCTGGAGAACTTCCAGCACGACTTCGTGCGCGGCTTCATCCTCGGCTGGGCCACCGCCCCGCAGACGCTGCCGGACCAACTAGGCACCGCCCAGGGCTTCTACGTCATGATCCCCAGCATCCACTACTATGGCCAGGCCATTCCGGCAGGGGGCAGCGGCGCGCTGTCGGAGGCCCTGCGCCGCTATGTGGAGGCGCAGGGCGGCACGGTGCGCACGGGGGCCACCGTGCGCCGCTTTGTCGTGCGGTCTGGCCGCTGCATCGGCGTGCGCTTAGGGGATGGTGAAGAGATCACCGCCGGCCAAGACGTCGTCAGCGCCCTGGACCCCTACCAAACCTTCCTGCAAGGCTTCGCCGACAACGAACTGCCGGCCGGCTTCAAGGACCAGGTGCGCCGCTTTCGCTTTGGCGACATCACCATCGCCCGGGTGCATTACGCGCTGCATGAAGCGCCGTGCTTCCGGGATGGTGCGGAGATGGACAAAACCGCCTACCAGCGCATCTTTGGCGGCTTGGCGGACATCGACCTGCAGTACCGGGAGCTCGCGGCGGGGCTGGTGCCCAGCAATCCTTTCCTGTGGACGGCCGCCTGGACACGCATGGACCCCAGCCGGGCACCGCCGGGCAAGCACACGCTGATCATGGACACCTTCGTGCCGGTGGACCTCGCCAGCGGCGAGGATTGGGAGGAAATCGGCCCCCGCTATTGCCGAGAGGTGCTGCTGCGTCAACTGCGCCGTCACACCACCAACATGGATGATGACAACATTCTGGCAGAGTATGTGGAAACCGGCCCCAGCCTGTGGCGGGCCAACCTGTGCCTGCACCGGGGCGTCACCACCGGCGGAGAGCGCACCCTGGCGCAGATGGGCGCCTTCCGCCCCTTCCCCAACTACGCCAACTACCGCGGGCCGGTTCCGGGGCTCTATCTTGCCGGGCCGTCCTGCCACCCGGGCGGCGGCATCTCCGGCATGGGGTCCATCACGGCCAAGGAGCTGCTGCTGGATCTGGGCCTGACAAAGGAGGACGACGATTTCGACTTCTAGGGAACCTCTGAACAAGCCGCGTTCGCCCAGAGCCTTGGATTTCATCCTTTGACCATGACCTGGGGTCGCCGGTCCTAACCGTCGCCGGGCCGAGCCTTGGGACATCCTTTACCCGGGTCGACTTTCCGAATGTATTTCGAAGTCGTAGCAGTAGCATAATGTACTCTTTGGCCAGCAATCAGGGGCGGCGCAAATCATGGCGGCAGAACGCATAGAACCCTACACCGCGCTTGTCATCCAACCGGAGGTGACCGTGGTGCGGAACCGGGAAGGCATCCGCAAGAACCTCGATCGGGTGGCGAACCTCATTCACTTCGGCGTGGGCTACCACTGGGAGGTGCCGGTGCGCCTGGTGGTGCTGCCGGAGTACTTCCTGCAGGGCGTCGGCACCCCAGGCAAGGGGGAGACGCGCATCGCGGACCACATGAAGAAAGCCGTCACCATTCCGGGGCCGGAGATCGACCAACTCGGCGCCATCGCCGAACAGTACGGCCTGTACATCTGCGCCGGCGGCGTGGTGGAGCAGTTGCCGCAGTTCCCAGACCGTTGGTTCAACACCAACTTCATCGTCGGCCCGGCTGGGGTTCTGGTGTTGAAATATCACAAGTGGCATATCCCCGCGTCCATTGGCCTGGGCACCAGCCCGCACGACATTCTCGATGAATACCAAGCGCACTTCGGCGGTGGCATCAAGACCTTCTTTCCGGTGGTGGACACCCCCATTGGCAAGCTGGGCACCATGACCTGCCACGACGGCTGCACGCCGGAGGTCTCCCGCGCCCTGGGCTATAACGGCGTGGAGGTCATCTGCCATCCGGGCGCCATCCAGGAGTTCGAAGGCGTATCCGAACCCTGGGACTTCTGGAAGTTCACCCGCCGCACCCGCGCCCACGACAACATGTGCTACCTGCTGGGCTCCAACTGGGGCACCGTCAACTACGAGTACTATCCCCGCGCCTTCTGTTCCGGCAACTCCTTCGCCATCGACTACACCGGCATGATGCTGCGCGAGGCCCCCTACCCGGCGGAGCAGGTGCTGGCGGTCACCCTGGACATCGAGGCGCTGCGCCAGCATCGCACCAGAACCAATCACAACTGCTGGATCGATCTGCGCACGGAGGGTTTCAGGGAAATGTACGAAACCTCCATCTATCCGCCCAACCGCTTCCCGCCGGGCAAGGTGCCGCAGGCCCTGGTGGAAAAGGTGGAGATCTGCAAGGAGGTGTTCGACAAGCTGTATGCGCGGGGCCAGTTCACGCCCCCGGCGGGCTATGACGGCCACGAGGTCTCCCAATTGCTGGAGCGGCGCATCGCCTATGCCCAGAAGACCGGGCGCCTGAAGAAGGCGGATTGACCAGCGATGCCAACGACCGCGGGCGCATTTTGGGGCATGAAGCGGAATGGGGTTCAGGTGGGTTCCGGCCTGATCGAGGCACCTGCAGCGTTCGCGGCCTCGCATGTCGATCCTGGAGGCGGACATTGGACGATCATGTCAGTGATCCAGGCGCCTGCGGCGTTCGCCGCCTCACACCGGGCAAGCAGGGCGGCGCGGGTTGGCGATAGGCGCCTGGGGGCGAGGCGACCATGAAGGTGCGCAGCAAGCTGGCGGACCTGGATTTTCGCTTTGGCCCCATCGAGTACAAAAAGGACCACCTGATACTGCACAGCCACCCGGACCAGCCCATGCAGACCAAGGTGTACGTAAGCCCCGATGACATCCTTGAGGCCATCGTGCGGATGCTGCGCAACCCCAGGGTGTGGCTGTATCTAGCCGCCTTTCCGCTGCATCTTGTTCGCTACCGCCGCCGCCACGCCGGCAAGGCGCGGAAATCGAGCCGTGCGCCGCGTTGAGGGGCGGGGCGACGGCTTGGCTGGCGCCATGCGCCTGACCGGTGCCCAGGCCATCGTCCAGAGCCTCATGCGCCAAGGCGTGGACACCGTCTTCGCCCTGCCTGGCGGCCAATTGGACCACCTGTTCGACGCCATCGCGCAAGCCGGAGACAAGATTCGCCTCATTCATTCCCGCCATGAACAGGGCGCCGCCTACATGGCCTACGGCTACGCCAAGTCCACGGGTCGGGTGGGCGTTTGCGCGGTGGTGCCGGGGCCCGGCCTGCTGAACGCCAGCGCCGCCCTGTGCACCGCCTGGGCCAACTACGCGCCGGTGCTGTGCATTGTCGGCCAGGTGCCCAGCCCAGCCATTGGCAAGGGCTATGGGGAACTGCACGAAATTCCCGACCAACTCGGCATGATTGCCCAGATCGCCAAATGGACCCACAGCATCCGCACGCCGGAAGCCGCGCCGCCGGTTCTGGCCGAGGCCTTCCTGAGGCTAGCCACTGGCTGTCCGCGCCCGGTGGTGCTGGAAATGCCCATGGACGTCATGGGCAGGGAGGCGGAAGTCGCGCTTTGCCCATCCGCCCAAGCGGATGCTGGGCTCGTCGCGGCCGCCGCTGCTCCGGACGAGGCCCTGCTCGACGAAGCGGCTAGCCGGCTGATGCGGGCCAAACGCCCACTCATCTACTTGGGTTCCGGCGCCATCGGCGCCCGGGCGCCGCTGCGCGCCTTGGCGGAGCGCCTGCAGGCGCCGGTGGCCGCCCTGCGCGGCGGCAAGGGCATTCTGCCGGCAGACCATCCCCTAAGCGCCAACTTCCCTCTAGGCCATGCCCTTTGGGCAGAAGCGGACTTGGCGCTGGCCGTGGGCACCCGCCTGCATTGGCCGCTAACCCAGTGGGGCAAGGACGATGACCTGGCGTTGCTGCGCGTGGACATCGACGCAGAGCAGGTCAACCGCATCTGCATCCCGGAAGTGGGCATCGCGGGCGACGCCCAGCAAGTCGCAACGGCCTTGTTGGAACGGCTGCAGGCGGCCAATTTCCAGGCCGCCAGCCGGCACCAGGCGGTGGCGGCGCTGCGGGCGCGGGTGGATGCGGAGATGCGCCGGGCGATTGCGCCCCTGATGGCCTATCTGGATGTGATCCGCGCCTGCCTGCCCAAAGACGGCTTCTTCGTGGATGAAGTCACCCAGGTCGGCTTCGCCTCCTGGTGCGGCTTCCCGGTTTACCAGCCCCGCCAGCACATCAGCGCCGGCTATCAAGGCACCCTGGGCTTTGGCTACGCCACGGCATTGGGCGTGGTGGCCGCCAATCCGGGTAGGCGGGTGGTGCAGATCAGCGGCGACGGTGGCATTCTTTACAACATTCAGGAGCTGGCCACCGCCGTGCAGCATGGGCTGCCCCTGGTCACCATCATCTTCAACGACAACCGCTACACCAACGTGCAGCGCCAGCAGAAGGAGTGGTTCGGCGGACGGCTGATCGCCTCGGACCTGCACAATCCGGATTTCCTGCGCCTGTCGCAGAGCTTTGGTGCCGCCGGCTTTCACGCCCGCAGTCCGCAGGAGTTGCGCACAGCCATACGGGAGGCTTTTGACGCCCCGGGGCCAAGCATTATCGAAGTGCGCATCGAGGCGTTTTTCCCGAGCCCCTGGCCCTTCCTGATGATGCCGCAAAATCGCAAGGCGGTCTGCGCATGACCGGGCTCGTCCCCGTTGAGGAAGTGGCGGCCCTGCCCCGTTATGCGCCCGGCCAAAGTGAAGGGGCGGCTTCCGGCGACGCCATTTGGCTGATGGCTAATGAATCCCGCCACGGGCCTTCCCCAAAGGCCGTGGCCGCCTACCGGGCGGCCGGCGCCAATCTGGCCCGCTACCCGGACGGTGCCCAGCAGCGCCTGCGCCGGGCCGTCGCCCAACACTTCCGGCTGGATGCGGAGCGCATCCTGTGCGGCAACGGCTCCGATGAACTGGTGCAGCTTGCCGCCCGGGCCTTTCTGCAAAGGGGAGACGCCGCCCTGCTTAGCGAAAACAGCTTCGTCATGGCGGAGATCTACTGCAAGGCACAGGGCGCCGAGATCAGCGTCGCCCAAGAGCGGGACTGGCGAGTGGCGGTTCCCAACCTGCTGCGCAAGGCCACGCCCAGCACCAGGTTCTGCACCATCGCCAACCCCAACAATCCCACCGGCACCTACATCGATGGTGCGGCGCTGCGCCAACTGCTGCTCGGCTTGCCTGGAAGCTGCCTGGTGCTGGTGGACGAAGCCTATGCGGAATACGTCACCGCCCAGGACTTCCAGAGCGCCCTGTGCCTAGTGGATGAGTTCGACAATCTAATGGTCACCCGCACCTTCTCCAAGATCTACGGGCTGGCTGGGCTGCGCATCGGCTGGTGCTGCGCATCCCCCACCGTAGTCGACGCCCTGCAGCGGCTGCGCTCCCCCTACAACACCAACGCCGCCGCCCTGGCCGCTGCGGAGGCCGCGCTTGCGGACCAGGCCTTTGTGGCGCAGGTGCGGGCCACGAACGCGGTTGAGCGGGCGCGTCTTGCCCAGGGAGTGACGGACTTGGGGCTGCAGGCCGTGCCCAGCCAAGCCAACTTCCAACTTATCGGTTTTCCTGAAGGCTGTGGCGGGCGCGCGGCTGCCGCGGCCCGGTTCCTCGCACAGCGGGGCATCTGGCCGCGCCCCGCAGCAGCCCGTGACAGCGTCTTGAGAGTCACCATCGGGCTGCCGGCAGACAACGAGGCCCTGTTGGGGGCGCTGAAGGATTATCTTGAGGAGTGCCAAGGCGGCCGGATTGCGTAGCCACCCGGGCCGGTCGCCAGTGGGTGCATTTGTAAGCCTTGGACCGATGGACCCGCTTGGCTGGCCAACAGGATGTCTCATGCCGGCGGGGTCGCTGCAAAAGCCAACGAATGGGTAGTGGCGACGGTTGAACTTCCGCCGTGCGGTTTCAACAGGCCTAGACCTGGCATCCGCCAGCCCCGGTGCCTACGCGACTATTGGGTGATTCTGTCGGTGGAGCATGAGCGCCTAGCTCTTCGGCATAGGCACCTGCATTTTTGTCTT
>CAYGBY010000193.1:0-7317 GCA_964348115.1 uncultured Pseudomonadales bacterium
CCGCTCATGTGACGCCGGCCACACCGCGCCCGCTCCGCCTTGCCCGGAGAAAAAAAGGCTCCCGGCAGGGCCAACCCAGATAGTGCTAACAGGCCCTAGTTCACGAGTCCGCTCCGAGACAGCCAGCGTGGACTCCTTGGAAGTCGCCAGCGCCATGTTCTCCAACTGGCGAACCCAGCCGGCGCAGTATTGGGGCGTCACGATCAGCCGCGGGTGCTTGGTGTGATTCGCTCCGCCGCGATGCCACAGCGTGCCCTTGGCCACCATGAGGGAACCGGCTGGCATGGCGGCCTGGACGCCGTCATTGCGCGGCGCCTTTTGCGTGGCCAGACTGAGACCTCGCTTTGCGCTGAAGCTGTCGCGTTTAGTGGCGCCATCAACCGGCTCATTGCCCCACAGGTGACTGCCAGGCAATACCTCGGTAGCGCCATTTTCCTTCGTGGTATCTGTTAGCGTCCAGAACGCGCTGATGCTGTATGGCGGCCTGGGACGCGGGATATAAAGGCTTTGATCATCGTGGTGCCCACGGCTGCACCGTCTCGCCCTCGTTCAACTGGATGGCCAGCAGCGCGAACAATAGGCAGCTACGCCCAAGTTCAGCTTCGGCAAACGCCAGCGGCAGTGGATGGCTGACCAGCCTATCAAACACTTCCGGCGCCTTATCGATAAGGGCATATACCCGCTGGGAGCGACGGCCCTCAAAGTTATTGCGGCCCGCCAATTCCTGCTCGATGTGCGGCCGCAACGCCGAGCGAACCTCCGCCACCTGTTCCGCGTTCATGACGCGCTCGAAGATCAGGTAGCCCCGCTGGTTGAACTCATGCCAGCAGTCGGCAAAACTGCGGCCATGCAGATAGGGAGCAAGGTCCCTGTCAGAAACCGAGCAGCCATCCAACAGTGATTGCGCCTTGGTCATCATTCCGATCCTGCTCAACAAATTTAGAGAATTATATGAACAATGCCGCCTCCGCCTTCGACCCCAACGAGCACGTGGTAGAATGCGCTCACGCGGGAGGCAGGGCGGCAACGATCCGTAGCTGCGCGCCGGGCAAGGTGGTGTTGTGGGGGGAGTACGCCGTGCTCACTGGCGCGCCTGCCGCCGTGCTGGCGATCAACCGCCACGCCGTCTGCGAACTGTCGTCCGGTTCAGCCTTCCGTTTCATCAGCACGGGCTTCGCCGCGCCTGAGGCCGTTCTGCAGCACTTGCCGGCCAGCGCTCCGAAAGACCATCCCGCCGCCCTGCTGGCTTGGCAGGTGCTGCAGGCGTTCAGCGCACAGGGGCGACGGCCAGCGACCTTCCGTCTGGCCAGCGACGCCTTCTTCCATGACGGCGTGAAGCTGGGCATCGGCGCCAGCGCAGCCCTGTGCACCGCCATCGAGGGCGCCTGCGCCCAGCGCATCGGCGAGCCGCCCAGCTTCGCCCGGGCGCGGGACGCGCACTACCGCTTCCAAGGCGGGCGCGGCAGCGGCATCGATGTGGCCGCCAGCTTCTATGGCGGCGCCCTGCGTTACCAGTATGGCGCTGCAACCTCCTTGGCCACTACCGCGCCCCAGCCAAACCACCACCAGTCCGCAGACACCAACCACCGCACGGCGCCCCAAGCGGTGACCCTGCCGGAAGCGCGTTTTCTGTGGACCGGCGAAAGCGCCAGCACCAAGCATCATCTGGACAGGTTCAAAGCCTACCTGCAACAGGGCGATCACAGCGCCCTCGATGCCCTTGCCCGTTGCTCGGAACAACTATGCGATGCGCCAAGCCTCACCAACTTGACGGCATACACGCAGGCCCTGCATCGGCTGGATCACAAGGCGGACCTAGGCATCTACCAGCCGCGCCATCTGCAAGCGGAACGGCTCGCCAAACGCTATAATGCGGTCTACAAGCCCTGCGGCGCCGGCGGCGGCGACATCGGCGCGGTTTTTGCCGAACCATCGGCCAACCTCGCAGCCTTCGCCGCAAACGCAACCGCCAAGGGTTTCACCATCCTGAATTTGGAGCCTGCGGTCCATGGCCTCGAAATCCGCGCCTGAACGAAGCTCGCGCATCCCCAACTTCTTCCGTCTAAGCGTTGCGGAGCGCATTGACGCCCTGCGCCAGCGTGGTTTGCTGAACAACAGCGATCTGCGCCTGCTGGCCTCCGGCGCCCATGAACTGTCGGTGCCGCTGGCGGACAAGATGATCGAGAACGTCGTCGGCGTTTTCGGGCTGCCTCTGGGCCTGGGCCTGAACTTCCTGATCAACGGGCGGGACTATGTGGTGCCCCTGGTCGTGGAGGAGCCCTCCATCGTGGCCGGCCTGTCCGGCGCGGCGCGCACCGCCCGCCTGGGCGGCGGGTTTCAGGCGCAAAGCACGGATCCAGTGCTCATCGGCCAAGTACAGGTGGTGGGCGCACGGGATGGGGAGGCGGCCAAGGCGCGGCTGCTGCAGGAGAAGGAGGCCATCCTGGCCTTGGCCAACAGCCTGCATCCAAAGATGGTGGCCCGGGGCGGCGGCGCGCGCGATGTGGAGGCGTTCGTCCACGGCAGCCCTTCCAACGGCGCGCCCATGGTGGTGCTTCACCTGCTCGTGGACACCCGCGACGCCATGGGCGCCAATCTGGTCAACACCATGTGCGAAGGGGTGGCCTCCTTGGTGGAGACCATCACCGGCGGCAAGGTTTTCCTGCGCATCCTCTCCAACCTGACGGACCGCGCCATCGCCCGCGCCAAGGTATGCATTCCGGTGCAGAACCTGGAGGGCAAGGGCTACGGCGGCGCAGAAGTGCGGGACGGCATCATCCTGGCCAGCGACTTGGCGCAAGTGGACCCATACCGCGCCACCACCCACAACAAGGGCGTCATGAACGGCGTGGATGCCGTGGCCATCGCCACCGGCAACGACTGGCGGGCCATCGAGTCAGCAGCCCACGCCTACGCCGCCCGCAACGGCCGCTACAGCGCCCTGACCCGGTGGCTGCGCAACCAAGACGGCGACCTAGTGGGCGAGATCGAAATGCCCATGAAGGTGGGCATTAAGGGCGGCTCTCTGGAAAGCAACCCCAGTGTGCGCATCAACCACCAGATACTGGGCGCCGCCTCCGCGACGGAGTTGGCTGAGGTGATGGCTTGCGTAGGCTTGGCGCAGAATTTCGCCGCCCTGCGGGCGCTTTCCACGGAAGGCATCCAGCAGGGCCACATGACGCTGCACGCCCGCAGCGTGGCGTCCGCGGCCGGCGCTCCGCCGGAACTATTCGATCGCGTGGTGGACGCCCTGATAGAAAGCGGGGAAATAAAAAAGTGGAAAGCCCAGGAGATCGTGCGCGACCTCTCCCGCAACGCCGTGGTGGCGGACGAGGTGACGCGCAGCTCCGCCTGCGGCAAGCTTATCCTGCTTGGCGAGCACGCCGTCGTGTACGGGCGGCCAGCCATTGCCCTGCCAGTGCATCTGGCGGTGGAGGCCCACGTGCTCAAGGGTGGGGACGGCGTCCAGCTCATCATTCCCCGATGGAGCCTGGAGCAACGGGTGCGGCCGGACCAGGACCAAGGCGTAAACGGCACCATGAACACCATCCTGAAGGCATTGGGCCTGACCGGCAGGCACATGCTGATAGAGGTGATGCCCCATCTGCCCAGGGCCGTGGGCCTAGGGGCTTCCGCGGCTCTGGCGGTAGCGGTCATCCGCGCCCTCAGCGCAGCTTTCGGCCTGCGCCTGACGGATGAGTTCGTGAACAACTTAGCGTTCGAATGCGAGAAGGACGCCCACGGCACCCCTTCCGGCATAGACAACACAGTGGCTACCTACGGCGCCGCGGTGAAGTACCAGAATACCGGCCAGGCGCGTTTTGAGGAACTGCGCATGCCGGAGCCGTTGCCCCTGGTGGTGGGCATCACCGGCAAGGAGAGCCTGACGGCGCAGACCGTCGCCCAGGTGCATAGCGCCTGGCAAAGCCACCCGGAGCGCTATGAGGGCATTTTCGACCAGATCGCCAGCCTCACCGAAGCCGGCGTGGCAGCCATAGCGGCCGCCAACTTCACCGAGTTGGGGCAACTTATGAACCTATGCCACGGCTACCTGAACGCCTTGCAGCTTTCCACCCCAAACTTGGAAGCGCTAATCCACATCGCCAGGGAGAACGGCGCCCTAGGCGCCAAACTCACCGGCGGCGGCGGCGGCGGCTCCATGATCGCGCTATGCCCAAACAGCCAGGAGCAGGTGGCTGAGGCGATGCGCGCCGCCGGCTTCCAGGCCCTGCAAGCCACGATCAGCGGCTAGGGAACCTCTGAACAGGTCCCGGAAGCCCAGAGGAGCCTAGGCCCTGCCGAAGGGCACCCCGCGGCGGAAGGACTGTGGAATGCTCCCCGCTCTGCAGGTTGCCTTCACATGGCCGCAACGCCAAAAGCTCCAGGCGAAGATCGACGCCAACAAAAGCCCATCCGCGCAGGATGCGGACCAGCAGCGCCTGCTTTGAGAGGCGGGTCTGGACTCGGCCCAAGGGCAGTAGGTTGATGAAGGCCTATATGGGGGGGCGCCGAGCAGTGCCCGAAGAAAAGCCGATACAGGGCATCCGTTGCCGCCGCGCCCGGCCCTTGGCCGTGCCTTCATGGCCCGTTCGGCTTACGAAAGACGGCGATGAAGCTCGAGCCGATCAGGCCGATCAGCGGCCCGTCGATGCGTTGAAAGCGCAGGCGCAGCGGCGGGAAGATCGCAAACATTTCATCGAGGACGAGCGCCGCCCCCTCGCCCGCGGCTCGCATCTCCGACGGTGCATGACCGATCAACTTGAACGAAGCCCGGCCACGCAAGCGGTTCACAAAGCCCAAGGCCGCGGAAACGATCCGGTGAACCAGCGCCGCGCGGTTGGACCATACGATCACCAGTCGGCCGGCCGGGCGCAGCACCCGCGCCGCCTCATGCAGCATGCGTTCGACGGCGCGCAAGTCGTACTGCTGGGCGAACTCCACGTTCACCACGACGTCCGCCATCCCGTCCGCCAGCGGCAGGGCGAACGCATCGCCGCAGACCGCCGCGATCCCGTTCCGTTTCGCCTGCCTGCACGCCGCCGCGTTGAAGTCCACGCCAACGACGCGCCGCCCGGCCTTCGCCAGGGGCAGGGTGACCAGCCCGGCACCGCCCGCAATGTCCAACACCGCGCCGCGTTCATCGCCGATGACATCAAGAATCATGGCCCGCTCGCGCAGGAACGAGCGCTCGGAGAGATATCCAGACGCCTTGGCGCTGGATTCGCCGAAATCGGCCCGCAGTGCGTCGTAAAGCGCATCGGCGCTGGCGTCCGCGCGGGTCATGGCCGCCCGCGGGAGTCTGTGGGACGGTTCGGATCGTGCGTCGCCATCCATGGAGTCAGGCGGCGCAGTCCGCTCCAGACGCCGTCGATGGCCCAGGCAATGGGCAGGGCGACCCCGACCGACAGCGACATCAAAAGTCCGAAACCGTAACGGGGCAGGCTTGCGGATACGAGCGCGTTGATCGCCAATACAACGGCCGGGCAGAACGCCAACGCCGCCAATGCGCCTCGGTTTCGGGGACTGCCGCGCACGAAGCGGAAGATCACCACCAGCAAGCAGGCGGCTCCAAACGGGATTCTTTCATATTGCATCATGCCTCTCCACGCCAAGGGCGCGCTCACGGCCAGGTGTTTCGGAAGGTCGGCATACATGCGCCCCAACAGGAAGCCGCGCCGGTCTGCCCGTACCGCGTTCTCCACGTTCGTTATCTCTGCCACTCGATGTGCGCAATGGCGTGGATTGCCGTATGTCAAGTGGGCCACGGTTTCAGACCCGAACAATTCAGTCGCCAGACATCGCCCGGCGAAGGCTCGGGCCCATCACTGAAAACCAGGAAACATGTTGGAAGGCCCGTTCAGTAGTCCGCCAATTATCGCGCAACCGCACGTCAAGTTCATAGGCCGTACCGGCTCAGCATGGCGATCCTATACATGCACTGGACCATCGCCGGCGCCAACGCCATCCTCACATTCCGGGTCGCCGTCCCCAGCAACCGCTTCGATGTCTTCTGGACGCATCGGGCAGCTCGCCGAAGTGAAGCGCATGCACGGCGACGACTTAGCAACCGCTTCGATGCCTTCTGGACGCATCGGGCGATGGCAAAGCGACCCTCATCTCACAATCGTGATTGCACCCCCCAATGCCATCAGGTTTGCCAACGGCGCGGCAATCGGTCACTATCTAGGGTTTGTGGGGGACATTGCCTGTATGAGCAACAAGGGAGGCGCCAACGCCCAGCAGCGGGCTGATGCCGCTGCGGTCAAGGGAAAGCGGTCATCCACCTACCGCTCCCCCTTGACCGGAGACACCATCGCCGCCCGCTTCCGCTATACGCCGGGTACGGCCATTTTCGACTACCCCACCTCCGTGGATCTCTTTTCCCAGCCCGAAGCCTGCCTGCGCGCCTGGGTGCGGCAGTTGGGCGACATGCAGCAGAAGCTGTATGCGGAGCACCGCACCTCGCTTCTGATCGTCTTCCAAGGCATGGACGGGGCCGGCAAGGACAGCACCATCAAACACGTGACCAGCGGCGTAAACCCCCAGGGCTTCCAGGTGTTCAACTTCAAGCAGCCCACCTACAAGGAGAATGATCACAACTACTTGTGGCGCTACTGGCGGGCAATGCCGGAGCGGGGGCGCATCGGCATCTTCAACCGCTCCTACTACGAGGAGGTGCTGGTGGTGCGGGTGCATCCGGATATCCTCCAAGCCCGCCGCCTGCCGCAAACCGAGTTCGATGACCGTTTCTGGCGCAACCGCTACCAGGACATCCGCTCCTTGGAGCGACACCTGAACGAAAACGGCACCAAGGTGGTCAAGTTCTTTTTGCACCTTTCCAAGCAGGAGCAGAAGGCGCGCCTGCATCGGCGGCTGAACAACCCGGAGAAATACTGGAAATTCGACCCCAGGGACATCGACGAGCGCACCTATTGGGATGACTATCTGCACGCCTACCAGGAAACCGTCACCGCCACCCACACCGATGATGCGCCTTGGTATCTGGTGCCGGCAGACCACAAGCCCACCATGCGCGCCATCATCGCCTCCATCTTCAGCACGGAACTGGCGGCGCTGAAGCCGAAATATCCGCAGCCTACTGCAGAGCAATTGGCGCAGATCAACAGCGCCCGCGAACGCTTGGCCGCGGAGCCCTGAACTATTCTCCCCCTGACTCCCCTTCCGCTACCGGCGCCACGCGCAGGGCCAACCGCTAGGGAACCTCTGAACAAGTCCCGGAAGCCCAGAGGAGCCTAAAGGGCGTGATGGCAAGGCGCGGCGAAGCCGTGTGGCTTGCCCACCACACAATGAGCCGCA
>CAYGBY010000194.1:0-7289 GCA_964348115.1 uncultured Pseudomonadales bacterium
ACGCCCTTTAGGCTCCTCTGGGCTTCCGGGACTTGTTCAGAGGTTCCCTAGGCGACGCATGACCGCACCGCCGCCCAGTTGCGTCTCGATATGCGTCGAGTGCGGCGGCATCAGCGCCGCCAGCGCCTGCCACAGCCCAGATGCCGCCTTCGATCCGAACCATGGCCACCCCATGACCCGAACCATGGGAACTGCGCTCTATGGTATCAAGCCCCCTTCCACCCGGGTCCCGACAAAAGGCCAAAATGAGAATTACTGAAAGTTCAGATCAAATTAGCATTGCTCGACAAATTGGGGCAATCTCTAATCCGGGAATAACGAGTGAATCGGAGGCCAAAAAGTGGAATAGCAGGGGCTTAGAGCCATGAAAAAAGCGTACTTACTGATATACAACGACCAAGTTGGAACCCGAGACGATCTCAAGGAGGTCCTTGATCATAATCAGGCGATTTATCATTGGCGCTACGATCTTCCGAACACGTTCTACCTGATCTCTGAACAGTCGGCGGCCAACTTGTACAAGCTCATTCAGCGCTTCAACCAGAAGCGTGGGCGCTTTCTGATAGGTGAAGTTGGTCAAGACAAACAAGGTTGGCTCCCCAAAAAGACATGGACTCTCTTGAACAAGAAAGGACCTGAAAAAACAACGTTCATGCCAAAGGCCAATTAACGTCGGGGTGGCGTTTCAGATGCATGGCCGGTCAAGCGACCGTGTCTGTTGCCCTGTTGGTCATGGGATACATCGATCACGCCTAGTTCTTGTCTAGCCCAAGTTTACCAACGACTTTGATAACCTGTTTTACATCAGCGGGTTACGTGGAGAAAATACCGCGCAAGGCGCTACAAACGCGGCAAAACGGGATTCTTTCCCGCTCTCAGAAGATCGTCCTCCTTGCGCCGCCGGCTGACGATTCGATGCCGAGCGCGTCGTGGATCGCCCGCTGCGCCGGCTCCGGCTGCCACGCCTTGCGCACATGCAGGATCCGGCCGTCGGCAACGGTGGCTAGGAACATGTGTGCGTCGTCCGCGCCGCCCGGCCGGTTGAGTGGGGCGGACTTCTGGTCGATGGCCAATACGCTCGTCAGCGAATGTTGTACGACCCGCGTCGGGCGGAACTTGGGAACTTGGCGCAGATGGTCGCAGAGGCTGTGCAGCTGCCCGTGAAACGGGACGGGTCCACAATGCCTCCGCCGGCAGTGCTGTGATGGCCGAACCACTTCTCCACGTCCCCCGACAGGCGCCGAACCGACAGGCCAACGTTTGCAAGGCCGGGTTCGGGACCCGGTCCTCCGCCAGCGCCAAGAAGCGATAGTTGTTCGCCACCAGACGCAGCCACCGGAACTGCCGCTCCGGCGCCCGGCCGACCCGGGCGTTCCGGGCACCGACCGTGAAGGCCCCCGCGCACCACCCAGCAGCGCCAGCTACTGGCCGTCCACCCCGCCGCAACGTGCCGGAGGCGGCCGCCGAACATGCCGCCGAACCCCAGATGGTCCCGGGCGGAACCCCAGATGGTGCCGGTCGTCCATGAGACGGTCCCGTTCCGCTCGCTCGGCGGCGTCCCGGACCGACCGCACCGTCACCCCCGACAACGGCAAGTCCAGGCCCCCCGCTGGGCCTCCTGGAGCCCCATGTCCATGCCTTGCCGTGGACACGCATCCCAGCCCTTTTCAGCCCGGATGTCCACGGTTGCAGAATCGCCTAACAGCTCAACGGATTGCAAACGACTTTAGGATGGTCCTGACTGGGCCAGTTCATATACTTGACAATGCGCTGTTAGGGCCGTAGGACCACCCACACCTCCCCTGCAGGTCCGCTATCCCTCCCCCAGAAACACGAGGAACGACAATGAATGACCGAGTCGAAGCCCATCCAGTCTGGACTAACTATCCATGAATCGGCATGAACGGCTCCTGCAGACTATCCTTGGCAGGCGATCAGATGCGAACATACGGTATGCTGAACTGCGTGCGCTGCTGATCCACCTCCGCTTCTCCGAGCGAGTCCGCGGCAGCCATCACCTCTTCGCTAAGGAAGGGATCGTGGAGATCATCAGCTTTCAGAGCCAGGGCGGACAGGCCAAGGCATATCAGGTGAGGCAGGTCCGAACTCTCCTCCTGAAGTATGGGTTGGGAGAAGGAGACTAATGTATCGATACGGAATCATTCTGTACTGGAGCAACGAAGATCAGGTGTTCGTCGCGGAAGCGCCCGAGTTGCCGGGATGCATGGCGCACGGAGACGATCACGAGGCGGCGTTGGAGAACATCAAGGACGCGATGCAATTCTGGGTCGAGACCGCCCAAGAACTGGGGCGACCGGTGCCAGAACGCGAGGGCGAACGGCTGATGTATGTTTGACATACGCTTTACGGTTCCCCGTCCACCGTCATTCTGATACAACTGATCGATTGTTGTTTTATTTTTGAATCTTGTGGGCAACACCCTTAGCCCACGTCCAGCCAGTAGCCGCCGTCGGGGAGGCTTTTCACGTGGCCAGCCGTGGGGGTGGCGAAGTGGGTGCCGATGACTAGGGCGTCGCTGTTCGCGTAGTGCCGCAGCAGGTCTTCCCGAGTCCGTTGTCCTTGGGCCTGATCCGTATCCGCGGAACTGCACCAGTCCGTGCGCGTCATCTGGCAGGGGTGGTGGATGCAGTCTCCGGTGATCAGCGCCCGTTCCCCGTCGGAGTTGATCTCCACGCTCACATGGCCCGGCGTGTGCCCGGGCGTGGGGCGCAGGCGCACCTCTTCGCAGATTTGCTGTTCGCAGCTTACGAAGTCCACCAACCCGGCGTCCACCACCGGGCGCACGGAATCCGCCAGCACCGGCCCATAGGTCGCCTCGTCCTCATGGGCATCCCAGTAGGCCCACTCCGTTTCCGCCACCAAGTAGCGGGCATTGGGGAAAGTGGGGCGCCATAGGTCGTCCACCAGCATGGTGTTCCAACCCACATGGTCCACGTGCAGATGTGTGCAGAGCACGGTGTCGATGCGCTCCCTGGGGTAGCCGGCGGCGGCGATGTCCGCCAGGAAGGAGGTTTGCAGATGGCTCCAGGCGGGAATGTTGCGCTCTTTGTCGTTGCCGATGCAGGTGTCCACCATGATGCGGCGGGCGCCGGTGTCCACGATGAGGGCGTGGACGCTCATGATCAGGTTGCCCTCCCCATCCATGAAGTGGGGCGCCATCCACTGCATGGGCAGGCAGGCGTCTCGGGTGGCGTCCGGCAGAATGAATCTGGTGCCGCCGCTGATTTCCAGCTCGACGATGCGCGTGACCTTGACCTTCCCGATCCGCCATTGGCTCATTGGGCGAAGTTCCTCTTGCGGTTGGGCGCAGTCTAGGCCATCTTGCCCATCTAGGGGAAGCAAACGGGAAACCTCATCGCCATGGGCTTTAAACATGGGCATTAAAGACGTTGCCGCAACGCTGGTCCAGGTGCCGACCCTGCTGGCGCTGCGCAGGGGCTTGAAGGTGCGCTCCTATGCGGAGAAGGACTGCTTCGCTCGCAGGGTGGAGGCCAACGCGGAGCGCTTCGGGCAGCGCGCGGCGGTCATCTTTGAGGGCCGCACGCTTAGTTGGGCGGAACTGAACTCGCTGGCCAACCGCTACGCCGGGCAGCTGGCTGGCAGGGGCGTGCGGCGCGGGGATGTGGTCAGCCTGATGATGGAGAACCGCATCGAGTTTCTGGCCCTGACCGTGGCGCTGAACAAGCTCGGCGCCACCACGGGCTACATCAACACCAACCTGCGCGGCAGGCCCTTGATCCACTGCGTCAGGGTCACGCGCTCCAAGAAGTGCATCTTTGGCGGGGAACTCACCCAAGCCCTGGCCGAAGTGAAGGCGGAGTTGCCGTTGGCGGAAGGCGATGACTACCTGTTCGTGGCGGATGCCGACAGTGCGCCTGCCCCAAATTGGGCGCATAGCCTGGCAGTGGACGGCGATGGCGCCAGCGTGGAAAACCCGCCCGCCACCTTGCGGAACACCCTGGGCGACACGGCCATGTATCTGTTCACCTCCGGCACCACCGGCCTGCCCAAGGCGGCGGTGATCTCCAACCGGCGCTTTCTGGCCAGCGCCGGGCTCGCGCACATGGCGGGGCTGCGCTGCACGGAGAAGGACCGGCTGTACATCTGCCTGCCCCTGTACCATGGCACAGGCCTCCTGGTGGGGGTGGGCGCCGCCTTGTGCTCCGGCGCCGCCATGTTCATCCGCCGCAAGTTCTCCGCCAGCAACTTCCTAAGGGAGGTGCGGGAACACAACACCACCTGCCTGATCTACATTGGCGAGCTGTGCCGCTATCTATTGAACACCGAAGAAGCGCCGGATGATCACCGCAATCCCCTGCGCCGCATGATGGGCAACGGCCTGCGCCCGGACGCTTGGCTGCCGTTCAAGCGGCGCTTCGGCATCGACCGCATCGCCGAGTTCTACGGCGCCAGCGAGGGCAACGTGGCTTTCGCCAACCTGCTGAACAAGGACGAAACCGTGGGCATGACCTCCGGGGAGATCGCCTTGGTCGAATACGATGTGGACGCGGACGCGATCATCAAGGACGCCGACGGCAGGTGCATTCCGGTGGCGCGGGGCGCGCCCGGCTTGCTGTTGGGCCAGATCAACGAATCCGCCGCCTTTGAGGGCTACACAGACAAGGAATCCACGGAGCGGAAAATTCTGCGCAACGCCTTCAAGGACGGGGATGCCTGGTTCAACACCGGGGATCTGATGCGGGAGATCGACGTCGGCTTCACCCTGGGGTATCCGCACTACCAGTTCGTGGACCGGGTGGGCGACACTTTCCGTTGGAAGTCTGAAAACGTGTCCACCAACGAGGTGGGGGAGATACTCAACGGCTTCGCGCAGATTCAATTCTCCAATGTCTATGGCGTGGCGGTGCCCAACGCGGACGGGCGGGCCGGCATGGCGGCCTTGGTGCTGGCGCCGGGGGTTGCGGCCTTGGATCTTGACGCCTTCTCCCGTTTCGTTGTGGAGCAGCTGCCGGCCTATGCCCGCCCGGTGTTCCTGCGGGTGCGCCCGGACTTGGACGTGACGGGCACCTTCAAGATGCTCAAGGGGGAGCTGCGCAGGGATGGCTATGATCTGGGGCGCATCGCCGAACCCGTGTATGTGCTAAAGCCGGGCGCGGACGCCTATGGGCCCCTGGATGCGGACTTCCTGGAACGCATCCGCGCCGGTCGCGCGGGTTATTGAGGGCGTTTGGCGCAGCCCGCGTTTAGGCCAGCAGGGCGCCGCCGTCCACATCCACGGTGGTGCCGGTGACGAAATCGTTGGTGATGGCGAACAGGATGCCTTCCGCGACCTCCTCCGGCGTGCCGATGCGGGGAATCAGGTGGGCCGCGGTGGCCTGAGCCAGGAACTTGGCCCGCGCATCAGGGTCCTGAATGGGCAGCAGTGGGGTGTCGATCAGGCCCGGGCACACCGTGTTGATGCGCTTGGGGGCAAGCTCGCGCGCCAAGGCCCGCACGAAGCCCTCTACTGCGTTGCCCACCGTGGACAGCGCGATGGCGCCTGGCTGCGGGCGCCGTGCGGGGTAGCCGCTGACCAAGACGATTGCGCCCCGCTCGCTTAGGTGCTGCGCCCCAAGGCGCACCGTGTTGGCGTAGCCCCACAGCTTTCTGAAGGAGCCCTGGAAGCCGTCCAAGTCCATTTGCAGGAACGGACCGGCGGCGCGCGCGCCGCCGGTTGCGGCGTTGACCAGGATGTCAAAAGGCGCATGGCGGGCGAACAGCCGCGCCAAGCCGTCGCGGTCCAGCACATCCGCGCTCTCCAGCCGAACCGAAGCCGGCGCGTTGTCCGCCGCCTTGTCCGGGTTGCGGCTGAGCGCCACCACCTCTGCGCCAGCCTCCGCCAAGCGCCGAACCGCCGCCAGGCCGATGCCCGAAGTGCCGCCAAACACCATAGCCTTGCTGTTCGCCACTTCCACAACTTAGTCCTCCTTCATTGCTTGGTTGAATTCAGGGCCCGGCCCGCCGGCGCCCAGTTGCAGTCCCCGCAGCAACTCCCGCTAGGGAACCTTTGAACAAGTCCCGGAAGCCCAGAGGAGCCTAAAGGGCGTGATGGCAAGGCGCAGCGAAGCCGTGTGGCTTGCCTCCCACACAATGAGCCGCAACACAGCCAGCGCGCCCTTTAGGCCCTCCCGAAGGGCGCCCGCGGCGCACGGACTGCGCAATCCCCGCCGCGCCGCGGGTTGCCCTGCCATGGCCGCAACGCCGTCTCCGCCTGCAAACAGCGGGGCGCTGGGCGAACGCGACTTGTTCAGAGGTTCCCTAAGCTCGATGTGCCCATGAAGTCGCCATAATTGGACGCCCAAATCGACGGAATCCCCCTGCAATCGAGCTGCGAAATTGGGTATCGGGGCATTAGCTGGCATTGCTGCAGTTCCCAGGGATGCTCAGGTTTCGTGATGGGGCTGCTCCCCGGCGTTCTCGATCACTTGGCAGACCTCCGCCAGCATCCGATCCAGACGCTCGCTCGATGTGCCTCGCATCACCAAGGAGGCGCCGTAGCGGTTTTCCCGAAAGAAGGGATAGCTGCCCAGGTCGATGTCCGGATAGCGCGCCTGCACTTCGCCCAGCCCCCGGGCGATTTCGCTTTCCCCCAAGTAGGCCGTTACGGTGCGGGACTGCACCACCGGCCCGGTGTCCAGCCTGCCTTCCAGGGTGGACAGCATCGCCTGCATCACCTTGGGAATGCCGGCCATGACAATGACATTGTCTATGCGGAAACCTTGCGGGCCGCCAGTGGGGTTGCCCACCAGTTCGGCGCCTTGGGGAACCAAGGCCATGCGCAGGCGCATCTCCATCACCTCCGCTGGCGCCTGCCGCCGCCTGATGAGGGCGGCGATGGTGGGGTTGACCACCAAGGGCAGGTCGAACGCCTTGGCCACGCAGGCGGCGGTGATGTCGTCGTGGGTGGGGCCGATGCCGCCGGTGGTGAACACGTAGCGATAGCGCTTTCGGCAGGCGTTTAGGGCGGCGATGATCTCCGCCTCCAGATCCGGTATGACCCGCGCCTCCCGCAATTGAATGCCCCAATCGCCCAGGGTGCGGGCCAAGTGGCTCAGGTTGGCGTCGGGCGTGCGGCCGGAGAGGATCTCATTGCCGATGATGAGGGCGCAGGCGGTGACCACTTGCGGAACTTGCGTCATGTATTGCTCTTGCTCGCTAATGATGGGCGCCCGCAGGCGCGACGGCGCATCCTAACATTCAGCCGGGCGCGAAAGGCGCTGGCCACCCCGACCAGCAATTCCCATTTGGCCTCCAACTGCACTGTTCGA
>CAYGBY010000195.1:0-7163 GCA_964348115.1 uncultured Pseudomonadales bacterium
TCACCCGCCGCGGAGATCGTCGACCTGATCGCAGGCCTCGCCGCCGGAAAGCTGAAGCTTGATCGGGCAATCGATCAGATCTTCGGTCACTTCGAGAGCGACAAGCCCAACGAGGACCTCGGGGACGACCTGAGCGCTTGGCGGCGATTGTCGGGCGAGATCCGAACGGCGGTCGGACCGACATCGCTCGACCGATTCCTCCAGGAGCTGGAGCTGCGCTCCAAGGAACCGGCGCCCGTACCGGGAGCGGTATCTCTGGCGACCATCCACGGCGCCAAGGGCCTGGAGTTCGACACCGTTTACCTCATCGGCTTGGCGGAGGAGATACTGCCTTCTTGGCACAGCGTCAAGCGAGGGAATGACGGATCGGCGCTGGAGGAGGAACGCCGCGGCTGTTTCGTCGCCATCACCCGAACAAAAGAGTGGCTGATCCTGTCGCGAGCGCAGCGGTACAGGGGATGGCCGAAGCGGCCATCCCGGTTCCTCGCGGAGATGGGCTTCACCGATGGCGATACCCGCGCCGCTTGGGGAGGAGGGAGTGCTTCGTGATGACTAACGACAGCCGCCTGATAGAGGATTACCCGCCCGTGCCGTGGCTGAGCGCCGAAGCCTCGGGAGAGTCGCGGAGCTAGGGTCATATTGCGACTCTTCACCCGTGGTGGGGAAACGCCCCGTCGTCGCCTGCCGTGCGGCCGTCTATTCCTTACTGGTTCGCGCACTCGGTTCGGAAGATGAGCGTCAAGACGAGGAGCGGTCCCTGAAGGCGACTTGCGAATACCGGCAATGGTGCGGGGCTCCCCTGTCCGTGGATGTGCGCCTAGTGAACGGCGAATTCAGGTGCGCGATCCATGCTGCTGATTTGGCTGGCGGACACCCTCTTATTCTCCGTCGACCGAAGACCATCTGACGAAGAATCCACTCCCAAAGAAGGCGTGTTTCAATCACTACCGCCCGGCTCGTTACTTCAGTGCAAACGTCAAATCATTCGCCAAGCACTTGGGAGATGAGGATGTTGGCCGCTTTGAAGCGGTCTTTCCAGTGGCCGACGAACTCCTGTAGGGGGAGGCTCCGTGCGTGAACGGACATCGCGGGAGGATGCTTGCGATGGGGATACGTCCGGGACCGGCGGCCGAGTCTCGGCTTTGGTCTTGAATGGCGAGGCCATCGCCAGCGCGAGTTCCGCGACGGTTTGGTTGATTCGGGCGGGCGGGTTGGGGCCGAGGCGCTCGTTGGAAGCCGATTTAGTTCCTTGGCCCATTCTGGCCCATTCTGGCCAATTCCGGCTCATTCTGGCCAATTCTGGCCTACATTCAATCCAGTAGCGTAACACTCCGTTGCCCGATAACTTCATCCACGTCGACGGCCTTTTGCAACACCTCTAGCGGTGTTTGAAAGCCTAGGCGTTTGAGTGGCCGGCTGTTGACCCGGTCAACGGCCTAGTCCACTTGGTCGCGTGTGATGGCGTCGAGCGTCATCGACTTCGGGAACTGGCGCAGTAGTCTGTTGCTGTGCTCGTTGAGGCCCCGCTACCAGCTGTGCCAACGACGGGCGAAGTAGGAATCGCTGCCAGTGGCCCTCAGCGGCCGCGGCTTTGGCGTCGCCAAAATGTGGCAGCCTGGGTTCACCGGGAGGCGATGGATGCACTGCGAACCATGTTCACATTCAACCGCCTCATTGAACCAGGGGAGATCGCCGAAACCCTGTTCCGGGTTTCCCGCCATCCCTGACGCCGCGCCGGTCCCCTCCTCCAGCGCCGCCGCACCCGCCACCAGCGCTCGCCACATTGCCGACACCGGGTACTCGTCACGGCGCCGACCCCTGTGCGTCTCCAAGGCGCCGACCAGTTCCCCATTGCGCTTTCATCCAAAAGGCCGAATGCGTTCGGCTTGGCCGTCGACAAGGAGCGTAAGCAGGTGGTCGATTGAGTGTGCGCCGCCCGTCGCGCCAAGCGGATGTCCCATCAGTGTGAACTGCTTCTGTCGTCGGCGGGTTTGCAGTTATTTCTCGTTCGCGAAATTTTGTGCTACAACGTGCTACAAAATGTCGTACATATCGACTACATGACAGGAATTTGTATGTCCATTCTCAGCATCCGTCTCTCCGAGCGCTTGGACGCGAATTTGAGCGAGGAATCCCGTTTGACCGGGCAGCCAAAATCACTCATAGTACGCGCCGCGTTGGAGCAGTTTCTGGCTGGCCGGCGCCGTGAACGGATCCTCGCCCGATTGTCCAGAGCAGCAACGATGATCGACGCCAACCATGCCGCCAGCTTGGCCGACGAAGCCTTGCCATTCGATAACGAGGCGCTCGAATTTACAGCGCCCGCCGCTCCGGCGAACAATTAGCCAGCTAGCTGGCCGGCACGGTGCCAACTTCGATTCGGCGAGATCGCCGAAACCCTGTTTCGGATTTCCCGCAATCGAGTGATCAACGCTGCCGTAATCAGAGCAAGGACTTCCGAAGAGGCCCCGCGCCTTCTTCTGGAGCGTTAGTTCCACTTCTATGTGACACCACACGCGCCTTCAATTCCTTGGTATCAAATGACGCCAAAGTGGAATTCTGATAGTTTAGTGGAAGGAAAAAAGGTATATAACACCTTGAATTTATTGGCCCCATTTCTATCTCTCCAACCACTTTTTTTGGGCTTTCTGGCGTTAGTCACGAGGCCCCTAGGGGACGCCAGATTCGGGATTCTCGCCACTTCGTTCCAGCAACTCGATGTACCTTTCCGTAAACTGGCCTTGGCCAATGTTGCCTGCTGCAAGATCGACGATCTGGTCTGCAAGCTCTATCTGGTACTCGGACCAGATAACTCTTCCGTCGTTCATCAACAGGATCAGATCGCCGACGGCGAGCGCTGTGCGTTTGTTCGCGTCATTGAACGGATGACCGACCGTAAACGCATAGACGGCGAACGCGGCGACCTGCTGGACGCTTGGACTTTCGAACCGGTATGCCAGATTCGTCTGGATTCTTCCGAGAATGGCGCCGATGGAAGTGCTGGCTCTGGAACCGGGCAGTCCGCCATCTCTCGCCAACAGATGTTCATGCAGGTCGGCGACCTGCTGTTCAGTTGGTAACGCGACCCTCACCGATTCGCCAGGTACTGCAGCACATCCGATCGTTGATCGAGGATTGACTGGGTGAGTTCCTGTACGCGGGTGTCGTCCATGATGTCGAATGTCAAGGATTCCACCGGAACATAGTACCCTTCAATCTTGCTGTTGCGCAGGATTGCCGTTGGTTTCCTGTCGTCGAGAATCCGGCTGGCCTGTTGTTTGAATTCCGTCATTGTTACATATCTCATGGCCACTCCAAGTACTGATATCGGTACTGAACGGTGGCATCAAAAATGGTTTTTGTCAATTTGTGCGGCGTTGTGTTGGCAGCACATGAACTGTGCGGTTTTCAACCCGCCCTTGAGGAGGCGCCCCATGAGACGGATAGAGTGGCCGCAGGAGACCCGACGGATGAGGTTCGAGAGAGCTTTTGCGGCTGGAGGGGGAGCCGTTTGACGCATGAGGAGGCGACGCAACTGCTTGGAGTGTGCGCGAGGTGGACGATGATGCCAAGTCCTTCGCCCCCTCATTCCCCAAGATCGAAGCCGGCGTACCCTTCGGCGGCTACCTGCTCGCACTTTTCCACGTAGGACGGGAAGCCTAGATAGGGCATGAACACCCTGGGCTTGCCTGGTACGTTGGCGCCCAGATACCAGGAGTTGCAGGTTGGGTAGAGGGTGCCGTTGGCGATTTCGTTGACCACTTCAACCCACTCGTCCTCCGCCGCCCGTTCAGCTTCTATGCTGCGCTGCCGCTGACGGCGCATGTGGTTCAGGCAGTCGGCGATGAAGTCCACATGCTGCTCGATGGAGGGCAGCATGTTGCTCAGTACCGATGGGCTGCCCGGACCGGTGATCATGAACAGGTTGGGGAAGCCGGCGGTGGCCAGGCCGAGATAGGTGCGCGGCCCAGCCCGCCACTTGTCCTGCAGGCGTTGCCCTGCCTTGCCGCGGATGTCCGCGGCGAACAGTGCGCCGGTCATGGCGTCAAAGCCGGTGGCGAATATGATGCTGTCGAAGGCGTAGTCCGCGCCGCCGGTGCGCAGCCCCGTTGCCGTGATTTCCTCGATGGGCTGCGCGCTGACGTCCACCAGGCGCACGTTGGGGCGGTTGAAGGTTTCGAAATAGCCGGTGTCCGCGCACAGGCGCTTGCAGCCCACCACGTTGTCCGGGCACAACAGCTCCGCCGTTTGCGGGTCCTTGACGATGGCGCGGATCTTGCGGCGGATGAATTCCCCGGCAGTGGCGTTGGCTTCGGCGTTCGCGCCCAAATCCCCGAAGGCGCCCATGAAAATCAGGCCGCCTAGCGCCCAGCGCTCCTCAAAACGGCGTTCACGCTCTTCGTTGCTGACCGCAAGGGCGGAGTCATCGCGGAAGCCGTGGCGGCTGCCGAAGCCAGCCCACATGGTCTTGTTGCGGGCGCGAAAGGCCGGATAGTCCGCCTTGATCTGCGCCTCCAGGGCCGCATCCATGGGTGAGTTGCCGGCGGGCACGGAGTAGTTGGGGGTGCGCTGGAATACCGTGAGATGTTCCGCTTGGCGGGCGATGATGGGAATCGACTGAATGGCCGAAGAGCCAGTGCCGATGATGCCCACCCGCTCGCCGGTGAAGTCCACCCCTTCGTGGGGCCAGTCCCCTGTATGGTAGGTGTTCCCGCGAAAGCGGCCAAGACCCTTGAATGCCGGCATGTTGGCGGCGGACAGGCATCCAGTGGCCATGATCAGAAAGCGGGCGGACAGGCTCTCGCCGCCCTCAGTGCGCACGGTCCAGCGTTGTGCGGCCTCGTCATAGTGGGCGCTGGTGACCCTGGTGTTGAATTGTATGTGCGGGCGCAGGTTGAAGCGGTCCGCCACATGGTTGGCGTATTGCAGGATCTCCGGCTGGCCGGAGTAGCGCTCCGACCAGCGCCATTCCTGCTGCAGCTCCTCGCAGAACTGGTAGGAGTATTCCAGGCTCTCCACATCGCAGCGAGCGCCCGGATAGCGGTTCCAGTACCAGGTGCCGCCCACGCCGCCGCCGCGCTCGAAGACGCGCACGGTGAATCCTGCCTCCCTTAGGCGATGCAGCATGTACAGGCCGGCGAAGCCGGCGCCCACCACCACCGCATCCAACTGCATGGGTTTTGCTGCAACCGTCATGGACATGCTCCTCAACTGATTCATCGGAGGCGCTAATTGTAGATGGAAACCAGACGGGTTCGTGCGCTTGTTACAGCAGGGCTGCTGCTAGTGCGCTGTCCCGCAATAAAGTGGGTTTTAGTCGCTAGGCCATTTTGGCTCCCGGCAAGGCGCAACGGCGCGGTGTGGCAGGCCCCACACAAGGAGGAGCAACGCGGTCGGGGGCCAAAGAGGGCCACGAATAGTCACACTTACTTGCGGGACAGCACACTAGGGAACCTCTGAACCAGTCGCGCTAGCCCTTTAGGCCCTCCCGAAGGGCGCCCCGCGGCGTACGGACTGCGAAATCCCCGCCGTGCAGCGGGTTGCCTTCCCATGGCTGCAACGCTATCTCCGCCCGCAAACAGCGAGGCGCTGGGAGAACGCGACTCGTTCAAGGGTTCCCTAGGGTTCGATCACCCGCACATTGATCACGCTGTCCACAGCGGCCAGTTCCTGCAGCAGGGCGGCGTCCGGCGCCGCCTCTATGTCCAGCAGGTTGTAGGCCACCCCGCCGCGGCTTTTGTTGATGATATCGATGATGTTGATGCCGTGGCGGGCCAGCACGCTGGTCATCTGCCCCAGCATGCCGGCCACGTTGCGGTTGGTGATGGCCAGGCGATGCCCTTCCGACGGCTCCAGGGCCACGGAGGGGAAGTTGACCGAGTTGGCGATGTTGCCGGTCTCCAGGAAGTTCATTAGCTGGTTGGCCGCCATGACGGCGCAGTTCTCCTCCGCTTCGGCGGTGCTCGCGCCAAGGTGGGGGGTGAAGCGCACTCTGGCGTGGCCCACCAAGCCAGACGAGGGAAAGTCCGCCAGGTATGCGCCTAGGTGGCCGTCGTCCAACGCGCGGATGAGCGCGGTCCGATCCACCACAGGCCCTCGGGCGAAGTTCAGCAGCACGCCGCCCGGGCGGAAGGAGCGCAGGACTTTTTCGCCGATGAAGCCCTCGGTCTCCGGCAGCAAGGGCACGTGCAGGCTGACGAAGTCGCTGCGGGCGAAAAGGCTGGACAGATTCTCCATGCGTTGCACCTCTGCTGGCAGCCGCCAGGCGGCGTCCACGGAGATGGCCGGATCGTAGCCAAGCACTTCCATGCCCAGGTCCAGGGCTGCGCGGGCCACCATGGAGCCGATGGCGCCCAGACCCACGACGCCCAGCGCCCTGCCGTGCAGTTCCCGTCCCTTGAAACGCTTCTTCTCCGCCTCCACCAGCGCGTTGAGTTGGCCGGCGTCCGTCACCTCAGCCAAGGAGGAGACGAAGGCCATGCCGCCGATGAGATCCCGGGCGCTGAGCAGCAGTGCCGCCAGCACCAGTTCCTTCACCGAGTTGGCGTTGGCGCCTGGGGTGTTGAACACCACCACCCCCTGCTGGGCGCAGTGCGCCACCGGTACGTTGTTGACGCCGGCGCCGGCCCGGGCGACGGCCAGCAAGCCGCCCTGCATGGCGTCCGCCGCCAGCTTGTGGCTGCGCAGCAGTATGGCGTCCGGTGCGGTCAGGTCCGCGCCCACCTGATAGCGCTGCTTGGGAAAGCGCTGCAGCCCCTTGGCTGCGATCTGGTTGTAGGTTCTGATTCTGTACATTCCCGTGGGTTCCTCGACCGGCGCTGACAGGGTGCGCCGAAAGGAACGCAAGGTTACGCGCTGAACGCCCCCGCGGGAAGGGGCAGATCCCGGAACTCAAGACCATCCCAAGCATTAAGAACCTCTGAACAAACCCCGGGAACTCAGAGGAGTTTAGTTGGCGTGATGGCAAGGCGTGGCGAAGTCTTGCGGCAGGCGCCACGCGATGAGCTGCAACGCCACCTCCGGCCGCAAACGGCGGCGCACTGGGCGAACGAGGCTTGTTCAGAGGTGCCCTGAGCGTTCAACAAAAATGGGAGGGAAAGCGGGAATCTAGTGTCCTGTCATTCATCAAGTGTCGGATAAAGACGTTTCAGCTTTACGCGGGC
>CAYGBY010000196.1:0-7103 GCA_964348115.1 uncultured Pseudomonadales bacterium
TCTGCGGCGGCAAATAGCGGGGCGCTGGGCGAACGCGACTTGTTCAGAGGTTTCCTAGGGTTCCAAGGATCGGTGACCCGCCTCAGCTATCGTCTGCTTCACTATCGTCTGCTTCCGCCAAGGCCTTGGTGACCACCTCAAGCACCTCCGTGGACAGGTTCTCCTGGGCGCGGATGTCTTCCAGGGCGCCGCGCATCAGGTTCTGGCGGGCAGGGTCGAACTTGCGCCAGCCGATCAAAGGGGTGAGCAGGCGGGATGCCATTTGCGGGTTGGCGCGGTCCAGTTCCATCAATCGCTGCGCCAGAAAGCGGTATCCGGCGCCATCGACGGCATGGAAATTGCGGTTGTTGCGGACGCCGAAGGCGCCGTACAGGGCGCGCAGCTTGTTGGGATTGCGCACATCGAAGGCCTCATGGGCCTCCAGCTGGCGCAGGGCGTCGACGTCGCTGGCGGGGCTGGCGGCCTGCACCCGCAGCCACTGGTTGACCACCAGGCTTTCGTGCCGCCAGCGGTCGTGGAAGGCCGCCAGCACCTTCTCCCGGCCTGGAAAGCTGGCGCTGTCGGTGATCTCCGTCAAGGCGCCAAGGCGGTCGGTGAGGTTGTCCGCCGCCTCCAGGTGGGCCTTCAGGCGCGTGTGCGCATCCGCACGGCCGGATCTGGCCAAGTAGCTCAGCGCCAGATTGTTCAGGCTGCGGCGGGCCATGTCGCCGGCATCCGTGCGGTACGGGCCGGTGGCCGCGGTGGCGTCGTAAAGGGCGCTCCAAGCATCCGCCAATTGCTGGGCCAAAGAGGCCCGCAACCTGTCCCGGGCGCCGATGAGGGCCTCCACGTCCACCCTATCCCACTGCTCGAAAAGATAGTCCTCCGCGGGCAGACGCAGCATCTCGTGCAGCATGGCGCCTGTCTCCGCATCCGCGGCCGCGCTGGCGTCGGCGACCAGACCGCCGAACAACTCCACCAACAGCGGACGGACAGCAGCGCCTTGCTGGAGGCGCTGCAGCTCGTCGAGCAGCAAGGTCTGCATGGCGTCCCAGCGGGCGAAGCCGTCGCTGTCGTGGCGGGCCAGAAAGGCCAGGGACTCGGCCGAGCGGCGATGCCGCACCCGCACCGGGGCGGAGAAGCCGCGCAGAAAGCTTAGCTGCGGCCGGCCGCCCAAGCCGTACACCTGCAAGCGGGATTTGTCTTTGCGAAGGTCGATCAGCAGGCTGTTTGCCCGTGTGGCGATGTGCGCGTCGCTGACGAACCTTAGCCTGGGGCGGCGCACGGGGAGCGAAGAGGAATCGTCCGGCGCAGACTGCCGCCCAAGGTCAGCCTGCCGGCCTTCGCTGGCCGTCGCGGGCGACCCATCCAGGACGCAGCACTCGCTTTCGTTGGCCGGGTCGATCAGGTCGTCGCCGTCCGGCCCCAACAGGCCGATCAGCACCGGAATCTGCATGGGCTGCTTGTTCGGCTGGCCCGGCGTGGGCGGGCAGCTTTGCCCAATATCGATGGTGAAAACGCCGTCCCGCCAAGTTGTCTCCACCGCCAGCACCGGGGTGCCGGCCTGGCTGTACCAAAGGCGGAACTGGCGCAAATCCGCCCCGTTGGCGTCCTCCATGGCCGCCACGAAGTCCTCGGTGGTGACCGCTTGGCCGTCGTGGCGCTCAAAGTACAGATCGCAGCCGGCGCGGAAGCCAGCAGCGCCCACCAGACGCCGGATCATGCCCACCACCTCCGCGCCCTTCTCATAGACCGTGGCGGTGTAGAAGTTGGAGATCTGCATGTAGGAGTCCGGGCGCACGGAGTGGGCCATGGGGCCGCTGTCCTCGGCGAACTGCCGCGAACGCAGCAGGGCTATGTCCTCGATGCGCTTGACCGGGCGGGAGTGCATGTCCGAACTGAACTGCGCATCGCGGAACACCGTGAAGCCTTCCTTCAGGCTTAGTTGAAACCAGTCCCGGCAGGTCACCCGGTTGCCGGACCAGTTGTGGAAGTATTCGTGGGCGATGACTCCCTCCACCCGTTTATAGGCGGCATCCACCGCGGTGTCCGGGCTGGCCAGCACGCAATCGGTATTGAAGACGTTCAGGCCCTTGTTCTCCATGGCGCCCATGTTGAAGTCCTCCACCGCCACGATCATGTAAATGTCCAGATCGTACTCCCGGCCGAACTTCTGCTCGTCCCAGCGCATGGCCCGCTGCAAGGCGCCCAGGGCGTAGCCGCACTGGGCGATGTTGTGGGGCTCCGAGTAGATCTCAAGCGCCACCCGCCGGCCGCTCTTCGTGGTGAAATGGTCCTTCATGCAGGCCAAATCCCCCGCCACCAAGGCGAACAGATAGGCAGGCTTGGGGAACGGATCCTGCCAAGTGACCGTGCGCCGCCCGCCATCCTGGCTGTCCGCCACCAGGTTGCCATTGGCAAGCAGCACCGGAAAGCGCTGCGCATCGGCTGTGATGGTGGTGGTGAACCGGGACAGCACGTCAGGCCGATCCTGATAGTAGGTGATCTTGCGGAAACCCTGCGCCTCGCACTGGGTGCAGTACATGCCGCCGGACCTGTAAAGCCCCTCCAGGGCGGAATTCTCCTCCGGCTTGATGCGGGTGGCCACATCCAGCGTAAAGGCCTCCGGCAAGGCGTGGATGCGCAACTGCGCGCCATCGACCTGATATTCATTGTGGCTCAACGGCCTGCCGTCCAGGGCCAGCGACAGCAATTCCAGATCCTGGCCATCCAGCACTAGGGGCGCGTCCTGCGCGGCCTCCGGCGAACGCCGGACATGCAGGCGCGAGCGCACCGTCGTGCGCCCTTCCCGCAGATCGAAGGCAAGGATCGTGCGCTCCGTGCGGTAGGCGGGAGGTTGATAGTCCTTCAGATAGACAGTTTGGGGCGTTGCTTCCTTAGTCAATTTCAAGCCTCTCCATGGCAAAGTACGGCAATCCGCGCCAAGCCACGATAGTGCATCGAGGCCTGCGGGGACGCCTTCAGGATATCCGGATGGCAGAAGACCAATTGGGGTTTGACTTTCGCCGCCAAAACCACCAACCAAGCGTCATCAGCGATGCGCAAAGATTTCCTGTCAGAATAGTCGGGCAGCGGATTGAGCGACTCAAGCTTCTCCCGCACTTCCAGATCATCTGCCTGGGCAATGCGCCTTGCGATCCGAATTGCGCGGGCGACGGCATCCTGAATGCGCTTTTCCACATCAGGCATGTGCAGGGCTTCCCTTCCGTCGCCAACGGTAGACGCACTTGCGCAGTTCGCGGCGCCCGAAGCGGCCCATTTGTTGACTGGCATTCCCCTTGCCGCGGGGCAGCACTCCGATCTCCTCACACACAAATCCGCAGGACTCCGCAATCGCGGACAGGACCAGATCTACGGGAACCTCCTCGCCACAAATACCGAGGACGGGGCCATTCTCCAACTGCGCCAAAAACGCGCGCGCCTTGGCGATGGCCTGCTCGGTTTCCTCCGGGAACGCCCGCTCGGTAATTGGCACATGGGGAAAGCGGTGATCCGCTTCTGCTTGCGGCCCCTCAAGCGCCCGCAACAATTGGGCGCCCAGCGTTTTGACAGCGTCAAGGTCGGCCCCGTTGCCAGCCCAGGAGATCGCCTGCGCAGCGCGGGCGCCTACAGGCATGATCTCGATGCCTGTGGCCTGCCGATGCCGCCCACCGGCCACAAGAACCGCCGTGCCAAGCCCGGCGAAGGGGTCAAGCACCGGACCCCCGCCAACCCGCAGGGCATCGCGGACAAGATCGGCGGAAAACCCTTCCTTGTACCTGAACCACCGCAGGCCGGGCTGATCCTTGTTGGCCTGATAGGATACCAAGCGACGATTCAGGTCAGCGCGCATCACCAACCTGTCAGCAAAACGATCCCAAAGGGCGCCCCTTGCATCCCCATCAGCGCGGGTGCTAATCAGCGGAGGGCGTTCTTCCGTTTCATCAAAACCAAGGGCGGCCTGCATGTTCTTGCATCTCATCCGGGGCGCCGCATCTAGGACGCCCTCCTCCAAGGTACGGCCATTCTACTCATTTCAGCCTAGGGTGCGATTGGTGGTAGAATTTTCCTCCAACCGGGGCGTTCATGAGGCCATGCCAGCCATGCAAGCGGTCGACAACGAAGTGTTGCGCCAAGTCACCGCCTGGCTCGACGCCGGCCAACGTTGTTGGCTGGCTACAGTGGTGCAGACTTGGGGGTCCTCGCCGCGTCCGGTTGGCTCCCTTTTCGCCTGCAATCCCCAAGGACGGCTGGCCGGCTCCCTATCCGGCGGCTGCGTGGAGGACGACCTGCTGGAAAAACTCACCGGCGGAGAACTGGCCGCGCAACGGGCGCAGTTCTTCCAGTACGGCGTTACCGCGGAGGAAACAGAGAAGCTGGGCCTGCCGTGCGGCGGGCATCTGTCCATCGTGGTGGAGCCCTTGCAGCCCGCGGAGCCTTGGCTTTCCCACTTCCGCCACCTTAATGCCCGGCTGCGGCAGCGTCGCCCCGTGCGGCGGCGGCTGGAGCTAAACAGCGGCGCCTTCAGCCACCAGGACCTGGAAGCCGCGGAGCCCCTGGCCTGGCGCCCGGATGCGCAGGTGCTTGAGCATAGCTACGGCCCCCGCCGCCAACTGTTCATCATTGGCGCCGGAATGGTTTCCAAATACTTGGCGGATCTGGCGCAGAAGCTGGACTACGAGGTTCGCGTATGCGACCCGCGCAGCCACCTGCTGCAGGATTTCAACGTGCCCGGCGCCAAGTTGGTCAACGACATGCCCGATGACGCCATCCGCGCCCATGCCAACGATTCCGCCTCCGCCATCGTCGCCCTCACCCATGACCCGCGCATAGACGACATGGGCATGATGGAGGCGCTCAAGACCGACGCCTTCTACATCGGCGCGATGGGTTCGGCGCGCACTTCCGCCAGCCGCCGCGAGCGCCTGCGGGCGTTACAGCTAACCCAGTCGGAGATCGACCGCCTGCACGCCCCCATCGGCCTGCCCATCGGCAGCAAGACGCCGCCGGAGATCGCCGTGGCGGTGATGGCGGAGATCATCGCCGTGCAGGCCGGGCGCAGCGCACAGAGCCGCGCCCAGCTTGAGCGCGCCGCCTGAGCCGCCGCTGCGCTGCGGCGCCCTCATACTCGCCGCCGGCATGGCGCGGCGCTTCGGCGCCGACAAGCGGCATTGGCGCATGGCCGACGGCCGCACCCTGCTGCAGGCCACCCTGGCCCGCTACCAAGGCGCATTCGCCAGCGTGGCGGTGGTGCTACGCCCGGAGGACGCCTGCTGGTCCAGCGAGCTGGTCGGCTGCGACAAGACCTACGCGGCCAAATCCCAGCTGGGCATGGGCCACTCGCTGGCGGCCGGAGTCGCCGCCGCCGACCATCTTGACGCCCTGTTCATCGCCCTCGGCGACATGCCTTGGGTCGCCCAAGCCACCCTGCAGGCGCTGCGCGGCGCCCTGCGCAGCCCAACGCACATTGTGCAGCCCGTGCATGGGGGCGTCGCCGGCCATCCGGTGGGGTTTGGGCGGGCCTACTTCCCCGAACTGCGCACATTGACAGGCGATCGCGGCGCCAAGGCGGTCCTGCGCCGCCACCGCAGCGCCATCATCACGCTGCCGTTTTCCGACCCTGGCGTTGTCCAGGATCTGGATGTTCCGCCCAAAGAGTCTGCGCCGTAGAACACGTCTTTGGGAATTTCTCCCGCCAAGGGGGATCGCCAGAATCACCCCAAAGTCGTCCACCGGCCCTCGGCAAAGCCTTATCTGGTGTGCTGTCCCGCAAGTAAGTGTGATTATTCGTGGCCATAGCCTGAACGGGGCCGGCACGTGGGTGGCGGTGGCCTCAAGCAGGCGGTTGCAGATCGGTAGAACCGGACCAGTATCACCGGACATACGAAGAAGAGGCATAGCGACGGCAATCGGTCGGCTAAGCGGATATGGAGTCGAAGATGGCGGTTACGGCGGAGAAATCCGCTGCGGATACGACGACGCCCCAGAAAACGGCGACGTTGGCCCCGGCGAAAATCCGCAGGGTGGGCTTGTAGCTGCCCTTCAGGTATTCCTTGGCCATTGGCATGCGTCAGACTGCCGCGGAAGTGCAGAGCGGACTGGGGCGGGCACGGAGAGCTCAGTTTCGTGCGCGGAACAGCACGAGAGCTGCGAACGACCGACGTTCCCGGCGGTCGGCCCGCTCGAATTCCTCGAGCACGGCGCGCGTGTCGACGATGAGGCGCTGCACGTCGCTCTTGTGGAAAGTCGCCACGGGATCGTAGTCCGCTTGGTGACGCTGGTCCTGCAGGTCGACGAAACGGCTGGCGAAATCGCGGATCTCGACGGAAAAAGAGCGCATGTCCGCGGGCGCCCGGCAGGCTGCCTGGGCGCGCCCGTGGCTCAGGCTGCGGTAGATGCGCACCCAGCCGGGTTGGCCGCGCATGTTCCTGTTGAAGAATTCGTCGGCGCAGCATTCGGCGAGACCGTGGAACAGCGCGTAGTAGACCGTGCTGACCGCACGGCGGAGATCGGACTCCAGCGGTCTTCCCGGGCCAGCGGAGACGAGGTTCTCGGCCGAGGTCAGAAGGTCAGACGGTCTCAGGCGAGAGATCCTTCGCATCCGCCTTTGCGACGAGGTGCGTGCTGGGAGAAGCGTCGACCCCCATATTCCAAAGGATATCCTGGATCAAGGTGGCGAGACTGGGCTTGGCCGGGGCGCCGAGGTCCCCGATGTCGCCCTCGTAGACGGCCCATACGTCGACCATGTCGCCGCCACACCACGAGGTGCGAGGCTTCACCCAGATGTCGGTGAAAACGACGCCGGGGTGGGATGTGGCCACGGCGTCCCTGATCGAGGGTTCGACCTTGCGAAGGAGTTCGTCGCTTGTAACGGGACGTTCCACTCTGAGTCAAGCACCAGCTGGGACTGGCGGGGATTAAAGCAAACGTACGCACGACGGGCAAATCGACGGCATCGCTTGCTCCGTCTGCAGGTCTCGGCGGCTCTCGGATTCCCCAGGGAACCTCTGAACAAGTCGCGTTCGCCCAGCGCCCCGCTGTTTGCGGGCGGAGATGGCGTTGCGGCCATGGGAAGGCGACCCGCAGAGCAGGCATTCCACAGTCCGTGCGCCGCGGGGCGCCCT
>CAYGBY010000197.1:0-6982 GCA_964348115.1 uncultured Pseudomonadales bacterium
GCCCTTCGGGAGGGCCAAAAGGGCGCGCTGGCTGTGTTGCGGCTCATTGTGTGGGCCCGCCGCACGGCTTCGCCGCGCCTTGCCATCACGCCCTTTAGGCTCCTCTGGGCTTCCGGGACTTGTTCAGAGGTTCCCTAGAACCTTTGCCGCCAGCGCAGGCCGATGGTGCGGGGACGGTTGGTGGTGATGCGGCTGTCCCAGGAGGCGCCGTTCTTGAAAACTTCGCCACGTTCGTCGGTGACGTTGCGCACGAAGAGTTCCGCGCCCCAGTTGTCGCGCTCCATGCCCACCGCCAGATTCAGGATGTCGTAGGAGTGCTGCTTCTTGCGCCCGCGGATGAGGTTGCGGGTGTTGGGGAACAGGATGTTGTAGGAAGAGCCCGTATGCACGAAGGAGCCCTGCACAAAGCCGCCGTAGCCCCCTAGATTGAAGGTGTAGCGGGAGGAGATGTTGGCCTTGAACGCCGGCACCCTGGGCAGACGCCGCCCCTTCTCCGCATCCGGGGGCTGGGTTTCCATGGTTTCCGGATTGACCCAGTAGTCGTCCGCCATCTCCGCGTCTATGTAGGAGAAGGCCAGGCTGACATCCCAATTGTCCGCCAACAGGAAGGCCACGTCTCCCTCCAGGCCGCGGCTGCGGGCGGCGCCTACGTTGTAGGTCAGCGCTAAGGGGGAGATGGAGTTGTCCTGGCGGGATAGCTGGAAGTCGTCCCAGTCCATGGTGAAGGCGGCGAAGTTGTAGCGCATCCGCCCTTCCATGCCCTCCCCTTTCAGGCCCAGCTCGAAATTCTCCACGAAGTCCGGCTCGAACACGCCGCCGGCCACGGTGTTGTACACCCGGTTCAGGCCGCCGGGGCGGTAGCCTTCGGAGTAGGTGAAGTAGGCCATCATATCCGGCCTGATGTCCCAGGAGATGTTGCCGCGGAACACCATGTCCTTGTCCTTGGTGACCAGATCCGTGTTGTAGTCCTCCACCCGCGGGCCGAAGCGGTCCGGGAAGAAAACAGTGCCGGAGAAGCCGCGCAGCGAGATGTCCGAATCGAACCAGCGCAGGCTGAAAGAGGCGGTGAGGGCGTCGCTGAGATCCAAGGAGGCTTGGCCAAAGAAGGCCAGTTCCTCGCTTTTGCGCACTTGGTCCGTGGTCCAGTAAATGTCGGGCGGCTCCACGGCGGCTTGCGGCAGGTCCTTCAGGCCCAGCACATGCCATTCCCAATCGAAAGGATGCTTGGTGTCTTCGTAGAAGGCACCCACCAGCCAGCGGAACGTCTGATCCTGGGCGGAGGCCAAGCGGATTTCATGGTTGTCCCGGTTGTAGCTTTCATCGTACGTGGCGTGCTCCCTAGGGTCCACGCAGTCCCCAAAGTAGGCCACGTAGCAGGAGTAAAACGGCTGCACAAAGCCGTTGGAGACGTAGAAGTCGCTGTACAGGGAGTAGTCCACCCGATCGAAGACATCACGGTCCAGGTGGGCACCGGCGTAGGTCAGGGACATGCCGGCGATCCGCCCCTCCACCACCAGGGAAAGCTGGGTCCATTCATCATCGCCGGAGTCCTCAAGCAGACGCAGCACCTCAAGGTCCCCAATTTCCTCCGGGTCGTGATCCCATACGCCTTCGGTTTCAAGCTCCTGGCGCATGACCCCGGCGGTTAGGGTCCAGTTGTCGTTCAGGTCTATGCCAAGGGCCGCACGGGCGCCGGTGGTGGTGGCCTCGTTGAAGTCATTCTTCGCCACGTCCGCGTTGGAGACGGTGATGTCCGCGGCCTTGGCGATCTGCTCCGGGTCGGTCAGGCCGGCCCGCACGTTGCCGTTGCGGAAGGTGTGGGTGGACTGCACGTTGTCGATGTAGCCGGCGTCCTCCTTGTGCCAAGCCACCAAACGCAGGGCGGCGCGGTCACCCAGGGGCAGGTTCACCATGCCTTCAAACAGGTAGCCCATATCCCCTTTGCGCACGGAGTTGGCCTCCAGATCGTATTGGGCCTCGAACGCAGCCGGATTGGGCTTGTTGGTGATGATGCGGATGCTGCCGGACTGGGAGTTGGCGCCAAACAGAGTGCCTTGCGGACCAGCCAGCGCCTCGATGCGGGCCACGTCATAGATGTGCGGATTCAGGTAGCGGTTCACCGCGGTGATGGGCTGCTCATCCAAATAGACCGCGACATTGGGCGAGGAGCCGAGTGCGTTTTCCCCGCCGCTGGAGATGCCGCGAATGTAAAGGTCCCCGCTGCCCGGCCCCAAACTGACGTAGTTGGCGGAGGGCAGCAACTGCACGAAGTCCTCCATGTCCGTGACGCCTAAGTCCTCAAGGTCGCTCTCGCTTAGCACGTCGATGCTGATGGGCACGTCCTGAATGTTCTGGTCGCGTTTTTGGGCGGTGACGACCACCTCCTCGATGCCGCGGCCTCCCTGGGCCAAGGCTGCCCCTCCCCCCGAAACGGCGGCCACGCCGACGGTGGCCAGCGCACCCAGCCGCACAGCGCGGGCGATGGGCTTGAGGAGGAGGATTGCAGCCAGTGCGTGATCGGTCATTAGCGCTACCCCTAGTCAGCTATTGGCTTGTGTGCCGAAGCGCAAGCATACAGCAGCGATGTGCAATGGCAACCGCTCAGGTCAGCCTGTGGCAGAACCATCCCAAAGTGTTCGCCCTTGAAAGAAAATTTCCGAAAGGTCATTAGATGCTGCGGAATAATGGAACCCCGTGCGCAGGAGCAAATCCTTGTCTTCGCCGCCATTAGGCCCCGGCTGGCTACGGGCCAGTGCGTTCGTTGTCCAGCGCCGCCCGCAGGGGCGCCAAATGAGGCTCGAAACGCCGCCACTGCTGCAGGGCGCCGCGGTAGATGGGCTGGCGCACCTGCTCTGAACTGGCCGTGCGCACCGCCCGGGGGTTCTGATGGTAGGCTAGGCAGCCGGCCTCAAAGGGCAGGCCGCAGTGGTCCAGCAGGCGGCGCACCTCCCCCTCCAAGTCATCGATGACCTTCTCATAGTCCACCCGCAGCACACGGCCCGGCAGCACTTCATCCCAGTGCGCCATCAAGGCCAGGTAGTCCCGGTAGTAGCTGCCCAAGTCCTCAAGGCTGTAGGTGAAGGGCTGGCCAGCGGCGAAGAGCTGTTTGTAGGCGCTGAAGCAGGTGGCCATGGGATGGCGGCGGGCATCGATGATCCTGGCGTTGGGCAGGATTAGCTGAATCAGGCCCACATGGATGAAATTGTTGGGCAGCTTGTCTATGAAGTGGGGGGCGCCCCCGCGTTGCACTTGTACGGCAGCCAGAAACTTGGCGCCCAGCCCATGGCATTCCTCAGCGCTCAGCCGCCACAGGCTTTCCGGGTAGGTGATGGCGTCCGCGCCCCTGCCGCGACGGATCAGCCGGTGGGCGAATTGCGGGATGTAGGGCAGTTCCATGGTGCCGTCCACCAAGGAGTGGCTGGCCAGAATCTGCTCCAGCAAGGTGGAGCCGGCCCTGGGCAGGCCGACGATGAAGATCGGATCCGGGGCCGGGTGGCCCCAGCCTTGCCGCGATGCAAAGCGTCGCCGGCTGCAGGATGCGGCAATCGCCTGCAGCCTAGCGCTGTTCTGCTGGGCGCCGTAGCCGGTGCGGCGACGCTTGATGGCGTTGCCCTCGGCGTAGGCGGCAAAGGCGCCGTCGTAGTCCCCGGCGTCCTCCAGCGCCTTGCCCAACGCAAAGTGCAGGTGAAACGCATCTTTCGGGTCCAGCCCGCCTTGGGTGATGAGGCGCCGCATCTCGGCGACCTCCGCGTCGCTGAAGCGAAAGGTCTTGAGGTTGGCCAAGCTCCAGTAGGCCTCACCCAACGCAGGTTCGTTGGCAATGGCTTCGCGGTAAGCGGCGATGGACTCCGCCCGGCGCCCCAAGGTCTTCAGCGTGTGGCCGTAGCTAAGGTGCAGGCGGGCATGGTCCGGCGCAGCGGCCAACACGCGCTGATAGATCGCCAACGCCCGCTCATAGGCGCCCGTGCTGACGAACACCGAGGCCGCCAGCAGCGGATGGGAGGGATTGTCCGGCTCCGCCCGCTGCAAGCGGTCCAGCGCCGCGAGCGCCGCCTCATAGTCGCCGGTCTTGCTCAGGGCGTTGGCGTAGTTGTGGCGGGCCAGATGGTAGTCCGGCGCCAGTTGCAGGCAGCGCCGCAGCAGCTTCGTGGCATCGTCAAACACCTCCAACTGCATGGCGATATCCGCCAGCAGCCGGATGGCGTTCACATCCTTGGGCCAGCGCTTAAGGTACTCCCGGCAGATGCCCTCCGCCATGCCCAGCTTGCCTTCGGCCACCAGCCGCACCGCCTGGCGCAGGCCGGGGTGCATCCGCAAGGCGCCCATCCCCACTTAGTGTGCTGTCCCGCAAGTAAGCGTGATTGTTCGTGGCCCTTTTGGCCCCCGGCCGCGTTGCTCCTCCTTGTGTGGGGCCCGCCACAGGGCGTCGTCGCGCCTTGCCGGGAGCCCACCTTGCTTTTGCACCTAGATCATCCCAGATGCGGGTCGAACGGGGCGCATCCGGCAAGGGGAAACTCCGCCGGAGCAGCGCCAACCGGAGACGTCCTTCACTTCGGGAACGACTCCGCGGGCGGTCCAACAAGCTGCGCGGATCCGGGGCCGGACCCTACCAGCTATTGCGCAGCTCACGCAGCTTCAGGAACACCTGCCTGGGGGTGGGGGATTCCCCAAGATCCGGGAATTGCTCCCGCAGGCGGGCGATGACGGAAGGGCTGCCCAAGCGGAAGAACGTGTTGAATTCCTTTTCCTGGCCCAGGGTGGTGACTAGGGCGGCATCAGGATCATGGCTGTCCTTGAGGGAGGCCAGCAGCTGCGCCGCCGCCTGGTTGTCCGGCTCCCGATCCAGGGTGAAGGCCAGGTTGTTGGTGATGTAGTCGTGGCCTGGATAGACTTGGGTTGCGTCCGGCAGTTGGCCTAGCTGGGCGGCGAAGGTTTCATAGAGTTCGTTGGGATGGCCGCCGTTGTGGCAGTTGCCGGCGCCAGCGTTGAACAGGGTGTCGCCGCAGAACAGCGCTGGCGCATCGGTCTGCGACAGCAGGCAGATGTGGCTCATGGTGTGGCCGGGCGTGTCCAACGCCAGCAACTCCACCGTGCTGCCCACGGCGATGACATCCCCAGCGCTCAGCCCCCGCTGCATGTCAGGAATGGCGCCACCGGCGTTGGCGTGGGCCATAATCTTGGCGCCCGTGGCCTTTTGCAGGGGAGCGTTGCCGCCGATGTGGTCGAAATGCTCATGGGTGTTCAATATCCACCTGATCTCCCAGCCCTTGGCCTTGGCCGCGGCTAGGCACTTCCCATGATCCAGCGGATCCACCGCCAAAGCCTCCCCGGTCTCGGCGCAGGCGATCAGGTAGTTGAAGTTGCGATAGGCGTTACCGGTCCAAATCTGTTCAACAAGCATAGGGGACACTCCTTGGCGGTCTCTGGATTATAACCAAGGCTTCCATAGTTGAACCCGCCCACTCGGCCAAGCCGGGTGTCCGTGGTCCGCCCCGTCTTCCAATGGTCGAACTGCGGCTGCATAATGGCGGCCCTACGCAGCCCATGCACATGCCCAAATGAACGAAGCGGATGCGCAACGCTGGGAGAGTTCCCCGTTCCATCCCGGCCAGGGGGTTCCGCCGCCCGTTTGGGCAGGGCGAATCCGGGAGATGCGGGGCTTGCAAGCAGATGTCCTGCGCTTGGCCAAGGGCAGCGCCCCGGACGCCTTCGCCATCCTTCACGCGCCCAGGGGCTACGGCAAGACCGCACTCATCAACTGGATGCGGGAAGAGGCGGAAAAAGCCAAGGTCGCGACCTTGCTGCTCACGCCCTCCGACATTCCCACCGGGGAGCATCTAATCAGGATTCTGACGGGAATTGGCCGGCGCATGGCTGATCCGCAAGGGCGTTTCCGGATCGAAGCGGAGGACTTAGGCGCCCTGGAGGTGGAAGGGCGCGGCGAGCGAAGGGGACCATCCACCGCGCAGGAGGCAATGCTGGCCGCCAGCGGACGCAGACCCTTGGCGATTTGCGTTGACGAAGCGCACACCTTGGATGAGGCGGTGGGCCGCGTTCTGCTTAACGGTGCGCAGTCCGCGGCGCACAAGTGCGCTTTGCACTTGGTCATTGCGGGAACGGGCGGACTGAAGGACGCCCTGCGCGCCATGAACGCCACTTTCTGGGAAAGATCGGAGAAGTATGCGCTGCGCCGCTTGAAGCCAAGCGAAGCGCAACGCGCCATCGCACAGCCGTTGCAGGCGGCCGGAGCGGACGTCAGCTTCGCGGCGGTCGAAGCGGCTGCGGACGCCGCGCAGGGCTACCCTTATTTTGTGCAGGTTCTGGGAAGGGAGTTGTGGGTTGAGGCGGCAAACAGACCCGTAGGGCCTGACCGGGCCGCCGCCGCCCTGCGTCGTTTCGCCCAACTCCGGGACGATCTGTACAACGACCGCTACGCCGCTCTCGATGAAGCCGACGCCGCCTCCACCATTCCCCTCACGCTAGCCTTGCTGGCCGTGGCGGGCTGGTTTGAGGGGGACGCAAGCTGTCAACGGGACATCCTGACCGACGGCCTGCAAGCCGCCCTGACTGAGTTGAACGCCGCGGGCGAGCGTACTGCCGCACTATCTGCGTATCAACAACTCCGCAGCTTGGATCTTCTGTGGGAAGGCCAAGGCGGGCGCGTGCGTTCCGGCATTCCAAGCCTGATGAACCACATCGCCAACGCCGTGGCGAAACGTCCGCAAATGGCGGCGCAACGGGTGCGGGTCCCGCCCCCAAAACGCGAAGCTAGTGTGCTGTCCCGCAAGTAAGTGGGTTTTAGTCGCCAGGCCATTTTCGCTCCCGGCAAGGCGCGACGACGCCGTGCGGCGGGCCCCACACAAGGAGGAGCAACGCGGCCGGGGGCCAAAAGGGCCACGAATAATCACACTTACTTGCGGGACAGCACACTAGGGAACCTCTGAACAAGTCGCGTTCGCCCAGCGCCCCGCTATTTGCCGCC
>CAYGBY010000198.1:0-6959 GCA_964348115.1 uncultured Pseudomonadales bacterium
CCGGAAGCCCAGAGGAGCCTAAAGGGCGTGATGGCAAGGCGCGGCGAAGCCGTGGTTCCCTAGGCCAGACGTTCAGCGACACCGGCGGCATGGCGCTACAGATGCGCCTTGAAGTGGTCGAAGGGCTCCAGGCAAGCGTTGCAACGGTAGTGGGCCTTGCAGGCTGTGGAGGCGAAGGCGCTAACCAGGGTGGTCGCCCCGCTGCCGCAGCGGGGACAAGGCACTGCTTCAGGTGCGCCAAGGGCCGCATGATGCGGATCAGCCGCAACCCCGACCGCCCCGCCGGAACCCGCCGGCGGCGCCTGCGAGGCCGGATCCCCTGGTTGCCAAGCCACCGCCGGGCGCGGGGACGAGGCCGTCGCAGTGGGCGGCGTCCGCGAAGCCGGTTCCCCTAGTTGCCAAGGCGGCCGAGATTCGGCGACTGGCGGGGCCACGCCGCCCGCCCGCAACTGCTCATGGGCGGCGCGGCTCAACAGGGACGTGGTCCAAGCTGGGGCGGTCCGTTCCTCGATGCAATGCCGGGCGTGGCCGGCGGCGGCCAGGCATGCGGCGATGTCCTCGCGGATCACCCCCAACGCCGGGCAGCCGGAGTAGGTTGGCGTGATGGTCACCCGCACTTCGTCGCCTGTTGCGCAGACGTCGCGCAAGACGCCCAGATCCCAAATGCTCAGTTCCGGCAGTTCCGGATCCCGCACCTGATCGAGCAGGTCATACAGCTCTGGGCAAGGAGACGACCGCCGATGAGCAGCCCGTTCGGTGTACTCCGGCGTCTCCAATGGGATTAGCTGCCTACGCTCCTGTTCCCCGACCTGAATGCCGGTCCGTTCGGCGTACTCCGGCGTCTCCAATTGGATCAAGGCGCCGTCCGCCCCAGGATCATGCGCAATGCCTAGCTTCATCGCCTGCCGCTTCACCAGCGGGCGTTCGGATGACTTCTGGGCAGGCATTGCATCTCCGCCAACATCAGGCCGAGGTGTTCAGTATGCACGCCCTGCCGGCCGCCGCAGACGCTCCAGCCATCCCTTGGCGTCTGCAGCGTCGCCTGCCGCAGCGCGGCGGAAACCGCCTGCCGCCATCCCGGCCGCAGGGCGGCGCGGTCGGGAAGAACGCCAGCCGCAACCAGGGCCCCCTCCCCTTGCGCATTAACGAACAGCTCCTCCTGATAGCCCCAAACATCCTCCAGAGCCTGTTGCATCCGGCCGCGGCTTTCCGACGTGCCGTCCCCCAGCCGCACCAACCAAGCAGTGGAGTGCCGGCGATGGTAGCGGGCCTCCTTGTGCGCCTTGGCGCCGATGCCGGCCAGGGTCTCATCACGGCTGCCGGCCAGCAGCGCACAGTGCAGGTCGTCAAACACATCCACCAGAAACTGTCGGGCATAGGCGGCGGCGAAGTCCGCGCCCGGCAGTTCGTAAAGCAGCAGGTTGCGGAATTCCCGTGCGTCCCGGTGAAAGGCGTAGTGGTCTTCGCTGCGGCCCCCTAGCTGCTCCGCATAGGCGTAGAACAACCGGGCCCGGCCCAGAAGATCGAGCGCCGTGTTGGCCATCGCCAGATCTTCCTCCAGCATCGGCGCCTTGCCGCACCATTGGCAGAGGCGCTGACCCAGAACCAAGGCGTCATCGCCCAAGGCAACCAGGGCGTCGAGCAGGCCCTTCACAGGTTCTTCACCGCCGTCGGCAGTTCATAGTAGGTGGCGTCCCGATAGGGCTTGGCGTCCGCCGGATCGAAGAAGGCGGGCGCATCCTCCTCCTGGGAGGCGGTGATGGCCGATGACCGCACCACCCAGATGCTCACGCCCTCCCGGCGGCGGGTGTAGATTTCCCGGGCGTACTGCAGCGCCAGCTCCGCGTCGTCCGCCCGCAGGCTGCCGACGTGCTGATGGTCCAGGCCGCGTCGGGAGCGCACAAACACTTCAAAAAGAGGCGCAGGCTTCTTCATTCGATCTCCCGGATGGCCTTGAAGACCGGCTTCGGCACAGACACTTCAAAAAGAGGCGCAGACCTCTTCATGGCCGCCACGCTAAGCGGCCGCTGCGAACAACGCCCGCCGACAGGAAATTGGCGGTCGCGGGGAGACCCATGCGCACGAATTCCAGCGCCATCATTGCAACGCCCTGTCCGGTTGTCATTGCCGGACGGGAGGGGAAGCGCATGCGCACGAGTTCCAGCGCGGCCATCGCAGCCCTTGGCGCCACGTGCGGGCTAGGCTTTCGCCCGCTGCTTCGCGGCATGGGCAGCAACAGCTTCGCGCACCCAGGCGCCGTCCTGATGCGCCTGGCGATGATGGGCCAAGCGTTGCCGGTTGCACGGGCCATCGCCCTTGATGACCCTGAAGAACTCGCGCCAATCGATGGGACCGGTGCGGTAGTGGCCACTGGCCGCATCCCAGGCCAGTTCCGCGTCTGGAATGTTCAAGCCCAGCACCTGCGCTTGGGGAACCGCCTGATCGATGAACTTCTGGCGCAGTTCGTCGTTGCTGTAGCGCTTGATCCTCCAGCCAAAGGATTCGGAGGAATGCACGGAATCCGCATCCGAAGGTCCGAACATCATCAGTGTGGGCCACCACCAGCGGTTCAGCGCATCCTGGGCCATGGCCTTCTGGGCCGCAGTGCCTTGCGCCAACGTCAGCATGATGTCGTAGCCTTGGCGCTGATGGAAGCTCTCCTCCTTGCAGATGCGCATCATGGCGCGGGCGTAGGGACCGTAGGAGCAGCGCTGCAAGGGAATCTGGTTGACGATGGCGGCGCTGTCCACCAGCCAGCCGATGGCCCCGATGTCCGCCCAGGTAAGCGCCGGATAGTTGAATATGGAGGAGTACTTGGCCCGACCGCTGTGCAGGGCGGCGATCATTTCCGCCCGGCTGGCGCCCAGGGTCTCCGCAGCGCCATAAAGGTACAGGCCGTGCCCGCCCTCGTCCTGCACCTTGGCCAGAAGGATGAGCTTGCGCTTTAGTGAAGGGGCGCGGGTGATCCAACTGCCCTCCGGCTGCATGCCGATGACCTCGGAATGGGCGTGCTGGGAAATCTGCCGGATGAGGGTGCGGCGATAACCCGCGGGCATCCAGTCCTTGGGTTCGATGCGTTCCTCCCGGTCCAAGCGGCGTTGGAACTGCGCCGGCGCATCCAGGGTTTGCTCCATCGCCTCGGCCATCTGCGCCCCTCAAGTGCTCTGCGGGAAGCCCGACACTAGCATAAAGCAATACAAAATCAATAGCCTTGTCCTCATTTTTGTATTACATCAATCGCCAAAGAGCAAACCCCCGGCCGGCCCGCCCGAGGCGATGCGCCACTGCGCACAGGTGAAGATTGGCGCAAATGCGGGCAAGATAGGCGCCTTTGCCAGTGGACGCACCTGTGCCCCAACACCATAGACTCATCGTTCTGGGCTCTGGCCCCGCCGGCTACACAGCTGCCCTGTACGCCGCCAGGGCCAATCTCAAGCCCGTGCTGATAACCGGCATCGAAGTGGGCGGACAGCTCACCACCACCACCGAAGTGGAGAACTGGCCAGGCGGCCATGCCGCCCTACAGGGGCCGGAACTGATGCAACAGATGGCGCAGCACGTGCAGCGCTTCGACGCCGTCGCCATCCACGACCAGATCTCCAGCGCAAACCTGCGCGTGCGCCCGTTCGAGCTGCGCGGCGATGAAGACACCTACCGAAGCGATGCGCTGATCATCGCCACAGGCGCCTCCGCCCGCTACCTTGGGTTGCCGTCCGAGGAAGCCTACAAGGGCCGGGGGGTGAGCGCCTGCGCCACTTGCGACGGCTTCTTCCACCGCGGCCGGGACGTGGCCGTCATCGGTGGCGGCAACACCGCGGCGGAGGAAGCGCTATACCTGTCCAACATCGCCAACAGGGTCTATCTGGTGCATCGCAGGGATGAGATGCGGGCGGAGAAAATCCTGCAGGATCGGCTATTCGCCCGGAACAACATACAGCCCATTTGGAACCACAGGTTGCAGGAAGTCCTGGGCGATGCAAACGGCGTCACCGGCATGCGCATCCGCGCCACCGTTGGCGACGCAACGCGGGAGCTTCCCCTATCCGGCTTGTTCATCGCCATCGGCCACACGCCCAACACTGGCATCTTCGCCGGCCAGCTGGCGATGAACGGCGGCTACATTCAGGTTAGGAGCGGCTTGGCCGGCGACGCCACCGCCGCCAGCATCCCCGGCGTGTTCGCCGCCGGCGACGTGGCCGACCAGGTGTACCGCCAGGCGGTGACCTCAGCGGGCTTTGGCTGCATGGCCGCCCTGGACGCCGAAAAGTACCTGGACGCCTTGGGCGGCTAGCCCGCACAGCCCAGCTAGGGAACCTCTGAACAAGTCCCGGAAGCCCAGAGGAGCCTAAAGGGCGTGATGGCAAGGCGCGGCGAAGCCGTGCGGCAGGTCCCACACAATGAGCCGCAACACAGCCGGCGCGCCCTTTAGGCCCTCCCGAAGGGCGCCCCGCGACGGGCGGACTGTGGAATCCCCGCCGCGCTGCGGGTTGCTCTTCCATGGCCGCAACGCCGTCTGCGGCGGCAAATAGCGGGGCGCTGGGCGAACGCGACTTGTTCAGAGGTTCCCTAGGCAAAGGGCACGGCGAAGCTGCCCAAAGGGCCGTAGTCGAGGTGGAAATTGTCGCCCGGGGCGATGGCCACGGGGCGTGTGAAGGACCCGGAAAGCACCACCTCCCCGGCCTCCAGGGCGCCGCCGCGCTGCGCCAGACGCCGGGCCAGCCACACTAGGCCGTTGGCGGGGTGGTTGAGCACCGCGGCCGCCACGCCGCTTTCCTCGATGACGCCGTTTTTGAACAGCAGGGCGCTGACCCAGCGCAAATCCACCTCTCCGGGCCTTAGCGCACGTCCGCCAAGCACCACCCCGGCATTGGCGGCGTTGTCCGCTATGGTGTCGCGGACCGTGCGGGGACGCTTGGTCTGCGGATCTATGCGATAGCTGCGGGCGGCGATGATCTCCACCGCCGGCATGACGTAGCCGGTGGCGTCCAGCACGTCCGTCAGCGTTGCATTGGCGCCGGCCAGCCGATCTTTCAAAACAAACGCCAACTCCACCTCCAGGCGCGGGTCCGTGAACCGGCCAGCTGCGATGGGAGCGCCGTTGGGAAAGAACATGTCGTCCAGCAGGGTGCCGGAATCCGGCTCATCGATCTGCATGGCCTGCTGCATGGCCCGGGAGGTCAGGCCGATCTTGTGGCCCCTTCGCGTGCGTCCCTGCGCCAGCTTGATGGCCATCCAGGCCCCCTGCACGGCATAGGCGTCATCGAGGTCCATGTCGGGATGGCGGACAGTCAGCGGGCGGATCTGCACACGGCGCTGCTCCGCCGCGTGCAGCTCCTGTGCAGCCTGCTCGATTTCAGTTGGCGTCAGCGTTGTCACCTAGGATTCTTCACCCCGGGCTTGCTTGTTTGCACTGCCTGGGTTGGGGTTGGTCATACCCGTCCCTGGATTGGAATCAATGCGCCGTGGATGTCCGCTGCGGCGTCGGACGCCAAAAAGCAAACAAGGTTGGCCACGCTGTCTGGTGAAACCCACTTGCTGAAATCCGCCTCAGGCATGTCGGCCCGGTTGCGGGGCGTATCGATCAGGCTGGGCAGCACGGCGTTCACGTTCACGCCCTGGTGGCGCGCTTCCGCCGCCGCCGCCTCCGTCAAGCGCATCACAACGGACTTGGCCGCCGTGTAGGCCCCCATCGCCGCCAGGCCCTGCATGGCGCCAAGGGCGCCGACATTGATGACGCTGCCCCGCCGCCGCGCCCTCAAGGGCGGCAGCGTGGCCCTAAGCATGTTGCGCAGGGTGGTGACGTTGATGCTGAACATTTCATCCCAGTGCGCTTCGCTGATTTCATGCACCTTCGGCCCCATGGCGAACCCGCCAGCGATGTTGCAGACGATATCGAAGTCCGCAATGCCGGCTATGGCTGCGTCCAGCGCGGCGGCGTCCGTCAGATCCACCTGAATGCGTTCCCCTGGCCCCCCGGCGAAGCCCGGGGCCACATCTATGCAGATGGTGCGGGCGCCCTGCCGTGCGCACTTGCGGGCAACCGCCCCGCCCAGGATGCCGGCGGCGCCAGTCACCAATGCGGTTTTGCCGGTCAGGTCCATCGCTGCTTCATGGCGTCCTAGCAGCCTGTTGGACTTTGTATCTAAGTGTTTGATTTATAAGGAATCTGGTTTTTTGCGCCAAAATAAAATCCTATATATATCAATAAGTTGTGATATTCAAAGTATCTAAGCCCGACAGGCTGCCAGCTTTCTGCGCGGGCTGGCTCATACGCTCAACCTAGTGTGCTGTCCTGCACACTAGTCCATGCCGCCAGGGTTCGCAACCGGATGGCTCTGCCGCCTCCAATGATTCCTCAGAAATTTTCTTTCAACAGCAACAACTTTGGGACGTTCCTGGTCGTTGCTCATAACATGTTGCAAAGTTCCTCATAACATGTTGCAAAATTGGCCTATCCTTGGTACGGTAGCCAAACACAGTATGAATCTGCTATAAGTGCTTCTGCCCTGAGTCGTGCGCCAGGGTCAATGGCGCAATGGAGAGCGACTATGCCCGTGGGGGTGTTCGACCGGCCGCCTGTTGAGCGGCGCCAAGCTGTGAAAAAGCGTGTCGGCGCGGGTGTTCATCGTCGCCGCCTGTGTGCAGATACGCTAGGTGCGCATTGGGTGCGCGGCGCCGTGAACGTCGCCTCGGTTGCTTCCAGCGCATCTCGTTGGTTCCCGCCGCGGCCTCCACCGCCCGATCGTCCTTCCCCTTCGGCGGCCGGGCCGCTGCCCCATGGCTCCGGCGATGCCTCGCCACTTTCAGCACGGGGCCCCTCCGGCCCAAAAAATTTCATTCTTCCGTCACGCGATTGCATTAGGTTGCGTCGCCCCAGCGACCACACAGTCCGTTTCATTACCGGTTTGTGTGGCGTGATTCATTTCGTTAACTAGGGTTTCTGATGTGCCGTCCCCCCC
>CAYGBY010000199.1:0-6903 GCA_964348115.1 uncultured Pseudomonadales bacterium
GGGCTGGGCGGTGAAACGCCAGGCGGGGAAGGGGATGACGGTGATGACGGCGAGCGCCAAGGTGCGGCCGCCCGCCTGGGGGCGAAACGTGGATGGAGATGACGGCCCTTTCGGACGTGGAGGTGCGGCCGCCCGCCTAGGGGTGAAACCCATGCTGAGTTTTTCGATGCTGGAGTTGCTCACGCATGACGGGAATGACGTGGGCCATGACGACCTGAAACCCATGCGGGGATTTTCCATGCTGGAGTTGCTGGTGGCTGTGCTGGTGGTGGGTGTGGGCGTTCTTGGCGTCGCCAGCCTAGGCGTCGTGAACCTGCAGCAGGCGCGCTCCGCCGTATCCCAGGCGGAGGTGGTTCGGCTGGCGGAGGACTTGACGGAGCGCATCCGCGCCAACCCCGCTGGCTTGGCGGCTGGCGCCTATGCATTTGGTGGCGGTGCTGCGGCCGCGGCGGACTGCACGGGCGGCCCCTGCACCCCCACGCAAATGGCGGCTGCGGACCTTGCAGCTTGGTTGTGCGCCCTGGGCGCATCGCAGCAGGAAGAATGCCTCTCCCCCATATCGTCGGCCCAGGGGGAAGTGGTGGTGGTGGAGGCCACCGGACGGTTTGGGATTCACATCACTTGGCGCGATGCCGGCGGCGAACGCACGCTGCGGCTCCGCAGTGCCGGATGAACCTAATGCGCCTGCTGGGAATCTGCGCCGTGGAAGCACTAGGTTGCGGAAGTTGTGAAGGAAGTTTTCTATGGCGCAGACTGGCATGGAGCAAATTCCTGTTTCCTCATCACAGGCGGCCTTCCCATTCCGTTGCAAGTGTGCGACCCCGCGGAACCGGCCGCCTAATGAAAAAAAGCACCCTGTTCCCTGTGAATCGGCGCCCCGGTGCGGCGGGGTGGAAACTTGCATGGAAGCACCCGCTTCCCTGCGCGTCGGCGCACCGGCCCCCGGGGCGAAAACTCCTAGGCCGCCGCTTCAGGGCGCTGTCATCACCGGCGAAGCCATGCGCCTCCTGCGAAGCGCCGAGGCGCCAGCCATGCCTCCCGTTCAAAGCGCGCCGCCAGCTATGGGCGCACGGGTGGGCGTCCGTGCGCCTTGTGCTCACCTTGGAGGAGGCGCCAGAGACCACTCGTCAGCTATGGGCGAAAGGACGGGCGTTTGGAGGCGCTGTTCCTTCCCCACAGCTTGCGTCGGCGCACAAGGGCTTCTCTTTGATCGAGCTGATGCTGGCGATGGCTTTGGGGCTGCTGGTCGTGTTGGGGGTGACGCAGCAGTTCCTGGGCGGACGCGCTGCCGGCGTCCAGTTGGCGGATGCGGCGGACGTCCAGGACGCGGCCGCCTATGCATTGGGCTTTTTGCGTCGTTCCGCTCGCGCCGCTGGCTATCTTGGCTGCGGCGGGCGCGCCATGCGCCTGCACAATGCCTTGAACGGGGCTTGGGGCGAGCTTTTTGAGGCCAACCTCACCCAGCCCGTGCAGGGTTTTGACTACACTGGGAATGGCGTGTCCGCCAACTTGCAGGATTGGTCGCCATCTTTGGCGTCGTTGCCCCGGCGGGAGGGGGGCGGCACTGTCAATGCCCTGACACCCGGCACCGGCCTGCGCACCGACCAACTCGTGCCAGGCGCGGATGTCATCGTGTTTCGGCATGTGCAGGGCCCCCTTTGGCCCCTAGCCGTAGAATTGGCGCCAAACGGCGAACCGCTGGTGGCGGATATCGATGCGGACAACCTTGAGGCTGGCGATCTGGCTTTGGTCAGCGATTGCCAGCAGGGGGCGCTATTCCGCATCACTGGCATGTCGCCAACTGCCGCAGGCATGGTGCTGCGGCGGGCATCGGGCGGCGGCCCGTACGGCAACCGCATAGGGGCCACACTTTCGCCGTCCGGCCTGCCGTACGGCGGCGGGGGCCTGGCGGGGGCGGCGGTCGGACGGGTGGTGGCGGAAACCTACTTCATCGCCGCCGGCGCCGCGCCGGGCGCAACCAGCTTGTGGCGCCGCGCCGGTGCGCAAAGGCCGGCCGAACTGGTGGAGGGCGTGGCCGACCTGCAGGTGCAGCTAGGCGTGAATCTGGATGCCGCGGACGGCCGGGCCGGCCTTAGCCGCTATGTGCCCTTCGGTGCGGTGCAGGAAAACATGGCCATACGCGCACTGTCCTTTGCGGTCACCGTACAGCGGGGCGCCGTGCGGCGGCGCTTTGCGCAAACCGTAGCGCTGCGCAACCTATGAGCCTGCGGCGTAGGAAGTTGCGAAAGCGAAAATTCGCCATCGTCGCACCCTTGTCCGATCGATTTCGCCAGATGCGGCTTGATATTCTCCTCAATCGATCGGCCAAGGGCGAGGATGAGAGCGGACTTGCGGCCGTGAATTCCCACCGACGGAACTGGGCGCCCCGTGTAAGGAGCGCAGAGCGTATGAGAGTGAGTTTGCAGCCCCTCGGACTTTTCTGTTAAGCAGTTGGTTTTGGGCGTTTTCATTTCTCGCGATAAGTCAATAGTGTCTTTCATTTCAATAAATTACGATTTTTCTGCATGCTTAAATCCGACAGGTCGGCCCATTGCTTTGCCGAATTTGTGGGGCAACGCATTGGCGCGGGCGAAATGACGGAGTCCTTGCACGATCATCAGCACCGCTGGCGTGCGAAAGCGGCTGGTGAAGTGATGGGGCGATGTTGGCCGCAAGTGCGGCAAAGCGGCATGGCCTTGTTCATCTGCTTGGCGGTGCTGTTGATGCTCAGCCTCGTGGGCGCGGCGTCTGTGCAGACCGTAACCTTGCAATCACGCATGGCGGGCAACGCGCACAACAACCTGCTGGCTTTTCAGGCGGCGGAACTCGCGCTGCGGGAAGCGGAGGCGCTGCTGGCCGGCTCGCCGCCGGAGCGGTCCAGCTTCACTGCGCAGGGGGACGGCGGGTTTTGGCTGTCGCCCGCCTTCGGGCAGGCGGCGCCTTGGCTGGCCAGCGACGTCTGGGCCAACGGCAGCACAGGCAGCCGCCCGGTGACGGCGTCTGTGCAGGGCGTCGCGGCCCCGCCTCGCTACCTCATTGAGTGGCTCATCAGCGTGGCTGCGCCGGACAACCCGCATCTGCTGCAGGAGTCCGTCGCGGCGCCGCCGCCGCGCATCGGCATCTTCCGCATCACCGCCCGCGGCTTCGGCGCCACCAGCAACGCCCAGGCCCTGCTGCAAAGCACTTTCGCCGTTCGCCTACCTCCATCCATCTAGGCCATGCCATGCCTCAACCTTATTTTGCCGGGGCTGCCGCCAAGCGCTTGGTGCGGCCTGTTCATGCTGCTGGGTGCCGCGGTTGCGCAGAGCCAAATGATCAGCGCCGTTGTGCAGCACCCTGGGGCCACCGCGGCAGGGGGCTTGGAGTATCGCGCCTTGCAGGAGCCGACTGCTGCTGCCGGAGACCTGCTCGCCCTGCGCTTCGCCGACGGCGGTGCGCAGGTGCTCTGGCGCGCTGCGGAGCAGTTGCGCCGCTTGCCCCCGAACGAGCGCGTGATTCTGACCTATGATCCCGCGGTTGGCGGCATTCCCTTCCGCCACGGCCGCCTGAACGCAAACCAACGCGCCGTGCTGGATAAGGCTGAAGTGGATTGGCTGCGCGGTGTTGGCAACGCCAGGCGGCTAGGCCCCATCCTGGGTTCCCGGCCAGTCTTCGTGGGCGCGGCCCAGGGTGCGCGGCGTAACCATGCGCCCTATCCCGTCGCCGGCCCGGACGACTACGCGGCGTTCGCCAACAGGGTGCGAAGCCGCTCGGCCTTGGTTTACGTAGGCGCCAATGACGGCATGCTGCATGGCTTTGATGCGGCCAGCGGCGCCGAGGTCTTCGCCTATGTGCCGAATAAGCTCATAGACGGCGGCCAGCGCTTCGCCACCCGCTTAGACGCCAGGGTGGCTGCGCCGGATGACATCCATGCGCTGGTGGATATAACGCCGGGGGTGGAGGATGTCTTTATTCGTCCAGCCGCCGGTTTGGATCACAAGGCTTGGCGCACGGTGCTCGTTGGCGGCTTGGGCGCGGGGGGCAAGGGATACTTCGCCCTGGACATCACCGACCCGGATGGAAGCTTTCGCTCTGAAGACGACGGCGGCGACGCAGTGCTTTGGGAATTCACCGATGCGGATGACTTCCATCCGGCGGACCCTGACGGCAACCCCTTGGTTGGCGTCGACGGCCGCAATGCGCACGATGATCAGGGCGCCCTTGTCAAGGATCTCGGCTATGCCCGGAGCCGGGCCCGCATAGCCATGAGCAACTTGCAGGATGTGGACGGACAGCGGCGCTGGACAGCCCTGTTTGGCAACGGCCCGGGCAGCACCGCCGGGCGCGCCGTGCTGTTCATCCTGTTCATCGATCAGGGCATGGACGGCTGGCGCCCGCAGGACATGGTCAAATTGTCCTCCAGCCCCGCTCTGGCGTCGGAGCAAAACAACGGCCTTGGCGAGCCGGCCTTGCTGGATACGGATCTAAACGGCACCGTGGACCTCGCTTACGCTGGCGATCTGCTGGGCAACCTGCACCGCTTCGATCTGTCTTCGCAAGATGCGGCCCAATGGACGGCGTCCATAGTGTTCCGCGCCACTTCGCCCGACGGCGCCGCGCAGCCCATCAGCGACCCTCCGTTGGTGCTGCAGCGGCCGGGCCGGCCGGGCTTCATCATCCTGCTTGCCGCCGGCGGCTGTTCGGCGGATGCAGCGGCCGCCGATGCTACCGCGCATTCCCTGTTCGGCATTCTTGATGCCGGGTCAACAGACACGCCGGCGTCCGGGATCGCGCATCGTCAGCTCACCGACATCCCGGGGGGCGGCAACGCCGCGTTCGCCAGACAGCGCGTTGTCTCCCCGGGTCCAGCCGGACCGTCATCGCCCGAACCGGCAGCCTCGGGCTGGCGCTTGGACTTCGCCGCGGAAGCATCCCAGCCTTCCAATGGCTGCGTTCGGCGGCGTTTCTTCGCTTGGGGTGGGCTGCTGTTCATCACTTGGGCCGCACCCGGTGGGGAGAGCGGCGCATTGCTGCCCATCAATCCTGCAACCGGCCTTAGTCCACGCCAGCCGGTTCTGGACCTGAACGGCGATGGTCAGGTGAACGAAGAAGACTTGGCCAGGTTGGGCGGGGACAGCTACGCACCGGGCGTCCTGCTTGATGAAGATGAACTGGGCGGCCCTTTCGCCAGCCCGCAAATCCTGCACCAGGGCAATGAGGCCGTGCTGGCCCTGGCCGCCGGGCGGGAACGCCGCATCCTAGCCTTGGGCGCCCCTTTGCACAGCATTGCCGGGCGGCTGTCCTGGCGGGAGCTTACCGACTTCGACTAGGGTTGTCTGGATTGGCCCTGCTGGGCACCGCTGTCTGGACGGCGAGGCAGTGCTGCGGGGGCGTCGCGCCCGGCCCCTCGGGTTACGCGTGCTGTGGCGCGAGGCTTGCGGGTTGCCGCCGGCGCCAACCGGCAGCTGCATCCGCGATAGTCACCGCCCTTGGCGCAACATGTAGGCCAAGGCTGTTAGCACTTAAGGGGGCGGCCTTGGGCGTCCTCCCGCACCCCGTCCCCGTTGCTGTCTTGCGCACGGCGGGCGCGGCCTTGGGCGTTGAGAATGATCTGCCGGGCGAAACGTGGGTCTCCGTTTGCCGGGCAGTACTGGAAGCTGCCGTTCTGCCAATCCGTCAGCCCTGAGGCGCGAATCAGCAGGTAGCTGCGGTTCTTGAACGCCCGCCAACGGATGCGCTCCCCTGAGTTCATCTTGGGCAGGCGCAACGCGACGAACTCACCGGCGTCCATGCGCCGATCCCCATCGGCATCCACAAACACCGTGGCCCCTTCGTGCCATTGGTTGGCGCCCAGGCATCGCGGCCCTTGGCCCGGGCATAGGGTGACCGCAGCATTGCGGGTGATGGCCAGATGCCGGGCCGTACGCACGGCGCCCAGCAACGCGTTCATGCGCGAGGCGGCGCGCAGGTCCGCCGCCAGATCCGTGAAGAACGGCAGGCTGGCCCCAGCCAACAGGGCTATCACCGCCACAGCCACCAGCAACTCCAGCAGGGAGACGCCCAGCGCACCCCTGCGCCCACTGCATTGGGCAGCGCCCCGAACGACTTTCTTACCCGGGGTTCCGTCGCAGACCATCCGCCATCCTGCGCCCACTGTATTGGGCAACGCCCCGAACAACGGCTGCGCGCCTAGCATTGCCAGCCAACATGGGCATCCTGTTTACATTTCTCAACCACCACACTCTACCCCCTGGGTTGGACGGGCCCAGACGCAACCGCGTTGCACGTGTGTAGGACATTTTCCCTTCCGGCCCGCCTTGAGGAACCTCTGAACCAGTCGCGTCCGCCCTTCAGGAGGGCCAAAAGGGCGCGCTGGCTGTGTTGCGGCTCATTGTGTGGGGCCTGCCGCACGGCTTAGCCGCGCCTTGCCGTCACGCCTAGGCGCCTCTGGACAAGTCCCGGAAGCCCAGCGCCCCGCTGTTTGCGGGCGGAGACGGCGTTGCGGCCACGGGAAGACAACCCGCAGCGCGGATGGGATCGCGCAGTCCGTGCGCTGCGGGGCGCCCTTCGGGAGGGCCAAAAGGGCGCGCTGGCTGTGCTGCGGCTCATTGTGTGGGGCCTGCCGCACGGCTTAGCCGCGCCTTGCCGTCACGCTCTTTAGGCTCCTCTGGGCTTCCGGGACTTGTTCAGAGGTTCCCTAAGGCTTTCAGCCATCGAGTTGGCGGCCGTCCGCAAGGTATGGCTAGGGCGGCGCACCGCCAGCAATTCTCATCATGGTCTTCAGCCCCTCCATAGGAAGGGTTTGCCGGTCGATTTGGCCCGAACTAAGCGGGAAATGCGGGAGGGGGAGTTACGCGCCGACCAGTTAGCCCAAGTTTACCAACCATTTTGACAAATTCTTTTGCATCAACAGGTTACGTTGAA
>CAYGBY010000200.1:0-4836 GCA_964348115.1 uncultured Pseudomonadales bacterium
TTGCCTTCCCATGGCCGCAACGCCATCTCCGGCTGCTGAGAGCGGGGCGCTGGGCGAACGCGACTTGTTCAGAGGTTCCCTAGAAGCCCAGAGGGGCCTAAAGGACGTGATGGCAAGGCGCGGCGAAGCCGTGTGGCGGGACCCACACAATGAGCCGCAACACAGCCAGCGCACCCTTTAGGCCCTCCCGAAGGGCGCCCGCGGCGCACGGACTGTGCAATCCCCGCCACGCCGCGGGGCGTCTTACCATGGCCGCAACGCCATCTCCGCCAGCAAACAGCGGGGCGCCGGCGAACGCGACTTGTTCAGAGGCTCCTTAGCTAAAGCGCACAGTCGGCAACAAGGCCGGAATGCAGGGCCTCGTCCGTCACGGGACCCGCGTGGCGAAAGCAGGGCTGCCCGCTTGCGTCGAAGCGCACCACGTAGGCGGCGTCTTCGCGGGCCGCCTGAAAGCCCACCAGCGACCGCCAACCCGCCTCGTCCTGCGCCGCGACCAGGATGGAGCCGTACTCTTCGGGGGACGCATCGCGTTTTGTCGCACGAACAATCATCCACCGCACCCAGCGCGGCGCGGCCTCCAGTACGTACAGGCTGAACACCGGGGGCGCGGAGGCGCCGAGGGCTTCGAGCGCCTCCCGCCAGGGCTTGGTTTCGTCCAGCGAGCGCCGCTTGAAGCCAACTATCAAGAACGCTCCGGCAGGAAGGGCGGCGGGCGCCATCAGGTCTTCCCCGCCGATGGTGCGGACGGGAAGGTCGAGGGGATCGGCGGGGTGGACCAAGCCCAGCAAGGCCAGCTGCGCCAACAGCGCAAAACCGACCGATCGCACGGCCAAGCCGCCCCGCCGTACGCCGAACCGTTCCCAACTTACGGCGCCGCCCTGCTGCGGACGAATCTTACCTGCGCCAACTTCTTGTCGCACGCCGAACCGCCCCCAGCTTGCGGCGCCACGGGCAACCGCGGGCCCCGGGGAGAATGTTGAACGACAGGTCATCAGGCCGGCGGCAATCCCCAGCAACGCAATGGCAAACAACCGTTGAGCGTAGCACAAAGCGCGCCCCCGGGCCGGACGGGCAAATGACGGCTAGTCAGAAGTTCCACTCGTGGGTTACTTATCGCAGGCGATCGGTATCCAGTGAACGCCAACCTCGAATAGACGCTCGGAGACATTTCTGAAGTGTTTCACAATGGTGTAGCGGCCGCTTTCACTTCCCGGCGAGAAAATGCCTCGCCCACAAAGGGCGTCTAAGCCTTCTTCCTGGGCCAAGCCGCTTCCTACAAGCGAGGCCCACTCCTGTTCGTCGACGCCGGAATAAAATCTCCCTCCCGGCCAGTGGTCGAGAATGGCGTCGATGGCCTGCTGCACGCGCGTAGTCAAATCCGCTGCTGCGCCACGAAAAAAAGCCTCGCGGTCCCGCTCAAAAAGAATCCGTTCCCATTCCCAGTCCAGGCTTAGCCGGCAAACATCGACGAACCAAGCGATCCACGCGGTGATGTCGTTGCCTTGAGCCTCTTTCCCATATTCGCCGAGCGCCTCGTAATACCGTTCCCGTCGGACATCTATTGCCGTGGCCAGATACCCCGCGCCTTTGCCGGAACCACGCAGAATGCGCTCTGCGATTGCACGGCCGATACGGCCGTTGCCGTCTGAAAATGGGTGGATTCTCTCGAACCACATATGGGAGATTGCGGCTTTCACCGGCAACAACAACGCTTGATTGGCCAGCGGTTCGGGGGCGGCATTCATGGGAAGCACAAGGGGGCGGCCCGCCCAATGCAGGAAGTTCGCCATAAGCCGCTCAACTTCTTCCGGACCGGGCGCCTCATACAAGATGCCCTTGGCCCTGCTGCGAATATGAACGTGCGTTTTCCGATACGCGCCTATCTGCTGAAGCCTGCCAAGCGCTTCGCTCCCCCGCAAATGCCCCAATAGGCTTTCGTGCATGTCAAACAGCGTAGCGCGATCCAACACCTCGGCGGCACGGCATTTACGGAGCATTCTTACGACGCCTTCGGCTCTTGAGTCCGCTCCTGGGGCGGGCGGATTTCCAGCCACCGCGTTGCGCAGGTCATCATAGGAAATGTGTTCACCCTCGATCTCGCTTGTCGCGGACGCTTCCCTGAACAGAGCGGCGTCAACAGCCTTGGGCAACAGTTCCGGAGATTCACTTGCTTGCGCCGCGAGTCGCCTGCGCTGGGCGGCAATGTCCCGCAACGCGGCCACCGTCCTGGCGCGCAGTGCGTATTCCCATTGCGGCCACCCCGGCCTATTCCAGATCCACATACAGCACCTGTGAAAAAAAGAGAACATGCCTCTCAACCTGCCTCAGCCTGACTCCCCCCTCCTCCGGAGTGGTACGGGGCACGTGGGTGACGGCGGCCTCAACTAGGTGGGCGGGGAGCTCGTCCTCCCAGAACCGACGATTAAACAGCATTGGCTGAGGCATGTTGAGAGGCATGAAAGAGAAAACGCGAAAAGATTATACAAATCGAGAACCTGTTCGTTGGCCCCCTGGAACGCGGATGCCCGCCCCCATTCGCCTGAACACACAACCCGCAGCGGCGAGCAGGGCAACGCGCCCTGTGCGGACGCGCTCCGGGGGCGGCCTGAATAGAAGCCCTAAGGCGGCCGGGGGCGAGCGGCGCAACGCGCCCTGTGCGGATGCGTTCCTGTGCGTCGATGCCGCGAACTGGCGGGGTGCATTCGCCCGGCAAACGCCGCGCTGGCACGGCCAGAAACGCCGGGAATCTGGGTTGGCCATATACACAATTTGCGTAAAATCGGTTGATAAATTCTACGCAATTGGGTATTTTTCCATCCGAACAGCTTTGATAACCGCAATCTTGATGATCGGAATGCACTTTCTGGACGCAAGCGGCGACGGCAGGATCCCAGCTACACGGTCCGCCGGCATCCTGCCTGCCGAAATGCGGTCGGGAACCTCTGAACAGCGGGAGTGTTGAAACTGTCAAAGGAAAGTAAGCCCGTTTGGGAAACCGACGTCCTGGTTGTGGGTTCCGGGGCAGGCGCCCTTACCGCTGCGCTGACCGCGGCGGAACTGGGTCTACAGCCCCTGGTGATAGAGAAGGCCCATCTCTGGGGCGGCACATCCGCCACTTCCGGCGGCACCCTGTGGATCCCCTGCAGCCGCCACATGCGCGAGGCGGGCATAGAGGACACGCCGGAGGAAGCCTTCACCTACGTCAAGGCGCTGGTGGGGGATGAGGCGCCAGACAACAAGATGCGCGCCTACATCAGCAACGCCACCAGAATGGTGGACTTTCTGGAGGCCCACGGCGGCCCCAAGTTCCACTGCGTGAATTACGCAGACTACCACATGGACCTGCCGGGCGCCAAGCGGAACCGTTCCCATGAACCCCTACCCATCAGCGCCAGCGCCTTGGGGCCGGAGGACTACGACAGCCTGCAGCCCATGCACCAAGCGGCGCAGGCGTTTGGCCGGGTGAACTGGACTATCGGCGAGGCCCGTCCCATCATCACCAAGGCGCCTGGCTGGTGGAAGGCGGTGCTGAAGGTGATGCTGCGCTATTGGCTGGACGTGCCGCAACGCTACAACACCACGAAGGATCGCCGCCTGACCTGCGGCAACGCCCTCTTGGGCGGCTTGCGCAAAGCGCTGAATGCGCGCGGCGTGCCGGTGCGCCTAGGCGTGGCCCTGCAAAGCCTGATTCTTGAGCAAGGCCGGGTGGTGGGCGCTGAAGTCGACGCCGTCGGGGTGCGGCAGCGCATTCGCGCCCATCGCGGGGTGATACTGGCCGCCGGCGGCTTTGAACGCAACGCCGCCATGCGCAACGCCAACATCGGGCCTTCCTCCCCGGACTGGTCCGGCTCCCAAGGCAACAACACCGGGGACGCCATCCGCGCCGCCCAGGACATCGGCGCAGCGCTGGATCTCATGGATGCCGCCTGGTGGGCGCCGGCCATCCGTCTCGGCGATGAGGACCGCGCCCGGCCCATGTTCGTGGAGCGCGCCCTGCCCGGCTGCATGATCGTCAACCAGCATGGCCGGCGCTACATGAACGAATCCGCCTCCTACCACGTGGCTGGGGGGGAGATGATGCGTCTGAATTCGCCGCAATGCCCAACGGCGCCTTCCTGGTTCATCTTTGACGGCAGCTATCGCGCCAACTACACCATCGGCCCCCTGATGGCCGGCCCGCCCAGCCAGGACAAGAACCTGAAGGCCAGCTTCTGGGAGGTTCTGCGCAAGGCCGACAGCGTGGCGGAGCTCGCCGCGCAAATCCAAGTGGATGCGGAGGTGCTGCAGGCCACCTTCAGCCGCTTCAACGAGTACGCCGCCAAGGGAGAGGACCCTGATTTCGACCGCGGTGTGAACGGCTACGATCGTTATTATGGGGACCCACGCAACAAACCCAATCCCTGTCTCGCACCCTTGCGCAAAGCTCCCTACTACGCCATCAAGATCTTCCCTGGGGACATCGGCACCAAGGGCGGCGTGGTGACGGACGAGCAGGGCCGCGCACTGAACCAGCAGGGCGCCCCAATTCCCGGCCTGTACGCCATCGGCAACAGCAGCGCCTCGGTGATGGGGCGCACCTACCCAGGCGCCGGCACCACCCTAGGCCCAGCCATGACCTTCGGCTACCTAGCGGCGCAGCACGCAACGCAAATGGACATCGCACCCTAACCCGCCTATGGCCCCAAGCCGCTTGTCGAGCCGCAGAATGTCCCTCCCTCGCAAAGACCTGTCCGCTAACCCGCCGGCTTGGCCACGGCGCCAAACGCCTTGGCCGCGCCTACGCAAAATGGGCATAGCACCCCAACCCGCTTATGGCGCCAAGCCGCTTGTTGAGCC
>CAYGBY010000200.1:4936-6867 GCA_964348115.1 uncultured Pseudomonadales bacterium
CCCCAACCCGCTTATGGCGCCAAGCCGCTTGTTGAGCCATAGAATGTTCTTCCCTTGCAACCAGCCATCCGCCAATCCAGGAGCTTGTTCCCGGCGCCAACCGTGCTGGCCACGCCCTCGCTGGTCTTTTGGCCTTGGACGCGCTGATGCGGCGCTTGCCCCATGAGGAGGCCGACTTCATGTCTGATCTTTATAAGCTGACCGAGCAAGTGGCCATCGTCACCGGCGCCGCCCGGGGCATCGGCAAGGCCATCGTGGAGGCCTTTCTGGCCGCGGACATCCGCCACCTAGTGGCGGCGGACGTGCTGGAGAAGGAACTCGCCGAACTCGCCGAAGTCGACGATCGAGTGAGCGCCGCGGTGCTCGATGTCTCCGACGCTGCGGGCTGGGAGAAGCTGACGGCGGACACCGTGGCGGCCCAAGGCCGCCTGGACATCCTGGTCAACAACGCCGGCATCCTAGTGTTCGGCCTGCTTGAGGACACCGCGCCGGATGACTTCCGTCGCCTGCTGGAGGTGAACGTAATGGGGCCGTTCCTGGGCACCCGCGCCGCGGTCCCGCACATGAAGAAGGCCGGGCGCGGCGTCATCGTCAACACCGCCTCGGTTTCCGGCCTGATGCCAAACAACGCCACCGGGGCCTACGGCGCCAGCAAGTTCGCCGTGCGGGGGCTGACGCGCAGCGCGGCGATGGAGCTTGGACCCTATGGCATCCGCGTGAACAGCGTGCATCCGGGCGGCGTGCGCACCCCCATGACCAACCCCTTCCAGCAAACCAAGGAGGAAGTGAACGCCCGCTACACCTGGGTGCCCCTGCAGCGCGGCTGCGAGGCGGAGGAGATCGCCCAGGGCGTGTTGTTTTTGGCCTCCGACGCCGGCGGCTACTGCACTGGTACGGAACTGGTGATCGACGGCGGCATGATTGCCGGGCAGTTCCTGCCTGGAATGCCTGGGGCGCTGGTCGGCACGCTGCCGGAATAGGCGGGTCAGTGGTCCCCGGTCAGCGGCACGAAAGCGACCGGCAGCACTTCCTCAGCATCATAGCCGCCGTCCGCAAGACGGGTGACCACCGTTAGGTTCTGCGCCCCATAGGTGCTGCCCACGGGCAGCACCATGCGTCCGCCAACCCTTAGCTGCCGCACCAACGCCGGGGGCACGTCCGGCCCTACGGCGGTGACGATGATGCCGTCAAAGGGGGCCGCCTCCGGCCAACCAAAGTAGCCGTCGCCCACCTTCACGGATACGTTTTCGACCCCTAAGGACGCTAGGCGCTGTTGGGCGCTTTGCGCCAGTTCCGGGATTATCTCGATGCTGTACACCTGCGCCACAAGCTCCGCCAGCACGGCGGCCTGATAGCCGGAGCCGGTGCCGATCTCCAGCACACGGTGTTCAGCCTCCGGGTTCAGCAAATCCGTCATCAGGGCCACGATGAAGGGTTGGGAGATGGTCTGGCCATGGCCGATGGGCAGCGGTCGGTTCGCGTAGGCGGCCGCGACGCCATAGCGCGCGACGTATTCGTGGCGCGGCACCGCGGCCATGGCCTGCATCACCCGCTCGCCAAGGCGGGCGCGACCGGTGTAGTGCCTGGTCTCCCGGGCATCCGCAACGATCTCCTCGAGCAATTGCGCCTGCAGTTCCGCCACTTCCGCCTCATCAGACACCGCCGCCGCGCCCCATGCGGCAAGCAAGCAGCCAAGCAGACCGACCAGCATCGCAACGCCGTCGCCAACCGAATGCTTGGACCGATGCGCGATGACTGCACTCCACTGGCTATGGGTGCCGCCATCTTCCCACAACGAAGGCCCACCCGCCACCGTCTTAAGAAACCCCCAGCGCACGCTTTAGGCCGTCCCGAAGGATGCGCAGCGTCAAACTGATGCACTAGGGAACCTCTGAACAAGTCCCGGAAGCCCAGAGGAGCCTAAAGGGCGT
>CAYGBY010000201.1:0-6863 GCA_964348115.1 uncultured Pseudomonadales bacterium
ACACAGCCAGCGCGCCCTTTAGGCCCTCCCGAAGGGCGCCCCGCGGCGCGGACTGCGCGATCCCCGCCGGGCTGCGGGTCGCCTTCCCATGGCTGCAACGCCATCACCGCCAGCAAACAGCGGGGCGCTGGGCGAACGCGACTTGTTCAGAGGTTCCCTAGTGTTGTGTCCCGGAAATAACTGAACAAAGTCGTTCGATTTTGGCGAGGATCGATTCGGCGGTGGCGATGTCCAAGGCGGCGAACAACATCGTGACGCCATGGCGGACATGGTCGTGGGTCACCCTTTCGACGTAGCCGAGCCCCAGGACTGGATACGCTCGCTATTACGTAAGTTATTTATGGGACGTAACACTAGGCGCCGCCCAAAAAAAAGGCCCCGGCGTTAGCCGGGGCCTTTTGGCGTCAATGAGGCTGAGGATGTCGAAGTCAGGACATCCTTGCCGGCCTGCTTGCCTTACATCATGCCGCCCATGTCCGGCATGCCGCCACCGCCGCCGCCGGGGGCCGGCGGGGGGTTGTCTTCCGGCAGTTCGCTCACCATGGCTTCCGTGGTGATCATCAGGCCGGCGACTGAGGCGGCGGCCTGCAGCGCAGCCCGGGCCACTTTGGCCGGATCCAGGATGCCCATAGCGATCAAGTCGCCGTATTCGCCCGTGGCTGCGTTGTAGCCTTCGTTGCCCGTCAGGGAGAGCACCTTGTCCAGCACCACGGCGCCTTCGGCGCCGGCGTTGACCGCAATCTGGCGCAAGGGGGCGCTCAGGGCGCGGTTGGCGATGGCGATGCCAACGTTCTGATCTTCGTTGTCCCCGGAGATCCTGGCGATGGCCTCCAGCGCACGCACCAAGGCCACGCCGCCGCCGGCGACCACGCCTTCCTCCACCGCAGCGCGGGTGGAGTGCAGGGCGTCCTCCACGCGGGCTTTCTTCTCTTTCATCTCCACTTCCGTGGGGGCGCCCACCTTGATGACGGCCACGCCGCCGGCCAGCTTGGCCAAGCGTTCCTGCAGCTTCTCCCGATCGTAGTCTGAAGAGGTATCCTCGATCTCTTGGCGAATCTGCTTGATGCGGCCTTCGATCTCGTCCTTCTTGCCGGCGCCGTCCACGATGGTGGAGTTCTCCTTGGTGGAGGACACCCGCTTGGCGGTGCCGAGGTCCTGCAGGGTGGCGCCCTCCAAGGTCAGGCCCACCTCTTCGGAGATGACCGTGCCGCCGGTGAGGATGGCGATGTCCTGCAGCATGGCCTTGCGTCGGTCGCCAAAGCCGGGCGCCTTGGCGGCGGACACCTTGACGATGCCGCGCATGTTGTTGACCACTAGGGTGGCCAGGGCTTCGCCTTCGATGTCCTCAGCGACGACCATAAGGGACTTGCCGGACTTGGCGACCGACTCCAGCACGGGCAGCATGTCCCGAATGTTGGAGATCTTCTTGTCGCACAGCAGTATGTAGGGCTCCTCCAGGTCTGCGGACATGGAGTCCTGGTTGTTGATGAAGTAGGGGGACAGGTAGCCGCGGTCAAACTGCATGCCTTCAACCACGTCCAGTTCATTCTCCAGGCCGCTGCCTTCCTCCACGGTGATGACGCCTTCGCGGCCCACCTTGTCCATGGCTTCGGCGATGATCTGGCCAACGGCCTCATCGCTGTTGGCGGAGATGCTGCCCACCTGGGCGACGGAGGTGGAGTCCTCGCAGGGTTGGGACATGCCGCCGATGGCCTCCACGGCGGCGGCCACCGCCTTGTCGATGCCGCGCTTCAGATCCATGGGGTTCATGCCGGCCGCCACCGACTTCAGGCCTTCGGTGAGAATGGACTGCGCCAGCACGGTGGCGGTGGTGGTGCCGTCGCCCGCCTCGTCGGAGGTCTGGCTGGCCACTTCCTTGACCATCTGGGCGCCCATGTTTTCGAACTTGTCCTTGAGTTCCACTTCCTTGGCTACGGAGACCCCGTCCTTGGTGACCGTGGGAGCCCCGAAGGACTTGTCCAGCACCACGTTGCGGCCCTTGGGCCCTAAGGTGACCTTCACCGCATCCGCCAGAGTGTTCACGCCGTTGAGCATGCGGCCGCGTGCCTCATCTCCGAATTTTACGTCTTTCGCGCTCATTGTTGTTCCTCAGTTGATGTTCCGAACTAGCCTTCGACGACGCCGAAGATCTCGCTTTCCGTGAGGATGAGCAGTTCATCCCCCTCCAGCTTGACCGTGCTGCCGCCGTATTGGCCAAAAATGATTTTGTCGCCCACCTTGACGTCCAAGGCGCGCACTTCGCCGTTGTCCAGGGCCTTGCCTGGACCCACCGCCAGGACTTCGCCCTGGGATGGCTTCTCTGCAGCCGAGTCGGGCAGGACGATGCCCCCGGCCGTTGTGGTCTCTTCTTCCAACCGGCGCACCACCACCCGGTCATGTAAGGGTCGAATGTTCATTGACTGAGTTCTCCCGAATAACAAGTGTGCTTCAACACCAGTTAGCACTTCCAAGGGGAGAGTGCTAACCCAAGGGCCGCATATAATAGGGGCGCGATTCCGGGTTTCAAGGCCGCAGTTCAGAAAAAATTCGCGGAATTGGCGGGAAGGCGGCAAAAATGGCGAAAAAAGTGGCGGAAGGGGCAGATCCCCTTGAGCAACCCGGTCCGGAACAGCGGGTATGGCAGGTGGTGTCCATGATCCCGCCCGGCTTCGTGGCCACCTACGGCCAGGTGGCGGCCTTGGCGGGCATGCCCCGCCATGCCCGCTTCGTGGGATTGGTGCTTAGGCGTCTGCCGCCGGGCACCCGGCTGCCTTGGCATCGGGTAGTGAACGCGGCCTTGTGCATATCGCTGCGCGGCGGCGGGGAGCATGAGCAGAAGCGCCGCCTGCTGCGTGAAGGTGTCAGCTTCGTTGGGCGGCGGGTGGCGCGCGGCTGTCGGTGGCGGGCTGGTCTGGGCTGCGCATAGGCGCACGGTAGGGCGCCACCCAAATCAGCAGCACCATGCCGGGCACGGCCAGCGCCGCGCACAGGTAGAAGAAGGGCGTCCAGCCGATGCTGTCCACAACCAGGCCGCTGAACATGCTGGCCAAAGTTCGGGGCAGGGCGGCCAGGGCCGTGAATAGGGCGAACTGCGTGGCCACGGCCAAGTGGGAGGTTTCCCGGGCGATGAAGGCAACCGAGGCTGCGGTGCCGAGGCCGACGCCTAGGTATTCCGCACCCACCACCAAGGCCAGCGCCCAAGGCAGGGGACCGGTTGCGGACAGCCAGACAAAGCCGAATATGGTGGCGAACTGTATGCCGCCGAATATCCAAAGGGCCTTGTTGATGCCGATCTTTACGATGGCGAGGCCGCCGAGGATGCCGCCGGCGATGGCTGGCCAAAGCCCGGCGTTCTTGGCGATGAGACCGATCTGCGTGGGGGTGAAGCCGAGGTCGATGTAGAAGGGTGTGGCCAGGGCGGTGGCCATGTTGTCTCCGAGCTTGTAGAAGAACATGAAGGCCAGCACGGCCAAGGACGGCAGCAGCGCCCGGCGGGCGAAGAACTCGCGAAACGGCTCGCGCACTGCCGCCCACAGGCTTGGCGGGATGCGCGGCTCGGCCACCGCCTCCTTGACGGAAAGGGTCAGGGCCACGCCGACCAGCATGAAGGCGGCCATGATGGGAAAAACCCAGGTCCAATCCATTTGGTCGGCCAGGATCAGGCCCAGAGCGCCGGGCACCAGGCCGGACAGGCGATAGACCTGCACGTGGATGCTGTTGCCCAGGGCCAACTCCTCCTCCGTGGGCAGCACCTCCCGGCGGTAGGCGTCTATGACGATGTCCTGGGTGGCGCTGAAGATGGCGACGATGAGGGAGATGGCCGTAATCTGCAGCAGGGCCTCGCCTGGCCGCCAGAACCCGAGCGCAGCGATGCTGGCGATGAGGCCGATCTGGGTCGCCAGCATCCAGCCTCGGCGGCGTCCCAGCAAAGGCAGCCTGTAGCGCTCGATGGCCGGAGACCACAGAAACTTAAGCGTGTAGGGATACTGAATGGCGGTGAAAAAGCCGATGGCGGTGAGGCTGACCCCTTCCAGCCGCAGCCAGGCCGGCACAAGCTGAATCAGAAGGAACAGCGGCAGCCCGGAGGCGAACCCGGTGCAGGCGCATATGAACATGCGCCGGTTCAAGACCGCAGCGTAGCGCACTAGCTGCGTCAGTCGCGAAAGTTGTCAAACTGCAACGGAATGTTCAGGTTCGCTTCCTTCAGCAGCGCAATGACGGCCTGCAGGTCATCGCGCTTCTTGCCGGTGACGCGGATCTTCTCTCCGTTGATCTGCGTCTGCACCTTGCGTTTGGCACCCTTCACCAGCTTGGCGATCTTCTTGGCGGTGTCCCGATCTATGCCTTGTTTGAGCAGGAAGCGTTGGCGGCGTTGCTTGCCCGCCCCCTCGATGGCCTGCGGATCGAGTGCGGTGCCATCCACCTTGCGGCTGGCCAGCTTGTCGCGCAGGATGTCCTCCAGCTGCTTGAGTTGAAAGTCTTCGCAGGCGGCCACTTCGATGCCGCGTTCGGAGAATTCGAAACCGGCGTCCACACCGCGAAAGTCGAACCTGGAGCGCAGTTCCCGTGCGGCCTGATCCACGGCGTTGCGCACCTCTTGGGCATCCACTTCGGAAACCACGTCAAATGAAGGCATGGGGAGGTTCCTATGCTGAATGTACCGCCGGCCCGGCCGGAAAGCGCAGCTTGTCGCCTTGGGCCGCATTATGGCATAAGCAGTTGCAGGGCTTTAACCGGCATGATGAAAGACCCGCGACGAACGACAAAAGACGCGCAACCCACGACCGCATCACCGGGGTCACTGCCCGTTGAGGAACCTCTGAACAAGCCGCGTTCGCCCTTCGGGAGGGCCTAATTTCGACAGATTCTCGAATAGAACACTCTGTTTGGTGATATTGTGGGACATGCAAAAGCCCTCGGTGCGGATAACTGGTTGTTGGTAAACACCATTTTCGCACAACGAGGGCTTTTGCTCCGTCTGTTCGTGAATTATCAGGGCTAGACTCCCCTGGGCTTCCGGGACTTGTTTAGAGGTTCCCTAGCGACTAAAAACCACTTATCTTGCGGGACAGCACGCTAGCGGACGATCTTGATGTAGTCGCCGGCCCTAGGCTCGCCGCGCGGGTAGTGGCCGTTGATCGCCCGCAAGATTTCCTCCGCATGGGACTTGAGGGAGCTCTTTCTGGCCAGTGCGGCATAGCTGTCCCCCGGTTTGGCGGTTAACACGGATACGCGCTGGTGGTTGGCGTCCTGCAGATCAGCGGCGGTCATGGCGCGGAAGGAGGCCAAGGTTGCATGGAACTGGCGCGCAAACTGCGCTGGGTCGCCGGTCTTGCCGAGCTCTCCCTTGAATAGATAGACGTCGTTGCCCTTGAACACCACCGCCATTTTCCGCGCCTGCGCATCCCCAGCTAGGATGGTGACGTCCGTGACATAGGCCTCGTAGCCGTTGATTTCGATGGCCTCGCCGTTCTCGATGTCATCCCGCTTCAGGGTCTCGCGTATGTAGTCCTCCGGGGTTTGCCGCCGCTCAGCCGGACGTTGCCGCTGCACGGTGATGGTGGCGTCCGACGCGCCGCTGATGTCCCGGCCAAACACCTCCGTAGGGGTGTTGTTCAAATCCCAGTCATCAGGGAAGCGCACCACGATGCGCAGGCCGCTATGGTAGTAGGCGCTGTCCTTGATGAGGCCGGTGGCGGCCTCATCGCCATACGCCAACCCATCCATCATTCGCCAGAAGTCCCGTAGGGGCGGGCGGGTGTTGTGTCCGGCAAGAGGCGCCGCCTTGGCCACTACATCGTGCAGGCGCTTGTCGTTGCGGGGGTGGCTCCTGAACAGCCCGTGATAGACCGTGGGGCGCCCGGATACGGATTTGGAGAACAGTTCATGCTCCTTTAGCACGTATATGACGCTCTCCATGGCCAAGGGGTCATAGCCGGCGCGGGCCAGGAACTCCGCGCCGTAGCCGTCGGCCTCCAGCTCGTGCGCCCGGCCTTGGGGACCCATGGAGGCGGCGGTGAGCGTATCCCCTACGTCCTTCATGCCGTAGCTGGACGTGCCGATGACCCCCACCCAGCCCAACAGCCCGCCCAGCCGGCGGCGGCTTTTGGCTCTTTGCGCATGCCGTCCCACCACATGGCCGATCTCATGGCCTATGATGGCGGCCAGTTCGTCCTCGCTGCGGCAGTAGGCGATTATGCCCCGGAAGATGAAGATGTAGCCATCGCCGGTGGCGGCGGCGTTGACGCCGGTCTGGTCCGTCACGACGAAGGTGTAGTTCTTGCCCGCATCGGGCGTCACCGCCAGCAGACGCTCGCCGATTTCAGTGACGTAGTTCTGCCAGTCTTCGTCCGGGTAGAGGGCGTCCTTCTCCAGCAGGTCGTTGTACAGCTTCTCCCCAGCGCCAGCCGCCCAGGCCGTTGGGGCGGTCAGCAGCAGAAAAAACGCGAGGCAGGAAAATTTCATGTGGCGCCCGCCAAGCTCCAGTCCGGACGATGGAGTTTCGGCCATTTTCGCAGTTCGCCCCTGAACTGACGCTGAATGCGCAAGATGCAGCTCCTCCACAGGCTTTCCGGGCGCAGGATGCTCTGCTGGTCTACAGGCGCCGGCGCCTCCGCAATCATACTTGACCCAAACAGCGGCATTGGCCGTTTCGGCCTCTGCTGGTCCGCAGGCGCCGGCGCTTCCGCAATGGGGGCCTGACCGATTGCAAGACGTCTACCTCGCCGGCGAAGGCTGTGCGCTGTCCGGGTTGCTCCGCCGCCATGCCGCCCGGCGGGGAAGCGGTCTTCGGCCCGGAGTCTGCGCACTAGGGAACGTCTGAACAAGTCCCGGAAGCCCAGAGGAGCCTAAAGGGCGTGATG
>CAYGBY010000202.1:0-6832 GCA_964348115.1 uncultured Pseudomonadales bacterium
CACGCCCTTTAGGCTCCTCTGGGCTTCCGGGACTTGTTCAGAGGTTCCCTAGCGGGCAACTCCGCGCCCGCCCTGCGTCGCAGAAACCCCAGCGCCAGGCCGCCGCTCCTGGCGCCCACCCCCATGCACGGCCTGCGGGGCGGCTTCCCGCAAAGTCTCTTGTTCAGGACAGGCCTTCCCCCGCGCCTTAGCTGATCGCGCAGCGCCGGCAGAAGACATCGAAAATCTCTTGCCGGCGGACCCCGGCGACAGCGCAATCCACAGACAGCGCAGCAGCAGCTTCAGGTCCAGCCAGGGACCCATGGTCTTGACGTACAGATTGTCATAGCGCAGCTTGACCCGGGGAGCGGCGTGGTAGCCCCCCCTGGCTTGCGCCAGCCCGGCAATGCCCGGCTTGACCCGCAAACGCTGGGCGAAGGCCGGCAACTCCTGTTCGATCTGCTGATAAAGCTCCGGCCGTTCGGGACGGGGGCCGACGAAGCTCATCTCTCCCCGCAGCACGTTGAAGAGCTGCGGCACCTCGTCCAGATGACTGCGGCGCAGCATCCTTCCCACCTTTGTGGAGCGGAAATCCGAGCGGAACGCCAGAACCGGACCGGTTAGATGTTCCGCATTCTGCACCATGGTGCGGAACTTGACGATGTTGAAGAGCCGCCCGCCCTGCCCCAGCCGCTCCTGCAGATAGAAAATGCGCCCGCGATCCTCAAGCCAGATGGCCAGCACGATGACTAGGCAGACGGGCAGCCATAGTGGCGCCAGCAACGCCACAACGGCGAGAACCACAAGGTCAAAGGGCCGTTTGTATTTCGCTGAAGCGGACAATTGCGCTTGTTCACCAATGTGCGCGCTGCTTCATAGGTTTAACAGCCGCGCTCGCCATTGCAGCAGCGCCAGAACGCCAAGGACGGCGAAGCCCAGCAGCGCCAAGGCGGGGAGGGGTACGCCAAGCACGGCGTATGAATCGCCGCCGCAGTCGCCGGTGCCGAAAAGCATGTTGAGTAAAGCCTGCCACCATTGGCCGCTTTCCATCAGCATGGACAAAGGGGCAGTGCAAGCCGACACCTGGTCCGCGGGCAGGCTCTGCAGCCATAGATGGCGAATGGCGAAGCCCGCGCCAATCAGGGAAGCGAGCCCCGTGAGCAAGGGATAAATGCCCCAGCGCGGGTTATGCGCCAAGCCGCCATAGGCGATGAGCGCCGCCACAAAAAACCACAGCCGCTGCATCAGGCAAAGGGGACAGGGCGCCATATCAAAATGATGCTCCAGTACTTGAGCCCCGAACAGCAGCCCGCCAGCCAGCGCCGCAATGGCCAGGGCGTAGTCAGCGCTGCTGCGGTCCGCCAGCATCATTGGGGATCGCCAACGGTCACCACCACCTTGCCTAGGGCGCGGCGGCCGGAAAGGTCATTCAAGGCCTCAGCATAGCGCTCCAGCGGGTAGGTGCGCCCCACCACCGGCTTGAGCTTGCCAGCGGCGAACAGCGCCAGCAACTCGCTGAAGTTGGCTGCATTCTCCTTGGGGCTGCGGAAAGAGAAGGCGCCGTAGAAGACGCCCACCAATTGGCAACTCTTCAGCAGGATCAGGTTGATGGGCGCCTTGGGTATGTCTCCGGCGGCAAAGCCGATAACCAGGATGCGTCCATACCAATTGATGCAGCGCAGGCACTGATCAAACAGGGCGCCGCCCACCGGATCATAGATGACGTCCGCACCCTTGCCTCCGGTCAGATCCTTCACCTTGTCCTTTAGCTGGCCATCGCTGTAGTCGACAAGCGCATCGGCGCCGGATTGGGCGGCCATGGCCAGCTTTTCCGGGCTGCTGGCGGCGGCAATGACCCGGGCGCCCAAGACCTTGCCCAACTGCACCGCGGAAATGCCCACGCCGCCCGCGGCGCCAAGCACCAGCAGATTCTCGCCCCGCTGCAGGGCGGCGCGCTGCTTGAGGGCATAGTAGGAGGTGCCGTAGGTGGTGGTGATGCCGGAGGCCGCAACAAAACTCATCGCATCCGGCATGGCGTGCAGGCGCGCTGCCGGAACCGCGGCCTGTTCCGCGAAGCCGCCGTGGCCGATGCCGCCAAACACCCGATCTCCGGGCTTGAATTGCTCCACCCTGGCGCCCACCGCCGCAACGATGCCGGCTATCTCCCCGCCTGGGGAGAATGGGAAGGGCGGCTGACTTTGGTACTTGCCGGCGATCATCAGCACATCCGGAAAATTGAGCGCCGCGGCCCGCACGTCCACCAGCACATCCTGCTCCCCAAACGCAGGCGCCGGCACGTCCTCCAGCGTCAGGCTCTCCGCCGGCCCGTAGGCTCTGCATAAAACCGCTTTCAAGTCGCATCCTCCTGTGTCCGCGCCCACTGCCGCCCGTGGGCGAGCAGCAAGGGCATATAGCGTTGAAAATCCCCTTTCAGACTGGGTAATTCCGCAGAAACGAAGTCTAACAGCACGGCATCCAAATGTTGACGGCCCAGGCGTCGGGTTATGCTCAGCAAGCCGCGCTCCATGCCTTGGCGGGAGCGGTTGCCGCTAAGCAGGTCATGGCTGACCATCCAAGCTAGGCGGCGTCGCCCCTGGCGGCTCAGGCGATGGGCCTCCCTTTGCGCTTCGACGTAGCAGCGGGCGCTGAACACCGGCAGCGGTTGGCTATGATGCGCCGCCCAATCCAGAGCCAGGCAATGGTCGGCGATCACGTCCACGAAAACGGGCGCCAGCCGCCGCAACACCGCTGGAAAGCGCACGACGCTCTTGCGGATGGCCGGGGCGCAGTTGGAAAAGGCGTCTATGCGTCGGTGCAGGCGCACACCCTGCTGCAGCGCCTCGGGCCAGCCCTGCGGCACCGGCCCCTTGATGAAGTCCGCCAGCAGGCCGCCGGCGATGAGCGGGGCCGCATCCACGGCTGCGCTTGCGCTGGCGGCTTCCTCCGCGATCAGGCAATGCGCCAGAAAATTCATTGCGGCAGGCGCAGGTAGTCCTGCAGAAAGCCTGCGAAGCTGCGCCCGTCCGCCGCCTCCATCCGCGCCTGGTCAGCCACTGACTGGGCAGCCTTGGCCTCATGCTCCGCCAGCGCGGACGGAGAAAGCGGCCGCCTGCGGAACCAGTGGCGATGGGCTAGCGAACGATCCAGCGCGAAGCGGAAGAATGGCTTCTTCTCCTTTGCCAACCTAGCCAATATCGCCGCCGAGGGGGTTAGCGCCGGCGCCGCCAGACGCGCCTGCTGGCGGTCCAGCGCACGGCTGTAGAGGTTGTTCCCAAAAGCCCGGTCGAGCAGTTGGGCCACTGCGGCGCACTGCTGCAGGACGGCGGCGCCCCAATGGTCCCGGGCGCCGCCGCTAAGCTCCAGGCCCGGCGCCCGGCCCTGGGTGACGATGGCGGTCTGGTCCGCCTGAATCGCTCGGGATTCCTCGGCGCTGTCCGCCGGGCTCGGCGCCAACAGGCAATACAGCAGAAAGGTGTCCAAGAAGCGCATCTGTTCCGCATCCATGCCCACTGGCAGGAAGGGGTTGATGTCCAGGCAGCGCACTTCCACATATTCCACCCCGCGCCGCCGCAAGGCTGTCAGGGGGCGTTCTTGCGGATGAATGCGGCGCTTCGGGCGGATGGCGCCATAGAATTCGTTTTCGATCTGCAGCAGCGCCGTGTTGAGCTGCCGATAGGCGCCATCCACACGCACGCCGATGGCCTCATAGGGCGGATAGGGCCGGGTGAGCGCCTCGTGCATAGTGGCGGCGTAGGAGTCCAGACTGTTGTAGGAGATGTGCAGCCCCTCCTGGGCGGCGCTTTGGTAGCCCAAGCGGCCCATGCGCAGGGAGGTGGCGTGGGGCAGGTACAGGGTGCGGCTGTCCAGGTTCTTCAGGCTGTGCGCGCCGTCGGGCGCGAACGACCTGCAGATGGCCGGGGAGGCGCCAAATAGGTAGAGCAACAGCCAGCTATGGCGACGGAAATTGCGAATCAGGGCGAAATAGCCCTCTGTAATGAACGTCTGATCGCCTTTGCGGCCCTTGATGGCCGCATAGCGGCGCCAAAAGTCTTCCGGCAGCGAGAAGTTGTAGTGGATGCCGGAAATGGTCTGCATGCGCCGCCCGTAGCGGTGCCCAAGACCGCGTCGGTAAACCGTCTTCGCCATGCCGATGTTGGACTCACCATAGCGTCCGATGGGAATTTCCGCATCCGCCACCAAGAGGCAGGGCATGGAGGCGGCCCAAAGCAGTTCATCCCCAAGCCCTGCGTAAACAAAGCTGTGGATGTCGCACAATTCCTTCAGGCAGCCTTCCGGCGTGTCGCCAGGAGCGGTGATCAGTTCCAGCTGCGCTTCTGAGAAATCCGTGGTGATCTGCGGATGGGCCAAAGGGGAGCCGAGCGCGCGGGGATGCGGCTTCAGGGAAAGCCGACCGTCCGCGGCCACCCGCAGGCTCTCCTTCTCCACCCCTCGGCGAACGCCCCGCAGAGAGGCGCCGCCGGCTGCAAGGCCGGTCAAGACAGCGGCGGAAATGGCGAGATCGGCGAATTCGCGCTGGGCGGGCAATCTTGCGGTTAGCGGCAGGCTAGGGAAGGGCCTGAGTCGACGATGGCCTGATCCACCGCGAACTTGCGGAAGTTCTGCGTGAACTTGGCGATGAGGCCGCGTTCCGCGGCGTCATAGGCGGTCTTGTCCGACCAGGTGTTGCGCGGGTTCAGCAGCCCAGCGTCCAGTCCCGGCGCCGCTTTGGGAATGGACAGCTTCAAATTGGGCAAATAAGTGGTCTCCGCATCCGCCAAGGCGCCACTCTGCACCGCGCTGATGACGGCCCTGGTGTCGGGGATGGGGAAGCGCCGACCTACGCCGTAGCCGCCGCCGGTCCAACCCGTGTTGACCAGATAGGCACGGGAGCCGAACTCCTCGATGCGGCGGATGAGCAGGTCCGCATAGACGTTGGCCGGGCGCGGAAAGAAGGCCGCGCCAAAGCAGGTGGAGAAGGTGGCTTTGTAGGGTTCGCTCGCGCCGATGACCGTGGAGCCCACCGCCGCCGAGTAGCCGGACAGAAAGTGGTAGGCCGCCGCCTCCTTGGACAGGATGGATACTGGCGGCAGCACACCGCTGAGATCGCACGTAAGAAAGATAATGCTGTCCGGTTCCCCAGCCCGGTTCTCCGGCACCTTGGCGGCGACGTTTGCCAAGGGATAGCAGGCGCGGGTGTTCTCCGTAAGGGAAGCGTCCGCGTAGTCCGGCACACGCGTGTCGGCATCCATCACCACGTTCTCCACAATGGCCCCGAAGCGGATGGCGTCATGGATGATCGGTTCGTTTTCCCGGCTTAGATGGATGCACTTGGCGTAGCAGCCGCCTTCAAGATTGAACACCGTGCCGCGGCCCCAGCCATGCTCGTCATCGCCGATTAGCAAGCGCCCCGGGTCCGCTGACAGAGTGGTCTTGCCGGTGCCCGACAAGCCAAAAAACAGCGTGACATCCCCATCCAACCCTACGTTGGCGGAGCAGTGCATGGGCAGCACTTCCTTTTCCGGCAGCAGGAAGTTGAGTACGCTGAACATGGATTTCTTCATCTCTCCGGCGTAGCGCATGCCCGCCAGCAGCACCTTGCGGGCGGCGAAGTTGATCATGACCGCGGCGTCGCTGTTGGTGCCGTCCCGCTGCGGCCGGCAGACGAACCCCGGCGCGTTGACAACTTGCCAGATCTGCTTGTTGTGCGGGTTGAAGTGCGGCGGCGATATGAATAGGGACTTGCCGAACAGCCCATGCCAAGCATACTCCGTCGTAACATCGATGGCGACATAGTGTTGCGGATCCGCCCCTACATGCAGATGGGACACCAGCCGCTCCCGGCCATCCAAATGCACGTGCACCCGGTCCCACAGGGCGTTGAACGACTCCGGCGCGATGGGCTGGTTGATCTCCCCCCAGTCGATGGCGTTGGCTGTTGAGGGCTCATGCACGATGAAGCGGTCTTTAGGGGAGCGGCCGGTGCGCTCGCCAGTCTCAACCACCAAGGCGCCATTGGCGGCCAACCGCGCCTCCCCACGCAGCAAAGCCAATTCGGCAAGCGCGGCCGCGGAGAGGTTGGCGTAGGTGTTGATTCCAGTGGTGTAGTCGATATCGAGCGCCATGGCAGCCCCGTGCGGTTGCAATCGCCAAACACTAAGGCACAGCGAGCGCCGCATCAAGCATCTTTCGCCAAAATCAAAGGTTGCAGCCCATCGCTGAGAATGCTACATTGAACCAAGTGTCCCCACTGTTCCGGGCTTGTCCTGGCGAGTGGGCAAACTGATCCCTTGGCAGGCGGGAAGCTGGCTAGGGGTTGTAATCCAAACTTGCAATCACAAAGGGAATTATTGAAATGAACGACTACTGCGAGCAGTTCCTGTCAAATTCGATCCGCGGATTTGGCGGTCTCCCCTTCCTGCTGGGCATCTGCGCCCTGATTTTGGGCCTTGGAGCGCCCGCCCACGGCCAGAATTGCGTGGACGAAGATGGCGAAGTCCTTTGCACCGGCATCGGCACCGACCCAAACTCGGGCGCCATCGACATTTACCTAGGGACAGATGACGACACCGTGCAGGTGGCGGGGGATGTTGAAGTTTCCGGCACACTGAGCGTCGGCGGGGAATCCATCACTGAGTCCATCGCCACGAACGCGGAGGCCATAGGCACAAACGCGGAGGCCATAGGCACGAACGAGGAGGCCATCGCCGCCAACACGCAGGCCATCGCCGACGGCGACGCCGCCAACGGCGAACGCATCGACTCCAACTGGGACGCCATCGCAGCCAACCAGGACGACATCGCCGCCAACGGCGAACGCATCGACTCCAACTGGGACGCCATCGCAGCCAACCAG
>CAYGBY010000203.1:0-6631 GCA_964348115.1 uncultured Pseudomonadales bacterium
AGCGCAGCACGACGTCCTGAAACGGGTAGCCGCCGCTCCGGCTTCCCGTGCTGAAAATTTGCGCCCGTGCCAGAGGATTGGTGATGAACGCTGGTGCAGAGGTGGCTTGCTGATTCACGTTGCCGACGTAGGTGACGGTCTGCGCCCAGGCCGCCGCGGGCCACGGACCGACAAGCGCCAGCAGGACGCAAGCCGCCGGGATGCAGCGCGTCAGGCTGCGAAGCGGCGCGGCGCCGTTTCGGGCCACTTGCTCGGCTATGCACAGCCAGCGTCCCATGCCCGCCAGGGTGCGCACCATCGCCTTTGGATTCAACGAAACCGCCCGCACGAGAGCGGCCCGCTACCTGCCGCCCCAGGGCGTTTCCGGCCGCATTCCGCGGGACTCGGCGGACGTTCGCCAATGTCGAGCAAAGAGACTCGGACCATCAACAACCTGCTCTCGCAGCGGGCGCGCCGCCAAACTGCGCCATGCCTCGTTTGGCTCCTCCTTACTTATTCAGAAACGTTACTAACCATTCAGCTTGCCGTCAAACTGGGCTGAACTCCCATAACAAACCACGCCCCCAAGCCGTCAAGCGCATCCCTTCTGGAACACCTTGATGGCCCTGCTCGCCACGGGCGGACCACCCGCACAACCACCCTGACTCTGGCTGCCAGCCAACAACAGACAGACCACAACCCAAACAGAACGATCAAATTACCAAATGAGAATTGCGTCCAGGCCTTTCCCGCATCCGCCGGCGGCCGCGGCCGGCCAGAAACCAAGACAAAGACCGACACGGCAAACGCCCCAACTCCCAAAGCAACAACACTGGACGAAATTCCATGCCCAAATCACAAGAATGCGTTCATCAAAGCAGACAATCGTTTGGCTCCACTCAGCGTGGGAAAGTCTTGCTGATCAGACACCAGCAACTCCCGCTGACGCCCCGATGCCGAACTTCGCAGCTTGATTTCACGGGGATTCGATCGATTTAGGCGGCCAATTATGGCGATTTCATGGACACATCGAGCTTAGTGGGGGCTGCTGACCAGACACTAAACTAGGGCCTGTTAACACTATCTGGGTTGGCCCTGCCGGGCGCCGTTTTTTCTCCGGGCAAGGCGGAGCGGGCGCGGTGTGGCTGGCGTCACATGAGCGGGCGACAACGCGGTCCGGGGGAAAAACGGACCCGGCCCTTCGGGTTGCGTCCCAAGCCGCGCCACCCAGCGTTGCTCGTCGCTTATTTGACGCCGGCCAAACCGCGCTCCTCGCGCCTTGATTGGCGCGGCCTGGAACGCAACAGGGCTAACCCAGATAGTGCTAACAGGCCCTAGTTGACACGCGCCCTGTAAGGACTAAACTTCGCGCCATGCGTCTGCGGAGAGTCGCCAAGCGTCTCGTCCTTCGGAGCCTAAGGCTCCAAGGCCCAGACGCTTTTTACTTAAGCTCCATCCCAAAGCTGTAATCAGCGTCGGCTGTGCATCTCTGCTATCTTGACGAGTCTGGCACAATCGGCACCAGCACTGGCGAGACCTCTCACTTCGTCCTCGCCAGCATATCCATCCCGATTTGGCACTGGCGCGACGCTGACCGAGAAATATCGCAAGTACTGGAGGCCTATGGCTTGGCCAACGCGGAACTTCACACAGCATGGATGTTGAGAAAGTACCTCGAACAATCGAGAATCCCCGAATTCGAGCAGCTTAACGCCGCCGACCGGCGCAAGGCGGTCAACCGCCGCAGGAAAAGCGACCTCGGGCGCATGTCCGGCCCGGCAAACAACGCTCGCCGTAAACGGGCTCATAAGCTGTTCCGCAAGACAGAAGCCCACGTTCACCTGACCTGGGAAGAGCGTCGCAAGGCAGTTCTTGAGGTTGCCCAAACGGTCTCCCAATGGGGGTTCGCCCGCCTGTTTGCCGAATGCGTTGACAAATCCCATTTTGACCCCGCACTGTCCCGGCGTTCGATTGATGAACAAGCATTTGAGCAGGTCGTCTCTCGGTTCGAGAAGTTCCTTCAGAACCAGAAGTCCACCTCGGACGCATACGGGTTGCTCATGCACGACAACAATGAGACGGTGGCCCGGAGACACACCCGCATGATGCGTTCCTTTCATGCCGTCGGCACCCTCTGGACTGACGTCGATCACATCATGGAAACGCCCATGTTTGTCGACAGTGAACTCACCCGCATGGTTCAAATCGCCGACCTTTGCGCCTACGCGCTGCGTCGGTACCTCGAGAACAGCGAGAGCGAACTGTTTCGGTCAATCTTCCAACGGGCCGACAGGGTTGGCGATGTTGCCATGGGCGTCCGCCACTTCAGCCCACCGTCCTGCGACTGCGAAATCTGTAGTGCGCACCAGAGCGCTTCAGCCGGCTAGCAGTTCAATCCAGTGCATCACAGGACGGTCCGCGGCGGCCTGCAGATGCATCTGGCAACCCACATTGGCCGTGGCGATCACATCCGGGCCGCCAGCGGCGAGATTGGCCAGTTTGTCCGCCTTCAGCCGTTGCGCCAGTTGCGGCTGCAGGATGGAGTAGGCGCCGGCGGAGCCGCAGCATAGGTGGGCGTCCCGCACCAAGGTGAGCTGGTAGCCGGCGTCAGCCAACAGGCGCTCCACCAGGCCGGTGATGCGCTGGCCATGCTGCAGGGTGCAGGGCGGGTGCCACGCCACCTTGCGCACCGCCCCGTTGCGCCCGTTGGACGGCTGGCTGACGCCAAGTTCTGAGGCCACCTCCGCCAAGTCCCGGGTTTTGCTGGCCACCTTGGCCGCCAAGGCGGCGTATTCGGCGTCGTCCGCCAGCAGGCGGCCGTAGTCCTTCACCGTCACCCCGCAGCCGCTGGCGGTGGAGACGAGCCAACTCGCCTGCTGCACATAGGGGGCCAAAGCGTCCAGATTGCGGCGCATCGCCTGCCGCGCCTGGTCGGTTTGGCCAAGGTGCAGGTTCAGGGCGCCGCAACAGCCCTCCCTTGGCGCCACCACCGTCCGCACCCCTTTGCCGTTGAAGTAGCGCACCGCAGCCCCATGGACTGCCGGCGTGGCTTGGCGTTGCACACAGCCCTGCAGCAGCAAGGCCTGGCGCGCGGCGGCCCCGGACGGCGGCGACGGGCCTGCCTGCGGGTCCCCAACGCCGGCGAAGCGACGACCCGGCGACAAAGGGGGTTGAACGCGCTTCTCGGCTGCAGCCGCTGAACCCGGGCACAAAGCGGTGAAGAGGCGCCCCGGCAACACCCAGCGCAACAGCCGCCGGCCCGGCGGGAAACGAAAGCGAAAGTTCCTCAAAACCCCGGTCCCGGGGCGCGGCGGCAAAGCGGCGGCGAGGGGCCCGGGCAGCGCCCAGCGCAGCAGCCGGCCAAGGGCAGCCCAGCGCGGAAACCAACGTACGCTAGGCGCCACCATGCCCAGCCAGCTGCGCAGCAGCCAGTCCCATAGCCGGCGCAGCCGCAAGACGCCAGCGCGCAAGGCGCCGGCCTGCCGCACCGCGCCGCCAAGACCGCGCCAGGGCGTGCGCGGCTGCTGCGCATCCGCAGCCTCCCGCCCAATCTCCAACAGTTCGCCGTAGGCGACGCCGGACGGGCAGGTGGTTTCGCAGGCGCGACAGGTCAGGCAACGGTCCAGGTGGGTCTGGGCCACCCCGGCAGTGTCGGCGCCCGGCTTCTCCAGCAACGCCTTGATCAGGTAGATGCGGCCGCGCGGGCCATCGAGCTCGTCGCCAAGCAGCTGATAGGTGGGGCAGGTGGCGTTGCACAGGCCGCAGTGAACGCAACGGCGCAGAATCTCATCCGCCCGGGCAGCGGACGGGTGCGCCCGCACGCTGCTAGCGAATTGCGTTTGCATCAGACAGGTGCGGGTTGAGCACGCCCTTGGGGTCGAAGGCGGCTTTCAGCCGAGCGAAAAGCGCCATCTGCGCATCCACATGGCCATCCGTGGCGCAACGTCCCAAAAAGGACGCGCCGACGGCTTCGCGCCCGGCGTCACCAGGTGGGGCCGCCGAACCGGACAAGGATCGTCCTACCCTGCCCTGCGCGACGGCGGCGACGCCATGGGCCGCCGCCGTATGGGCCCGCACCGCAGCGGGCGCCAGATCCGTCCACCACCAGCGCCGGGCGCCGGACCATTCGATGAGGCAGGGGCCGGACGGCAGGGGCACCGCCGGCGCACAATCGATGCGCCAAAGCCGGAAACCGGGGCCCGGCCGGGCCGCGAAAAAGCCTAGGGCGCGGTCGCGGAGCGCCCGCCATAAGCTCAGATCCGCGCAGGCGTCACCGCCAATGCGGGCCACGGCCGCAGCCACCGCGGTTTGCGGGCCGGATAGCCGCACACTCAGCACAGCGCCTTCATGGCAGGTGGCGGAAATGGGCGAGAAGATGCGCGCCCACTTGCGCATCCAAGCCAGCCCTTGCTGGGCGTCGCACTCCAGTTGGCAGGTGCGCTCCGCCTCCGGCTGCGGACTGAGGCGTACGCTGATGGACAGCAGAACGCCCAAAGTGCCCCAGGCGCCCACCTGCAGGCGGGAAAGATCATAGCCCGCCACATTCTTCATCACCTGGCCGCCGAACTTCAGGCGCTGCCCTAAGCCGTTGACCATCTCCACCCCTAGCACCGCGTCGCGCACGGAGCCGCGCCAAGGGCGGCCCGGGCCGGACCAACCGGTAGCCGCGGCGCCGCCAAGAGTGCCGGCGCCGCCGATCATGGGCGGCTCAAACGGCAGTTGCTGGCGATGCTGAGCCAACAGGGCGCTGATGTCCCGCAGGGAGGTGCCGCAACGGGCGGTCAGCACCAGCTCCTCCGGTCGATAGTCGACCACGCCGGCGTGTTCGCCCGCGGGCAGCGCCTCAGGACCTAGGTGGCTGGCCTTGCTGCCGCTGCCCAGGATGCGCAACGGACGTCCCTCGGCATAGGCGCTGCCGACCGCCTCCGTCAGCCGGGCGGCGGCGTCAGCGGTCACCCTAGAAGCGCCCCAGGGCGGAGAACGGCAGCGCCCCCTTATGGACATGCACACCGCCGTACTCCACGCAGCGGCTCAGGGTGGGAATGGCCTTGCCAGGGTTCAGCAGGCGTTGCGGATCAAAGGCCTCCTTGACGCGCTCGAACTGGGCCAGTTCATCGGCACCGAACTGGCTGCACATCTGGTTGAGCTTCTCCACGCCCACGCCGTGCTCCCCGGTGACCGTCCCCCCAGCAGCCACGCAAAGCTCCAGAATCCTGCCGCCCAATTCCTCAGCCAGGGCGGTCTGGCCCCGCTTATTCGCGTCATAAAGGATAAGGGGGTGCAGGTTGCCGTCACCGGCGTGAAATACGTTGCCCACCGCCAAGCCATAGCGTTGCGAGAGTTCAGAGATGCCGTTGAGCACCTCCACCAGGGCGCCCCGGGGAATGGTGCCGTCCATGCAGTAGTAGTCTGGGGCGACGCGCCCCATCGCCGGAAAAGCGGCCTTGCGCCCCCGCCACAGGCGCTCCCTGGCTTCGGCTTCCGCCGCGGTTTGCACGTCATAGGCACCAGCCTCCTGCAAATGGCGCACCACGGCCTGCTGCAAAGCCTCAACTTCAGCGCCGTCGCCATCGAGTTCGCACAGCAGGATGGCGGCGGCATCGCGCGGATAGCCAGCGCCCGCGAAGTCCTCCGCCGCCCTTAGGGTCAGGGCATCCATCATTTCCAGTCCGGCGGGAATGATGCCGGCGCTGATGATGCGGGTCACGGCGCCGCCGGCCGCCGCCAAGCTGTGAAAGGCGGCCAGCAACACCAGCTTGCGCGGCGGCTGCGGCAACAGGCGCACGGTAACCTCCGTGACCACGCCCAACATGCCCTCGCTGCCGCACAGCAGGGCCAGCAGGTCATACCCCGGCGCCGCAAAGCCTCGGCCGCCGAGATGCAGCGTCTCCCCCTCGATGGTCTCCACTTTCAGGCCCAGAACATTGTGCAGGGTCAAGCCGTACTTGAGGCAATGCACCCCGCCGGAATTCTCCGCCACGTTGCCGCCTATGCTGCAGGCGAGCTGCGAGGATGGGTCCGGCGCATAGTGAAGGCCATGCGCCGCCACCGCCTCGCTGATGGCCAGGTTGCGTACCCCCGGCTGCACCCTTGCGATGCAGTTCGGCGCGTCCACTTCCAAAATGCGGCTCATCTTGGACAGGCCCAGCACCAAGCCGTCGCGCACCGGGCGCGCCCCGCCGGACAGCCCGGTGCCCGCCCCCCTGGGCACCACCGGCACCCGATGCGCGCGGCAAATGGCCAAAACCGCGCGCACCTCCGCCTGCGAGCCAGGCAGGGCCACCGCCCAGGGCATCTGCCGCAGGGCGCTGAGGCCATCCGCTTCGTAGGGGCGCATGGCCGCAGGCGCCGTGATCAATGCGCCCTCAGACAGGGCCTGACGCAACAAAGCTAGAACGGCGGCTTCCGGCATGAAGGGAATGTTACCACCAAGGCGCGCAGCGGCTGGGGGCCTAGGGAACCTCTGAACAAGTCGCGTTCGCCCAGCGCCCCGCTGTTTGCGGGCGGAGACGGCGTTGCGGCCAAGGGAAGGCAATCCAAAGCGCGGCGGGGATTGCGCAGTCCGTGCGCCGCGGGGCGCCCTTCGGGAGGGCCAACAGGGCGCGCTGGCTGTGTTGCGGCTCATTGTGTGGGGGCAAGCCACACGGCTTCG
>CAYGBY010000204.1:0-6613 GCA_964348115.1 uncultured Pseudomonadales bacterium
CAACGCAGCCAGCGCGCCCTTTAGGCCCTCCCGAAGGGCGCCCCGCGGCGCACGGGCTGTGGAATCCCCGCCCCTCTGCGGGTTGCCTTCCCTTGGCCGCAACGCCATCTCCGCCCGCAAACAGCGGGGCGCTGGGCGAACGCGACTTGTTCAGAGGTTCCCTAGCGACTAAAACCCACTTGCTTGCGGGACAGCTCACCAGGACCTGCCGAGCGCCGCAATCAAGGCGACAGGGAGGCGCGGCGGGGGGCGTCACGGCCCCGGCCCTTCCGCCCGCGCCCACTGGCCCGGGCCGGAGGACACTTTGGCCGCCAAGCGCAAAATGTTCAGCTCCTCCAAAGCCGGACTGCGGCGCAGCTCCCCCACAATCCAGGCCGCCAGCGCCTCCAAGGTGATGTTGGCCACTGGCAAGGTGAGCACATCCCGGGGCAGAAAGGGAATGCGCTCACCGTTGAAATGGCCCACCACATAGCCCCCCTCCCGCCTGATCTCCAGATACGGCGAGCGCTCCGGCAACAGCATCCGTTCATCGAGCCCATCGCAAAGCGCCTGCAGCGCCCGCTTGACAATGTTGTAGTCGAACGCCAGCCCGTCCTCCCCCACTTCGGCATCGAGTTCCAGAGCCACTTGGAAATTGTGCCCGTGCAGGTTCTCCCGCTCCGTGGCGGAAAACAGGGTGAAATGGGCGGCGGCGAAGTGCAGCGCCTCCTTGGTGATCTCAATGGTGGCGACGGGCATCGGCTAGCACTTCGCGCCGGGGTGGCGAAACGGCACGCTAACACACCGCCGCGGCAAAGTCCGCCATGCTGGCGAACGTCCAAGTGGGACAGGCCTTCGCCGGCTTGGCGGCGCCCTTGGAGGGGCGGTTGATCCACACGGTGTCCAAGCCCGCCGCCGTGGCCGGCACGATGTCATGGAACCGGCTTTGCGCCACATGCAGCACCGGGTGGCGCACTTGGCTTAGGGCGCGTTCAAACATCCTCGGGTCCGGCTTGTAGGCGCCAACGTCCTGGGCTGTGATCACATGGGCGAAAGGCGCCCGCAGCCGCTTGGCCGACAGGGCGAACAGCGCGTTGTCGATATTGGAGAGGACGGCCAATTCAAAGTGGTCGGCCAACTTCCGCAGCGCAGCCACGGTGTCCGCAAAGGCCGGCCAGTCCGCGATGCTGTCCGCAAAGCCGGCCAGCTCACGCGGCTTCGGCTGAAAGGCCAGACGCTCCCCCATGCGGCCAAGCACTTGCGCCAGCACATCCCCATAGGCGCCGCCTGCGGCTTGGACTTGCGGCTCCAGCTCGGCGAACGTCTCCAGCACGAACTCATCGATCACATGCACATCATAGCGGGCCAGCAAAGGCTGCAGGTAGCCAAGAATGCCCGCTTCCCAATCGATGAGGGTGCCATAGCAATCGAAAGTGAGGGTGGCGTAGTCAGCCGCTGCGATGCCGCCCGGGTCTTTGCTGGCCGACGGCGTTGGCGGCAAGTCATTCCTTGTCATGTTGAATGCGGTCCAGAATCAGTCCGTAGAAAAATTCGCCGCCCTGCCTGTCGAAGTACCAGCCCAAATGCCGGCCGCATTCGGCGCAATTGGCCAAGCGCCATCGGAAGCCTAGAAACCAACTGTCCGCCGCCTGGGGCGAGCCGGAGATGGCGCAGCCCAAGGCCTCTTGAAAGCAGCCGATGTGGAACTCCAGCCCATAGGGATTGACGCAGTGGTGCTCATGCCGGCCGTTGACCTCCATGCGGTCGCTCAAGCGGGTGATGACGTGGGAGCAGGCGGCGCAATGAATGTAGTCCTTGCGCTCCTCCTTGTCCTCCCGCAAAAATTGGCCCAGTTTCGGGTCCAGACCCTGGCGTTCCTTGTCCAGGACATCCGCCATGCTTCACGCCCTCCAACGCATCAGGCCTTCCTGCGCGCAGGAGGCCACCAAGGCGCCGCTTTGCGTGAAGAACCGCCCTTGGGCCAGGCCGCGCCCCGCTCCCGTGACCACTGGGATCTGCTCAAACAGCAGCCACTCATCCGCCGGCGCGGGACGGTGAAACCACATGGCGTGATCCAGGCTGGTGCCCAAAAAGTCCGCATCCTGCCAGCGCAGGCCATGGGGCAGCATGATGTGGTCCACCAAGGTGGCGTCGGAAAGATAGGCCAACCCGGCTTGGTGCAGCGCCGCGGGCTCAGCCCAGGGCGCCGCGGGCGGCCGGACTTGGGCGGACGCCGTCCTCCCGCTAAACGAGCGCGCTGCCGCGGATTGCGCCTCCTGCGCCTCAGGCTGGACGTCCCGCACCCGCATCCACATGAGTTGCGGCGCCGTCACCGGCTCGCCACGCGCACCGGGCGGGTTAACGTAGAGCACGTCCATCGGCCGGGCCAGCCCATGCCAGGTGGTCTCACCGGTCTGCGCCAAAGTGAAGTCATCATAGGTGGTGCGCACTTCCTCCGGCGGCGGCGCCTCGGGCATTGGCGCCGCGCAGTAGTCGGGGGACGCCGCCGACGCCTGAAAGGAGGCGACCATGCGGAAGCGCTCCTTGCCATGCTGCAGGGCCCGCGCCTGGCGGGAGGAAAACGCCCGCCCGTCCCGTACCCGCTCGATCAGGATATCCACCGGCGCATCCACATCGCCGGGCCGCAGAAAGTAGGCGTGCAGGGAGTGCACCGCGCGTCGCTCCGCCAAGGTGGCGAAGGCGGCCATCAAGCACTGCGCCAACAACTGCCCGCCAAACAGCGTCTCCCCCTTGTCTGGCGCCGGCGGCCCCACAAAGGCGTCCTCTCCTTGCCGCTGCAAGGCCATCAATGCTGCGAAGCCAATGCTCATAGGGCCAAGTTTGACCTTTTGCGGGAGCACTCTCAAGGTTGTGGGGGACCGCCCAAGACCATCCCAAAGTCGTCCACCAGCCCTCGGCAAAGCCCAATATAGATGGTTTATGGACGTTTTTCGGAAGATCCCGCAATATTCTGCGGCATTTAGTGACTCTTCAGAAATTTTCTTTCAAGTGCCAACCCTTTGGGATGGTCCTAGTGTGCTGTCCCGCAAGCAAAGAACTTCAAATTGGGCAACTGTGCGCATTCGGGCGCGGCGGAATGCTGCGGCGATGGTGGGTTACACTTCCCATTCCCAAACCAAACACAGGACGCAAAGCATGAAACTAGGTTTAGGCGTAGGCCCTTTGGGGCCGCCCGGCGGCGCAAACATCCTGGCGCTGGCCAAAGAGGCGGAAGCCCTAGGCTATGACACCATCTGGTGCCCGGAAATTTACGGGGCGGACTGCTTCACCCCCTTGGCTTGGATTGGCGCCAACACGCAGCGCATCAACCTAGGCACCTCCATCATGCAAATTTCCGCCCGCACCCCAGCCAGCGCCGCCATGCATGCGGTGACCTTGGACTACCTCTCCCAGGGCCGGCTGATTCTCGGCATCGGCGTCTCCGGCCCGCAGGTGGTGGAAGGCTGGTACGGCCAGCCCTACCGCAAGCCCCTGGCCCGCACCCGGGAGTGGATTCAAATCTTCCGCAAGATCGTGGCCCGCAACGCGCCGGTGGCCTTCGCCGGGGAGCACTACCAACTGCCGCTGCCCGGCGGCACGGGCTTGGGCAAGCCGCTGAAGCTCATCCTGCACCCAATGCGCGACCACATTCCCCTGTACCTAGGGGCGGAGGGGCCAAAGAACGTGCGCCTAGGCGTGGAGCACTGCGACGGCTGGATTCCCATGTTCCTTTCCCCCTACCGCATGATGGACGTGTACCAGGACGCCATGGCCCGCCGCGCCCCCGGCTTCGAGATCGCCGCCGTGGTACCGGTGCACTTAGACGATGATCTGGATCGGGCCATGATGGCCGTGAAGCAAAACATCGGCTTCTACGTCGGCGGCATGGGGGCCAAGGACTTCAATGTCCACAAGGACCACGTCAGCCGCCTGGGCTTCGCCGAGGAGGCCGAACGCATCCAGGATTTGTTTCTGGCCGGCAAGCGCGACCAAGCCATCGCCGCCGTGCCGCAAACCCTATGCGACGAGGTGGCCCTTATCGGCCCCAAGGCCCGCATCCGTGAACGCCTGCAGGGCTGGAGGGACAGCCCCGTGACCATGCTGACGGTGGGTGCCAGCGACGCCGAAACGCTGCGGTTCATGGCGGAGGAACTGTTGTAGACATGAGCAAGCGGGGGCGTATGGAGAGATATTCCGCGACGATGCGGGTTATTTAGAGAAATCAAATGGTTGGAATGAAACATTGGACTCTGTGGATGGGTCTGGGGCTGCTGGCTGCCTGCGGCGCGGCGGAGGATTCGACCCTGAGCCCTGAAGCGCAACCGGAACCTTTGCCTGAGGCGGCTGCCGGGCCCGAGGGCGCGGCCAGCCTGCAGCGATTGGAGCGGATCGCCAGCGCCGGACCCATTGCCCATCTGCCGGTTTGGCGTGACATCAGGGCGGATGACGTGGCGCCAGGGGTGGGTCTGCTGCTGCGCGAGACGGAGCAGGCATTCGCCGCCCTGGAGGCGGATGCGCAGCCCTCCTGGGCCGGCCTGATGACACCCTTGGAGCGTCTGGAGCAGCGTCTGCAGCATGTCATGGGCGCGGTGAATCATCTCATGGGCGTGAAGTACTCCGACGAACTAAGGGCGGCCCGGGATGCCGTGCGCCCAGACTACGTGAAGCTCATCAACCGCATGGGCCAAAGCCAAGCCATCTACGACACCATGGTCGCGCTGCGCGACGGGGAGGCGTTTGCAGCCTTGGGCGGCGCCCAGCAGCGCGTCCTGACAGAGGCCATTCGCGCCATGCGGCGGGCCGGCGTTCACCTGGACGAACAGGCCAAGGCCCGCTATCGGGAGATTCAGCAGCGGCTGGCCAAACTCGGCGATGACTTCAGCGCCAATCTGCTGCGGCAGGAAGAAGCCACGCGCATCAAGGTGCATGATCGGCAACGCCTCGCCGGGGTGCCCAAGCCGGTGCTGGGGCTCGCCGTCAAACAGGCCCAAAAAGACGGCGCAGCGGATGCCGGAGACGCCGGTCCTTGGCATTTCGTCGTGAACGGGCCCAACTACGTGGCGGTTCTGCAGCAGGGGGAGGAACGCGCCCTGCGCGAGGAGTTTTACCGCGCCTACCGCGCCCGCGGCACGGCGGCGGAATTCGACAACCGCCCCATCGTCGGGGAAATTCTGACGCTGCGCCAGGAACTCGCCACCCTGCTCGGCTTCCCCCACTATGCAGCCCTCAGCATCGACGCGAAGATGGCTGCGGATGCCGGGGCTGTCTGGACGCTGCTGGACACCTTGGAAACCGCCGCCCGCCCGGCTGCGCAGCGGGAATATGAAGACCTCAGGGCCTTCATGCGCGAGCAGGGCGCCGCCGAAGCGGAAGACCCGCAACCTTGGGACATCCCCTTCTGGAGCGAGCGCCTGCAGCAGGCCCGCTACGGCTACGATGAGGAGCGTCTGCGCGACTACCTGCAAATGCCCTTGGTGTTCGACGGCCTGTTCGCTTTCGTAGAGCGGCTCTACGGCCTCAGGGTGCGCCGCGCTGCGCCGGACGCCGTGCCGGTCTGGGACGACAGCGTGGAGTTCTTCGAAGTGCTGAACGAAGGCGGGGACATCATCGCCGGCTTCTACATGGACCCCTATGCCCGCCCCGGGGAAAAACGCGGCGGCGCCTGGATGAACACCGTGGTGGACCGCAGCCGCCTGCTGGCCGTGCAGGGCCGCACGTCCTCCATCCCAGTGGCGCTGTTCGTGATGAACGCCCGGCCTCCCGCTGCGGGTGCGCCGGCGCTGATGTCCCTGGGCGAAGTGCGCACCCTGTTCCACGAATTCGGCCACGCCATGCAGCATATGTTCACCACCGTGGAGGAGGGCGGCGCTTCCGGGCTGAACTTGGTGGAGTGGGACGCGGTGGAGCTGGCCAGCCAGTTCAACGAATACTGGATGGACCATTTGCCCTTCCTGCGCGGCCTGACGGCGCACCATGAAACGGGCGAAGCCCTGGACGACGGCACCCTTGGGCGCATCATCGACAGCCGCAACTTCATGGCCGGCAACGCCACCCTGCGCCAACTGCAGTTCGCCAAAGTGGACATGAGGCTGCACGAAAGCTACGGCTTGGCGGATGCGCCCGCCCAGGAAACGCCCTTCGCCATCGAGGACCGCATCGCCAACGCCACCGTTGTGACCCCCCGCCTGGCCGGAGAGACCATGCTGCCGAGCTTCAGCCATCTATTCGCCGGCGGCTATGCGGCGGGATACTATTCCTACAAGTGGGCCGAAGTGTTGGCGGCCGACGCCTTCGCCGCCTTCCGCGAAGCGGGCCTGGACGACGACGCGGCCGTGCGCCAAGTGGCGCAGCGCTTCCAGGACACCATACTGGGCCTCGGCGGCAGCCTGCCGGCGGCCGATGTTTACCGCAAGTTCCGCGGCCGGGACGCCCGCCCGGAAGCGCTGCTGCGGGAGCAGGGCCTGCTGGCGGACCCTTCAGCCCCCTAACCCCTTGCCGCCTTGGCGGGGAACTGGTCGGCTCCCATATTCATCGGGCAGCAGCGACCCTTCAGTTCCCTAACCGTTTGCCGCCTTAGCGCCCCTAGGGAACCTCTGAACAAGTCGCGTTCGCCCAGCGCCCCGCTCTCAGCAGC
>CAYGBY010000205.1:0-6460 GCA_964348115.1 uncultured Pseudomonadales bacterium
AGCCGCAACACAGCCAGCGCGCCCTTTCGGCCCTCCCGAAGGGCGCCCCGCGGCGTGCGGACCGTGGAATGCCCCCTGCTCTGCGGGCTGCCTTCCCGTGGCCGCAACGCCATCTCCCGCTGCTGGGAGCGGGGCACTGGGCGAACGCGACTTGTTCAGAGGCTCCCTAGCCCACTTCTCGTATTTGGATGGCGTCCGTGCGCGCTTCGGCGAGGACATCTGAAATCACCACCACCTTGGCGCCTTGCGCCACCACGGCCAAGCCGCGCAGCAGGGCGAAGGCCCGCAGCAAGGTTCTTTCCGGCTGCGAACTGAAGACCGTGCGAAATGCGACCACCGCCCGGTTCAACTGCAGGCGGCGCCTAGTGCGGCTGTCGTTGGTGAATGCGTAAATGGGCACGGTGGGCGGGCGGGCGTTGGTGACCAGATCCGCCATGATGCCGCGGCGGGTGATGACCAGGATGCCCTGGGCTTTTATGGATTCCGCAAGGGCCACGGCATGGATGGCCACTTGCTGCTTGTCGCTGCCGGCCTCCAGGGACTTTTCGTAGCCCAACCCCGGGTACCGCTCCGCCGCCTGGGCGATCCGCACCAGTTGCTCGACGCAGCGCACCGGATGCTTGCCCACGCTGGTCTCTCCGGAGAGCATCACCGCATCCGCCCCCTCATAGACGGCGTTGGCCACATCGGTAACCTCCGCACGGGTGGGAATGGGGTTTTCGATCATGGATTCCAGCAGATGCGTGGCCACGATGCAGCGCCTGCCCCAGCGTGCGCAGGCATGCACGATGCGTCGTTGAATGTTGGGCAGGTCGGCGATGTCCGTCTCGATGCCAAGGTCGCCCCTGGCCACCATCAGGCCATCCGCGGCCTGCGCGATGGCGTGGATATTGGACACCCCTTCCTGATCTTCAATTTTCGCCACCACCAAGGCGCTGTGTTTCTGCTCCTCCATAAAGGCCCGGGCCAAGGCCACATCCTCCGCACCGCGCACGAAGGACAAGGCGATGTAGTCCACTCCCTGCTGCAGGCCGAAAGCGATGTCGGCGCGATCCTTGGCGGTGATGGCGGGCAGGTTTATGCGCACTCCGGGCAGGTTGACATGCCGCTTGCTGCCTAGCGAGCCGCCATCGATCACTCGGCATTCCAGTTGCTTCCCCTCGACCCTGAGCACCTCGAAATTGATCAGCCCGTTGTCCACGGTGATGCGGTTGCCGGGCGTCACGATGTCGATCAGGTCCTGGTAGTTGACCTGAATGGAGGAGGCCTCCACATCGTCGTCGCCGCGCACAGACAGGGTGACCACCTGCCCTGGGTGCAGATCCATGGGTTCGGCCATGTCGCCGGTGCGGATCTCCGGCCCTTGAGTGTCCAGAATCACGGAAATCGGATCCCGCAACTTGCGGTTCAAGGTTTTCACCCAGCCGACGATCTGCCCTGCCGCGGCATGGTCCGCATGGGACATGTTCAGGCGCACTAGGTTCATGCCGGCCGCCGCCATCGCCTCCAACGTGGCGTAGTTGGCCGTGGCGGGGCCGATGGTGCAGATGATCTTGGTGCGGCGGAAGGTCACGGATGTCTTGCGGCGGATTTCAAGGCGAAAGGGCAAGCATAGGCTTTCGCCAGAAATTTGCCACCGCCGCTGGCGCCCGCACGGCCGTTACTGGCTGTGGCCGCCAATGCGCCGGAAAGAACCGTTGGTAGGCCGGCCGGCCGAAGCGCGGGTCGATGAGGCAGATCACCCCTCGATCTTGGGGAGAACGCAACAGCCGCCCCGCCACCTGCAGCACACGGGTCATGGCTGGCTGCAGATAGGCCACCTCCTTTCCGTCGACGCCTTGGGCGGCGAAGTACTTCTCCTGTTCCGCACGATGCACGTCCGGCGGCGGCAGCCCGGCGCCGACCACCAGCACACCGCTTATGGGAACGGCGGAGAAGTCCACCGACTCCGCGAAAACGCCGCCCAGCACGACCGCGGCAACGGCAGGGACGGAGCTTTGCGCCATGCCCTGAAGGAACCTCAGACGCGCCTCATCGCTCATGTCCGGGACTTGGCCATGCAGCGTTCCGGCGTCCAGGCGGGTGCTGGCGGCAGCCAGGAAGGCGTTGAGATATTCATAGGAGGGAAAGGCCGCCAGATACCGCCCGTCAGGATGGCTCTTGACAATGCCGCAAACTAAATCAACAAGTTGACCCATGGATTTATCACGGAAACCAAAGTATGTGTTGATGTCCTCAATCAGCAGCAGAGCTAGCTGCCCGGCTGCAAAGGGGCTGCCGGCCCGTTCCGCAGGCGCCTCCTTGAGCCCGTGCAGGGCGTTGTATAGCGACAGGGGCGAAAGCGTGCCGGAGAAGCGGATGCTGCTTCGGTAGCGGCCCAGCGTCTCCCTGATGTGCTCGCTGGCGTCCAGGCAATGCAAACGCACTTCAAGGTCGCGGCCATGCCGGCGCAGGCTGTGCAGAAAGGCCTCCGGGCGACGCCAAGACTCCCCGCGCAGCCAACGCCCGGCGGCGAAGGCCGCCGCCTGCAGGCTTGCCGGCTGGTCCAGCGGCGCCTCCCCCTCCTGCAGATTGCGCGCAAACCGCTCCGTGGCGCGGGTCAGGGCGGCGGGCGCGGCGATGATCGCCTCATCGGCAGGGACAGTGCTGCGACGCAGGGCCGACAGGGCGCGGTCCATGCTGCGCAAGTCCCGTGCGATGGCCGCCGGCGGACCGTCCGCCAAGGCGTCCTTGATGGTGCTGCGCCGCAGGCGCGCCGACAGCATCTCCGCCGCCCGCCCGCTTAGCTGATGGGCCTCATCCACCAACAGGTCTATGGCCTGGCCATCGGCAAAGCGCTGCAGGCGCACTAGGGGATCGAAAACATAGTTGAAGTCGCCAATCACCACATCCGCCCAAAGCGCTGCATCCAGGGACAGTTCGTAGGGGCAAACCTCATGGGTCTTTCCCACAGTGCGCACTAAGGCGGGCGTCAGCGCCGGCGCATCGAGCAAGGCCGTCAACGCGGCGTCCCGCTTGTCGAAGTATCCCCGCGCGTAGGGGCAGGCGTCCGCGGCGCAGGGCATGCCCGCCACCAAGCACTGCTTTTCCTTGGCGGCCAGGGTGATGCGGCGGATGCGTCCGGCGCCCGCATCCAGGACATCCAGCGCCGCCTCGGCAGCCTGGGCGCCGGTGCCTCGGCTGGTCAGGAACATCAGGCGCTCCGCGCCGGTGCGCGGCAAGCTTTTGAGCGCCGCATACAGGGTGGTGATGGTCTTGCCGCTGCCGGTGGGCGCTTCCAGCAGCAGGGTCTCCTTATCCCGCACAGCCCGGTAGCAGCGCCGCATGGCGGGCCGTTGATGGGGGCGATAGTCGGGATAGGGAAAGTCCCGCTCGGCCAGCCAAGCGTTGCGGGCGGATCGATGCGCCTCCATTGGGCCAATGCGGGCGGCGAAGCGGCGCAGGGTTTCCTCCAGAAAGGCATGCAGGGTGGTGCTGGTCTCAAGCTGTTCAAAGGGCGCCGCCTGTTCCTTACGAGGATGGCAGTAGAGCAGCCGCAGCCGCCATTCCAGCACCTGCGGATGCTCCGCAGCCAAGATGGCGGCGTAGAGCTTGGCCTGCGCCCAATGCACCGGGCCATCATGGGCGTGCGCCTGGTGCGGATCCGCACGTGTTGTCTTGAACTCCTCGACTAGCGGCGGGGCGCTGTCCAAGTCCAGGCCATCGATGCGCCCGCTGAGCCGATAGCGTCCGACGGGCAAGGAAACGTCCAGTTGCACCGGCGCCTCGGCGCGGTAGGAGGGCGCCCGGCCACCCTGCAGCCGGCGTTGCGTGGCGACCCCCTCCGCCCCTGTGGTGGGGCCGCTGCGGTAGGCGTACAGATCGCCCCGCCTATGCACCAATTCGGCCAACATGCGCACCGGCAGCGCCTGCGGCTTCATGGCTTGAACTTCAGCACTCGGGCATTGAACCCGTGGCTGTCCAGGTGCTCCAGCCAGCGCCGCTGGGCCGGGCGCAAGCTGTCCGTTGGGCCTTTGACCTCCACGAATTCGTAGTCCGAAGCGCCGCGAAGCACCAGCAGATCCGGAAACCCCGTGCGCGCCGCTGCGGGATTCTCGATGACGCGGCAAGCCAGATGCAGCAGTTGCTTGTGGGGAATGGCGGCAAGCAGCCGGTCGACCAAATGGGGGGTGATGTGGCGCCAGTTCATCAGGCGGTTGGCGACGCCGGCTTTCGCCTTGCAGGTGGTGCGCAAGACCTCGGCGAAGCGCTCTGGATCCGCCAGCACCCTGCGCCGCCCGGCAATGGCGTCCTGACGCACCTTGGCGAAGTCCGCCCAATACAGATCCAGGGGCGCATCCTGATAGGGGTTCAGGAAGGCGCCCGGCACCGGGGCGAACAGGACCTCCCAAAAGGCCAAGGCCGCCAGCCCCCGGGGCAGCAGGTTCTCCAGATGCCAGGCTTCGCCGCCGGATGCCGTCAGCAGTTGCATGGCGAACCGCTCCACCGGCACGTCCGCAGGCGGCGATTCCCGCACTTCGGTGGTGTTTGGCGGCGGTCGTTTGCGGCGTTGGCCAAAATGCCGGGCGAAATCCGCCTCTTCGGCGCAGCTGGGGCTTCGTCGCATCGCCTGCAGCAGGGCCTCCGCCGCCTCGCGCCTGCCCTTGCGGTGCAGTATCCGCACTTGCCGCTCGCGGTTGGGATGGCTGGTTGAGGCCCGGTAGCAAGCCAGGGCGTCCTGCAGTTCCCCCCTTCTCTCCAGCCAACGGCCCAAGCGATTGAGCGCGCGGCTAAGGGTTTTCGCCTCCAAGCGGGTGTGTGGCGCCGTGCATTGCCGCAAAGCCCGGCCAAGGGGCTTGGCGACGCCGGGCAATTCGTCCAGCCAATGGGAGGCCTCGTTCAGCAGCCTGGCCCGCAGATAGGCGTCCAATTGCCCACGATCCTGAAACAGGCGTTGATTCCCATCCAACGGATAGTCTTCATGGCGCACCCAGCCCAAGTCCTCCAAAATGAAGGTGCTGAGATCCTTATGGGGATCGCCGAAGAACAGCAGTTGCACCAGGCTCAGGCTAGGCTGGCCGGCCACTGCCAGCCAAGGACATAGACGAGCCATGCGCTGCACAAGGCAGGGTGCGCTGTGCTGCGCCAGGATTCGCTCGATTCGCTGCGCTTTGCCGCCGGCGGTTTGCGTGAAGTGCGCCCGCAGTTCAGCACGGGTCAACAGACTGAGCAGGCGCTCCGCCGGCGCCTGCGGGTTCAACGCCACCAGCCCGGCGGCGGCCAGATCCTTGAGCGCCGCATCCAGATCCGGGACTTCCGCATAGGCCAACCGGTCGCGCCGCAGCAGCGGCCCCTTACGGCTGACCAGACGGGCGAACAGCCGCTGCGCCGATACGCCAAGGGCCTCCACAGCGGCGATGAAGCGCACATCCGCCGGCCGCAGCAGATCAGCATGCTCCGCCGTCACGAAACGCAGGATGCGTAGCAGATTGCTTCGGTAATAGTCCGGCGGCGGCGCTACGCCAAGCCGCAGGGCGGCATCCCGGGAGGCATCTGCACCTGCAGCGCCGACCTGCATCCCAACCGCACCCCGCATCTACTTAGGTTGCCAAGAAAATTCCATAACCTACTGATCAAAAAAATGCCTGCACCTATCCCATGGTTTGCGGCGCTATGCGGGCGGGCAACCAGCCTAACCGCCCGCTTGGGTTGGACCGCGCCGCGCCGCGGCCAAGTCTTCACCAGCCGCCCGCAGCATGGCGCGCAGGTCAGAGATGACGGTCACTAGGTTGAAGCCCATGTCCAGGTAGCGGCGGGTGAACGCTTGGCTGGAGGTATGTATGCCAACAGCCACCCCATGCTTGCGGCAGGCCGCCTGTATTCGGGCCACGGTTTCGGCGTGGGTTGGGTCGCTGTTGTCGCCGGTGGGCCGCAGGCCGAGGCTGAGCGCCAAATCGGAGGGGCCAATGTAAATGCCGTCCAAGCCTGGCGTGGCGGCGATCTCATCCACGTTCTCTATGCCATCGGCGGTTTCGACCATGGCCACGCAGGCGATTTCGGCATTGGCCTGTTGTGCATAGCCCTTGCCGCCGTACAGGGCGGCGCGAATGGGCCCGAAGGAGCGGTTTCCGTGCGGCGGATAACGGCAGGCAGCCACGGCCCGCTCCGCCTGCGCGCGGTTGTCGATCATGGGCACGATGACGCCGTAGGCGCCGGCGTCCAGCGCCTTCATGATCTCGTAGGGTTCATTCCAGGGCACCCGCACCAAGGGAATGGTCTCCGTGGTGGAAATGGCTGGCAGCATCAAGGTCAGGTCTTTGTAGTCAAGCAGGCCGTGCTGCAGGTCGATGCACAGCCAGTCAAAGCCGAGGCCGGCCATGGTCTCCGCCGAGTGGACATTGCCCAGCGACAGCCACCCCCCTGGGGGGGGCGGGGCGCGCGGCGGCGGCGGGCGCGCGGGGGGGGGGGGGGCGGCGGTGGG
>CAYGBY010000206.1:0-6426 GCA_964348115.1 uncultured Pseudomonadales bacterium
TTGCCATCACGCCCTTTAGGCTCCTCTGGGCTTCCGGGACTTGTTCAGAGGTTCCTTAACACTGTCTGGATTGGCCGTGCCCGATGCCGCAGCCGCAACTGCAGCAACCCAGACAGCGTTGCGGGGCCCTTTGATTGCTGCGTCAACTGGCCGCTCCGCCCCTACTGCTGCTTGATGGGACGCTCCACCCGCCCGAGCACGTCCTGGAAGCTGCGCCGCAGCTCCCGCTTCAGCCAGGACAGCATCATCTGCACGGGAACCTTGGCGCCCACCACCGCGTAGGACATGGCCATGCCGTCCATCATGAACCCGGTGAGCAGGTTGGCGCGGCTGAAGGCCTCGGAAAGCGCCAAGTCCGGAAAAACCCGCATTGAAGTTTCAATCCAGGCCGCGGACATCGACTCGATGACGGGTTTGAGCACCTTGGCCAGCTCCTCATCCGTGCGGGCGGCCACTTTCAGCTCCAGAAAAACCACGGAGTCCGGGGAATTGAGCTGTTCCCAATAGGCGTCTATGCCCTCCTCGACACGGCTGTAGAGGGCGCCGGCCTGCACTTGGTCTTCGGCCGCCTCATAGTCCGCGAGGCGGCGGTTGTGCAAGTGCTCCACCGCCGCCCGAATGAGCTCAAAGCGGGTGGGAAAGTGGTGCAGCATGGCCCCCCGGGACACGCCGGCGGCCCCGGCGATGTTTTCGGTGGTGGTGTTGGCGTAGCCCAGCCTGTAGAAACAGTCTATGGCCGCATCCAGAATGTTGATGCGGGTGTTCTCACTCTTGGTCTGCTGCCAAGTCTTGGGCTTGTCCAAGGACGCTGTTGCGGACATGGGTTTTTCTTTCCCCTGCTGCGTTCGGTGCCTGTGGTTATTTAGCGACGACGCAGCCGCGTTGGTCAAGGGGGTGGCGCCACGGGTCCATCCCAAAGTCGTCCACCGGCCCTCGGCAAGACCCTATACAAGCGCGAACACTTTGGAATGAGAACAGCCACTAGATGGACGCGACGGCGGTCATGCGAGGCCCCATACAAGCGCGAACGCTCTGGGATGGTTCTGGGTTGGCGCCCGTTGGCTGGGGGAAGGTTCTGCTACCCATTACGACTGGGCTGGTTTAACATCTTCGCCATCGGAACGAAGGCTAGAGCACATAGGAGGGTGTTATGAGGATGAAATGGGCCATTTGTGCATGGGCTTGGTTGGCGTTGCCGTGGGTGGCCAACCTTGCCGTGGCGGCGGAGCGGGACGCTTCCGGTCTGATCGAGGAGATCGTGGTCACCACCAAGCGCGGTGACGCGCAGAACGTGCAAAACATGGCGGAGGCGGTCACCGCCTTCTCCGGCCCGGCCTTGGAGCGGGAGTTCGCCGTCACCTTGGAGGACTTCAACCACGCCATTCCCAACGTGCAGCTGGAGCATGTGGGGCTGTTCCAGGCCGCAGCATCGTTCAACATGCGCGGCATCGGCACCGCGGGCATCGAGAGCTTCGCGGACCCGGTGGTGGCGGTGTTTGTGGACGATGCCTACTACTCGCGCAACGCCGTGGCGCTGCTGGACCTGTTTGACATCGAATCCGTCACCGCCTACCGGGGGCCGCAGGGCACCCTGTACGGCCGCAACGCCTTTGCCGGGGCCATCGCCGTGCGCACCAAGCGGCCAAGCCTTGGGGAGCGCACCTTGGAAGTTCATTTGGACGCCGGCAACGCCGGGCGGCGCAACCTCGGCGCCGTGGTCAACCATCCCTTGGGCGAGCAGGCGGCGCTGCGCTTGGCGGTCAACCACCACGAGCTTGCCGGCTTCTTCAAGAACGATGGCGTGGTGCTGGAAAGCTACAACCCGGCCACCGGCGCCCTGACCACCCGCATCGACCCGGGCAGGAAGGGCGACCGGGAGAACGGCGAAAGCTCCCTCTTGGTGCGTCCCAGCCTGCGTTTCGAGCCGAATGACGCCTGGCGCATCGATCTGGTGGGCGAATACTGGGAGGACAAAGGCGACGGCACCGCCAACTGGACGCAGTGCTACCAGCCAGGCAGCCTGCCGCCGCCCTTGGGCAACGGCCCCAGCGGTGCGCCCAGCGTGCATGCCCTGTTCGGGTTCCCTTGCAAGGACCCCTTTGGCGACAGTCGCTTCAACATCAACGGGGACGGCAGCGACCCATTCGAGGTGGGCTTCAACCTATCCCCCAACCAGACCCTGCAGGACATCTGGGGCATCACCCTGGACAGCCAGTACGAAACGGACGTCGGCACCTTTACCTTCATTTTCAACCATCGCGATGTGGAGGAGGACATCACCACCGACACGGATGGCTACAATTGGGATGTATTCTCCAGCACAAGGCTGCAGGCGTTCGACTCGACCCAGGCGGAACTGCGCTTCGCCACCACGCTGAACGACAACCTGGATCTGCTGTCCGGGCTGTTCTACCTGCAGGACAGCTACCGAGTGCAGCAGTACCTGTGGATCTTCCTGGACAGCGCCCTGTTTGGCGGGGGCGGCTACAGCCGGGACAATCCTGCGGTCAGTTGGGGCACCAACGAGCAGGAACGCTACTCCGTTGCCGGCTATGTGCAGCTCGACTGGCGCTTCAACGACCATTGGACCCTGAACGCCGGCGGCCGCCTTACCTATGAGAAGAAGCACGACGTGCTGGGCATGGCGATCAACGACAGCGGCTGCCCGCCGGGCGAAACGCCGGCCACGGCGGCCTGCAACGGGGTGCCCTTCTCCGGTTCGGACCCGACGGACGTCACGGATTTCGATCCCTCTGTGCGCTTCGGCCCGGTCAGCGAAAGCTGGACCACCTTCTCCCCCCGTCTGGGTCTGGAATACCAGGCCAGTGACGACCTGCTGTTGTTCGGCTTCTGGCAGCGGGCCTTCAAATCCGGCGGCTTCGTCAACAACGCCGGCACCTTGCCGGTGTTCTCATCCCCCTACGATGATGAGCAGGTGGATAATTTCGAGGTGGGGATGCGCAGCGATCTGTTTGACGACCGGCTGCGCCTGAACGCCAATCTATTCTACGCGGAGTACAAGGACCTGCAGCGCGGCGTCATTCGGGCAGCGCCCACCTCCACCGGCCAGGAGACCTTCACCGACAACGCTGCGGGGGCGGAGTCCATCGGCGCGGAGCTGTCGTTTAGCTGGTCCCCCGCGCCCGGCTTCAACTTCAATGGCAACATCGGCCTTCTGGACATCGACTACAAGGGCTTTGTGGCGGACCTTACCGGCGACGGCGTGGAAACGGACAACAGCGCCCTGGACTTAGTGCGCGCCCCGAAGTGGGACCTCAGCCTAGGTGCCTCCTACGCCTTCGATCTAGCGGACATGGGCGCTCTGACGCTCGCCGCCAGATTCAGCCACACCAGCAAGATGGCCCTGACCACGCCCAATGACGTAGGCTTCATGCGCGACGCCCTCAGAACCTTCGACGCCCAGGCTGTTTGGGAATCCGGTGACGGGCGCTACCGCTTGGCTCTGTGGGGCAAGAATCTCTCCAACAACGTCGAGCGCTTGGGCGGCACCCCGGTCGCCACCCTGTTCGCTTTCGCCGCCCCCACCCAGCCACGCCAATACGGCGCCACGCTGGTGATGTCGTTGGGTTCCTGAGTTCGCGCTCGGCCTTGCTTCCCAACGGAAAGGACGAAGGGAGGAAAGAAACAGAGGGGGAAGGACGCTCGGCCTAGCCGGCTGCTCTGAAGCGCAGCGGCAGTTTGGTCAGGCCGCGCAGCAGGGCGTTGGGGGCGTAGGCTAGGTCTTCCTCCGGGCAGGCCAGTTCAAAGGCGTCGAAGCGGTCGAGCAGGGCGCGGAAGGCGACATCCATTTCCTTGCGCGCCAGGCTTGCGCCGATGCACATATGTACGCCGTAGCCGAAGGCGATGTTGCTGCGGGCGTTGGGACGCTGCACGTCGAAGCCGTGGGGTTGCGGGAATAGCGCTTCGTCCCGGTTGGCGGAGGAGAAGCGGATCTGCACCATGCTGCCCGCCGGGATTGGGGTGCCGTTGAGTTCCGTGTCCTTGGTGGCCACGCGCCACATATTGGCGGTGGGGGTGGAAAGGCGCAGCACTTCCTCAACTAGGTTGGGCACCAGCCCCCGGTCGGCCTTCAGCTTAGCGAACTGGTCCGGGTGCCTGGTCCACAGCAGCACCCCTTCGGCGATGGCGTTGGTGGTGGTTTCGTTGCCGGCGACGAGCAGCTGCTGGATGATGGAGAGCATCTCCGGGATGTCCAAGGGGCGCTCGTTTTCGAACTTCGCGTGTACGATGTCGGAAATGATGTCGTCCCTAGGGCTGGCGCGGCGCTCCTCGATGCGTTCCGCGAAGTAGTGCTGGAAGGCGACAATGCGTTTGGCGGCCTCCACTTCCTCGTCCGGGCTGGCCATGCGCGACAACTGGGCCACGAAGCCGTCGGACCAGGACTTGAACAGTTCGTAGTCATCCAAGGGGACGCCGAGCTGGTCCGCGATCACCGTCATGGGCACCGGTTCGCAGAACTCGACGACGAGCTCCGCCTCGCCGCGGCTGGCGAAGCGGTCTATCAGGTCATGGCACAGCTTGTGGATGTAGGGCGTCAAGGTCGCCACCCGCCGGGCGGTGAACGCTTGGTTGACCAGCCCCCGGTAGCGGCGATGCACGGGCGGGTCCTGGGTGAGCATGGTGTCCACCGGCGGGTAGCCTTGGGCCTGGATCGCCAGGATGCGCGGATCGATGTCCCCTGCGTCGGCCAGCGCGAACTTGTTGGAGAAGGTGGCGTGATCCTTGGCGATGCGGGTGATGGTGTCGTAGTCGGACACGAAGAAGATGCCCGTGTGCGGGCAGTGGTGGACGGGCGCCTCGCGCCGCAGACGCTCGTTCAATTCATGGGGGCAGCCCAAGGCCTCCGGGGACAGGGGGGAAAGCTCCGCCAACGGGCGGGAAAGCAGATCAATAGCGCTCAAGTCGGCCTCCTGTTTTCTGCGTGTGGCGTTGCGCGGCCAAGGGCGCTGGGCTTGCGTACTGCTGCGCCCGTGCGCATCCCGGCGCCGCACGAAGCCCTAGGGGCAGCAGTAGGCTTGGTGGGCGTACGCCGCCTCGGGCGCGGCGCAGCGCCAGATCGCCGCAGCTCCCCGGTGCGGGGCAAGGGGGCTGCGGGATTGTGCCCGGAAATGCGGCTGCGCACGGCTGCGAAGGCACCGCCGCCTGCGCGCATCAGGTGCGCACCATCAGCTTGCCGGTATTGAAGCCCTCGAACAGCTTGATCAGGGCCCTGGGCAGTTCCTTGAAGCCATCGATGACGGTGGCTTGCTGCTTCAAGCGCCCCTCGTCCATCCAGCGGCGCATCTCCCGCGCCGCCTCGCCGAAGCGGTGGGCGTAGTCAATGACGATGAACCCCTCCATGCGGGCGCGCCGGAACACCAGATTGAAGTAGTTCTTTGGGCCGGGCAGGGGGCCGGTGGCGTTGTAGCGGGAAATGCCGCCGCAGATGACGATGCGGGCATTCATGGCGATGCGGGCCATGCAGATGTCCAGGATTTCGCCGCCCACATTGTCGAAGAAGATGTTCATGCCCTTGGGGCACAGCCTGGCCACTTCCGCCTTGATGTCCGCGGTCTTGTAGTTGAAGGCGCCGTCGAAGCCCAGTTCCTCCGTGAGCCAGGCGCACTTCTCATCGCTGCCGGCCATGCCGTAGACCGTGCAGCCCTTGATCTTGGCGATCTGCCCCGCCACGCTGCCGGTGGCGCCGGCGGCGCCGCTGATCATCACCACGTCTCCTTCCTTGGGCTGGCCGATCTCCAGCAGCCCGAAGTAGGCGGTCATGCCGGTGCCGCCCAGGATGCCCAAGGCGGCGGTGGGGTCCGTGCCGGCGTCGAAGGCCCGGATGGGCACCTTGCGGCCGTCGGAGACGGCGTAGTCCTGCATCCCCAGGGCGCCGCTCACCAACGTGCCTTCCGGGTATTTGGGGTTGTTGGAGGCGACCACAGCGCCCACCGCCCCGGCGCGCATGACGTCCCCCAACGCCAGCGGGGCCACGTAGTCCGCCCGATTCTCCATCTGCCCGCGCATGGATGGGTCCAGGGAGATGTGGCTGGTTTTGATCAGCACCTCTCCCGGTCCTGGGGAGGGCACGGCCCCCTCCTGATAGCGGAAATCAGATTCCTTCACCATGCCATGGGGCCGTGCGGCCAGCAGAAATTGACGGTTGACGCTTTCGCTCACGGTTTTGCCCATCTCGCCGAAAGAAGGCAATTATGCGTTGCACGCGCTAGGAAGGAAACCCCGTCGGCAACCTTCAGGCTTGGCGGCAAACGCGCTGAGATGGCGCAACATGCGGCGATCGTTCAAGCGGCTTGGCGCAATATGCCGGCTAGGGAACCTCTGAACAAGTCCCGGAAGCCCAGAGGCGCCTAATCTCCGCCCGCAAACAGCGGGGCGCTGGGCGAACGCGACTTGTTCAGAGGTTCC
>CAYGBY010000207.1:0-6419 GCA_964348115.1 uncultured Pseudomonadales bacterium
GTTCGATCAGATGTGGACCAAGGTGTGGATGCCGGTGGGCCGGGAGGAGGAGATGCCCAACCCCGGGGATTGGCAGCGGGAGGACGTGGGGCCGGAATCCATCCTCATGGTGCGCCAGAAGGACGGTTCCGTGAAGGCGTTCTACAATGTCTGCCAGCACCGCGGCAACCGCTTGGTGTTTGCGGAGAAGGGCCATGTGCGCCGCAGCAGGCCGGGCAGCGCGGGCTGGGCGCGCTGCCTTGGTGGTTGCCTGGCCCCGCCACTGCCTGCGCAGCGCAGGCCGGGGGCGCCGGGGCGGCTGTTTAGTTTACTTGCAAGCAAGGGGGCGTACTGATGGCAACACATAAAGGCAAGGTAGCGGTGGTCACCGGCGCCAGCCGGGGCATCGGCAAGGGCATTGCCCACGCCTTGGGGGAGCAGGGCGCCACCGTCTATGTCACGGGCCGCACCACGGGCGACGGCGAGCGCACCATCGACGCCAGCGCCCGCCTAGTGACCGAAGCCGGCGGCGAGGGCCGCGCCATTCGTTGCGACCACGGCGACGATGACGCCATCGCCGCCCTGTTCGTCCGCATCGGCCAGGAAGCGGGCCGCATCGACTACCTCATCAACAATGTATACAAAATTCCGGACCCGCCGGCCTGGGGCGGCGGCTTTTGGGACCATCCCATCCAGATCTGGGATGACCAGGTGGGCATCGGCCTGCGGGCCCACTACGTGGCCAGTTGGCACGCCGCCAACCTGCTGTTCAAGGCGGGGCCGGGCGCCGCCATTGTCAACGTCTCTTCTCCCGGCGGCCAGAAGTACCACTTTTCCTGCTCCTATGGTGCCGGCAAGGCCGGCTTGGACCGCTTGACCGCGGATATGGCCATAGAGCTCAAGCCCAAGGGCGTTGCGGCGGTGGCCCTCTATCCAGGCTCCGTCTCCACGGAGTTCATTCAGGACGTGGCGGCTGCCCGGGGCATGGATCTCTCCAACAGCCAAACCCCGCTGTTTGTGGGCCGCACGGTCGCGGCCCTGCTGGCCAGCCCGGACCTCATGGACCGAACCGGCGCCATTCAATGGGTGGAGGACTTGGCGGAGGAGTTTGACGTGCTGGACGAACAGGGCAAGCGCCCACCCCCATACGCGCAGCGGTAACGCGGGCGGCGGTGGTTTCTGGGCGTCTAGCCCGCCGCCGCCGGCAAAATCACCTCGTCCGATTCTCCGCGCACGAACAGCGGCGCCATGCCGTAGTCCGCCACGTCCTGCTCAAGCTGGGTTTCGGTGGGCGATGGGGCGGGGTTGCTGGCGGTTTCCAGGGTCAGGCGCAGCAGGTTTGCGTCGCTGGAGCTGTTCAGGAACAGGCCCGGGCGGGCCAGAACATAGCGGACGGCGCGGGCGAGGGGCGCCGCATCCTTCAATGGCATGTACCAGGAGAAGTGGGGGTCCGCGTCCGCATCCCGCCAGCGGCGGCGGGCGATTGACTTAATCGTCTGCATGGCGACGTTGCGCTCCCGGCAAAAGGCGTAGAGGCGTTCGAAATCCGCCCCATACGCCCCTTGGCGCATCATGGTGTAGTTGTACGGCAGCAGCACGGAGGCGAACGGGAAGCGCCGCAGGCTATCGTAGTGCCGCTGCGCTGCGAAGGTGCCGTGGCCGGTGACGCCGATGTGGCGCACCAAGCCTTCATCCCGGGCGGCCACCAGGGCCTCAAGGGCGCCGCCCGCACCGAAAGCGGTGTTCCATCCGTCCTCATCGACCAGGTTATGCATCTGAATGAGGTCCACGCAGTCCACGCCCAGCCGCTCCAAGGAGCGGCGCAGTTGCTCGCTGGCCCCGGCGGCGGTGCGCTCCCCGGTTTTGGTGGCCAGGAAGAAGTCGCGCCGGTGGCTTCCTAGAAAGGGGGCAAGGCGCTGCTCCGAATCCCCGTAGGCGGCTGCGGTGTCTATGTGGTTGACGCCAAACTCCAGCAGCAGATGCAGGGTGGCGTCCGCACGGGCCTGTTTCATGCTTCCGAGGGCCGCCGCACCGAAGATGATGCGCGAGCTTAGGTGCCCGGTGCCGCCGAAAGGGATGCGCTCGATCATGGAATGGTCCGCCCTGGTTCCGCCGCCTAGCGGCGATTCTACCCCATCCACATCCCGTACGGGCTGCTCAAGGCGTTCCGCTAGGGAACCTCTGAACAAGTCGCGTTCGTCCAGCGCCCCGCTCTCAGCAGCCGGAGATGGTGTTGCGGCGCATTGTGTGGGGCCTGCCACACGGCTTCACCGCGCCTTGCCGTCACGCCCTTCAGGCTCTTCTCGGCTTCCGGGACTTGTTGAGAGGTTCCTTAGCTGTCGATTAGATCGAGAACTTCGGCCAAGGAAAGCACGTCGGCGTATTTGGCGTCCAGATCAAAGAGATTGGCTGCGTGGGCTTGGGGATTGCGGTCGCCCACTGCCTCCCGGGGCACCACCACGGGATAGTCGTGCTGCAGGCCGTCCACGGCCGTGGCGCGTACGCAGCCGCTGGTGGTCAGGCCGGTGACAACTAGCGAATCGGCCCCGGCCGCCTGCAGTTGCCGCCTAAGGTCCGTGGCGAAGAATGCGCTGGCCCAGTGTTTTTCGATGATCGGTTCCGCGTCCAAGGGCGCTAGGCGGGCATCCACCTCCACCCACTGGGATCCGGGCTGCAGCAGGTTCAACGCCTCGATGCGGCGTCGGAACACGCTGGCTTGCTGCGGGTTGTGGAAAATCACCCTGGTGAAGAAGATGGGCAGTTGGCGCCTGCGGAACAGCGCCAGCAGTTGGGCGTTGGCCTCCACCACGCCGGGGCAGTCGGCGCCCAGGGGACAGGCGGGGTCCGTGAAGCCCTTGATCAGGTCGACAAGAATCAGGGCTGGGCGCCGCCCTAGGCCCAAGTGGTTGCGCTGCAGGTCCATCTGCTGCTCCTATGCTAGATGTCCGGGCGCTAGGGCGTGGGCCTTAGCAGCCAAGCGCGCTGCGGCAGGCCAGCACTACGGCATCGGCCTATGGCAGGCTGCCCGGGCGTGGGCCTCAGCAGCCAAGCGCACTGCGGCAGTCCCCATGCGTCGCGCAGCCGCAGGGCCGGACGCCCGGGAGCGGGCCTTAACGGCTGGCGCGCCAACGGCCTAGCGGTCAAGATGAGCCACCTCAGTTCTCCCAAGCGCAGCGCGTCAGTAGTCTGCCACCATCCACCCTATCGCCCGGTCAGGCTGAGCCGCCTCAGCTCTCCCAAGCGCAGTGCATCATGGCGCGCTCCATGATGAATGCCTTGGCTGCGGCCGGGTTGGCGGCCTTTTCCATGAGGTCGCGTTGGCGGCGGCGTTGGATGTCTGGGTCGGTGGACTCCATCAACTTCTTGTTGTTGATGGTGTGCTCCTGCACGAAGCGCATGGCCAGCGTTCGTCGTTGGTGGTCGTATTGGGCGAAGCTGTCCTGGCGCCGGGCGTGGCCCTGGAATATGGCTGCGAGTTTGCCGCCCAGGCTGTAGGCGTCGTGCAGGCCGCCGTTCATGCCCATGCCGCCCAAGGGATTGTTGATGTGGCCGGCGTCGCCCACCAGCAGCACGCGGCCGCGATAGTAGGTCTCCGCCACCCGCTGGTGTACGTGGTATAGGGTGCGGTGGCGAATGCGGTAGTCCCCCGGCTTGTTGTGCAGGTGGTGCATGCGTTCCTGCAGGTAGGCGTCGCTTAGGTACCGCTCCGGCTGCAGGCATCTTGGGTCCGTCGGCCAAAGCACGCGCCAGGCCTTGTCGGTGCGCAGGATCACGCACCACTCGTCGGGGTCGGCTATGTAGTTGACGTAGGCCAAGTTCTCAAACACTTCCTGAAACGGAAAGTCCGTGGAGGCGACCAGGAACTTCTCGTCGTAGGTAAAACCGGCGAAGCCAATGTTCGCCGCCTTGCGCACGGCGCTGGAGGCGCCGTCGGCGCCCACCAGGTAGCTGCCCTGCAGGCGCTGGTTTCCCTTTGCGGTGCGCAAGCTGACCGCCACGCCGTCCGCATCCTGGCTGAATCCGGTCACTTGGTGTCCGAAGCGCAGTTCAGCGCTGGGGCAGTCCCGCAGCACCTTGGCGATGATGCGGGTCAGCTCGTATTGCTCCAACTGCAGCCGGTAGGGAAACAGGGTCTCGTCCTCAATCAGGGACATGCGAAATTCGGCCGTTTCGCCGGAGCGTCGATCCCGGTACTGGTAGCGGTCGACGATCAGTCCTTTGGCGATCATGGGCGCCGCCACCCCCAGTTCGTTCAGCATTTCCAACGATGGGGGATGGAACGTAGAGGCCCGCAGGTCCACGGGCAGCGCCGGCGCCTGTTCCAGCAGCAGCGTTGGAATGTTCCGGCGCGCCAGATACAAGGCCAGCGTGCTGCCGGCGGGGCCGGCCCCGGCGATGATCACGGGTGCCTGGTCGGGCATTAATGCTCCGCCAACAGGGTGCCGTAGCCTTCCATGCGGTCCGGTATGCCGTTGTTGCGCAGCGCGTGCCAGAAAGTGACCGCGTTTATGGCCAGCACCGGCTTGCCAAGCTCCTTTTCCAGTTGCGCGGCGAGCGCCACGAAGTACAGGTTGGTGCCGGCCTGCAGAATCAGGTCCACATCGTCCCCGTCCACTTGCCGCACCAGTTCGCGCGTCTTGCCGAAGGGCTCCCAGGCGATCTCCACAGGCCCGGGCGAGCAGTGCCCCCTGATGGCCGCCACTTGGTAGCCGATGTCGTTGAGAAACTTCACCACCATGCCGTCGCCCACTGGCATATAGGGCGTGACGACGCCGATTTTCCGTACGCCCGGATAGCAGGCCAGCGCATCGAGAATGGCTTGGGCGCCGAAAGTGATGTTGCAGCCCCCCTCTGCTTGGGCGATGTCGTTGTACTTGCGGAACTCCCGATCGGAGCGCTCCTTGCCTTCCCAGAAGGTTTCCGCGGAGTAGCCGAAAATGACGTGGTCCGGCCTGCAGGTCAATGCGTCGCGCAGGCCTTGCTCCGTGGCCGCGCCGATGGCCCGCACCATGTTGACGAAGTCGTCCTCGTTCTTCACCGCAAAGGGTGGAATCACGCAGCCGCGGGTGGCCAGCACCACCCCGCGGGGCTTCATCATGTGGTATTCAGCCTCAACGGCCGTATTGGTGGAGGGCACCAGCACCGCGAACTTCCTGCGGTAGCCGTAGAAGTCCAGGCTGCCCTCATCGCTGGCCGTCATGCTGGCCTCCGCACTTCGCCTAGTGGCTGATCATGGTGTTTGTCACGGGGGATATTTCACCAATCATCGTTGGTGGATGCAAGGGGTGGTGCTGGCTGCAGGACTTTTCCACGCTCGGTGGAGCCAAGCGCGATTGTTTGCTTTGATGAACGTGTTCTTGTGGATTAGGCGTCGAATCTCGTCCGCTGTTGTTGCTTGGGGAGTAGCCATCACCCATACGCTATAATCTCGATGATATGAACATGTGGGACAGACAGCAGGGAATGGCGGTGTGCGCGATCAATCTCGGCCTGGGGGCGTTGCGGGGCCTGGAAACACCGTCATCCATTTCACGCATCCCGGCCTACGGCGGTCACCCACGGAGTGACAGTCGCCTGGAAAGCGGCATGGGCGCGGCGGTCGTGCTTGAAGGCGGGCGTGGATAACCGGTTCTTCGAGCGGCCGATACTGAACTCGCCCTACGAGTACCCATCGCGGCATTGGGAACTCGATGCTGCCGGTCAGCCAACCCAAGAGATCATCAAGGCGCGACGGGGGGCGGAGTTCATCACGCCGATTCCAAAGCCCAGGAAGCGCAAGGGATCAAAGGAGCAGTCTTCGCTGCTGTTTGACGAGGGCAGGGGACTCTCTACCGAGCGGCAAGCCTACGATCACACCGCCATCGTCAACGGCATTCGTCAGGAGGTCGATCGCTGGCGCCGGCTGCCGAACGCCAGCCAGTGGCGCGTGACGCCGGAAACGGCGCGGCTGCTGCAACACTGGCGCCATTACAAATTCAGTGGCATACGCCCGTTCTTCTGCCAGGTTGAGGCCGCGGAAACCGCCATCTGGCTTACCGAGGTGGCGCCGCAGGCGGGAAACGCGGGCAAGCGGTTCCTGGAACACCTTGCCAACGCCAACAACGACGCCAACCCCGAACTCATGCGCATGGCGCTGAAGCTCGCGACGGGGGCCGGCAAGACCACTGTGATGGCGATGCTGATTGCGTGGCAGACCATCAACGCCGTTCGTCACCCACAGAGCAGGAGGTTCACCCGAGGCTTCCTGATCGTGGCGCCGGGCCTGACCATTCGGGATCGTCTGCGCGTCCTGCAGCCGAATGACCCAGACAGCTACTATCAGAGTCGCGAACTGGTGCCGGGCGACATGCTCCCCGATCTGGAGCGCGCCAAGATCGTCATCACCAACTACCACGCCTTCAAGCGGCGCGAGCGTATCGATTTGTCGAAGGGCGGCCGAT
>CAYGBY010000208.1:0-6284 GCA_964348115.1 uncultured Pseudomonadales bacterium
GCCCTTCGGGAGGGCCTAAAGGGCGCGCTGGCTGTGTTGCGGCTCATTGTGTGGAGGGCAAGCCACACGGCTTCGCCGCGCCTTGCCATCACGCCTTTTAGGCCCCTCTGGGCTTCCGGGACTTGTTCAGAGGTTCCTTAACACCATTGATTAGGGGCTTATATCGTTGACTCCCATTGGAGTCCGCGACCCGTTTGACGGATCGTTGGCGTGACTAACGTCAACACTCATCGCCGTCCAGAAGTTTAAGTCCCCCAGACCAAGTGTTCAAAGCCGCATTTGGGGCGAAAAATATATAGCTCCCATTTTTAAGCTGGGTGAATGGTCCGCCGGCATACGGACGACGCTTTCGTGAAGGCCGTGCCGGACCTCAGGGCTGGGCATTGCTGGTTGGGGCCCGGGGATTTGCGGTCAGCATGCTGAAATGGAGCAACATTCAGCGACCCATCGCGCCCCTTGTTGCAATATGCTGGCGGCGATGACGGCGCCGTTGGAAAACTTCCATCCCGCTCTGCAGGCTTGGTTCAGCCAGCGCTTTGCTGCGCCCACGGCGGTGCAGCAGCAGGCTTGGCCGCGCATCGCCGCCGGGGAGCATGTGCTGGCCACCGCGCCCACCGGCAGCGGCAAGACGCTGACCGCATTTCTCTGGGCTTTGCACCAGTTTGCGACCGGCGCCTGGCGACCGGGCCAGACCCGGGTGCTGTACGTTTCGCCGCTGAAGGCGCTGAACAACGACATTCAGCGCAACCTGCTGACGCCCCTGCAGGAACTGCGCGAAGGCCATCGGTTTCCGCGCCTGCGGGTGCTGACCCGCTCCGGCGACACCCCCCAAGGGGAACGGCAACGCATGTTGCGCCGCCCCCCGGACATCCTGATCACCACCCCGGAAAGCCTGATGCTGCTGCTCACCAGGGTGCGTGGACGGCAGGCTTTGGCGGGCTTGAAGACCGTGATCCTGGACGAGATCCACGCCTTGGTCGACAACCGCCGGGGGGCCCAGCTCATGGTCTCCGTGGAGCGTCTCGCGCGCTTGGCCGGGGAATTTCAGCGTATCGCCCTATCCGCCACGGTTCACCCTTTGCAAGCGGTGGCCAGCTACATCGGCGGCTATGGCGGCGCACGGGCTGGCGGCGGCGCGGCCGGGCCCCGCCCAGTGGCCATCGTCGCCGGGGGGCAATCCACCCCAGCAGCGGACGGCGACGCGGCGCAGCAAGACAAGAAGATCGCCCTGCAGGTGTGCTGCCCGGAAGAGGCCCTAGCTGCGCCAGCCGACGGGCGGAGCCTATGGGATGCGCTGTCCCCCCACTTCAGGACACGCATCCAAGGCAACCGCGCCACCCTGTTCTTCACCAACAGCCGCGCCCTGGCGGAGAAGATCACCGCAAAGATCAACGCGAACCAGCCCAGCCCCTTGGCCTACGCCCACCACGGCTCGCTGGCCCGGGACATCCGCACGGAGGTGGAGCGGCGCCTGAAGGCTGGGGAACTGCGCGCCATCGTCGCCACCAGCTCCCTGGAGATGGGCATCGACATCGGCCACCTCGATGAAGTGGTGCTGGTGCAGTCGCCACCCTCCATCGCCGCCACCCTGCAGCGCGTCGGGCGGGCCGGGCACGGCGTAGGCGAGGTCAGCCGCGGCGTCCTTCACCCCACCCACTCCCAGGATCTGCTGCAGGCGGCGGCGCTGGCCGAAGCGGTGGCCATGCGGGACTTGGAGCCCCTGACGCCCCTGGAGAACCCGTTGGACATTCTCTGCCAAACCATCATTTCGCTATGCGCGGATGAAACTTGGCCGGTGGACGACATCTTCGCCCTGCTGCGCGCCAGCGCCCCCTACCGCAAGCTGCCTAGGGAGCAGTTCGATCTGGTGCTGGAGTTGCTCGCCGGCCGCTACGCCGGCGCCCGGGTGCGCGAGCTTGAGCCGCGCATCGCCTACGATCGCATCAACCGCACGGCGCGCGCAAGGCGCAGCGCCCTGTTGGCCCTGTACAACGCCGGCGGCGCCATAGTGGACCGCGGCTACTATCAGTTGCGCTACGAAGACACGGGCGCCGTCATCGGCGAACTGGACGAGGAGTTCGTCTGGGAGGCCGCCACCGGCCAGACCTTCACCCTGGGCACCCAGAACTGGCAGATCCGGCGCATCACCCACAATGACGTCATCGTGCGCCCGGCCAAACCGGGCAACAGCGCACCGCCCTTCTGGCGCAACGAGGCGCAAAACCGCAGCTTCCACTTCTCGCAACGCATCCAGCGCTTTCTGGAGACCGCCGAAGGGGAACTCGCCAGCGGCGCCGGAGACATTCTGGCCGCCACGCTCACGCAAAGGCACGGCTTTGACCCATCGGCAGCCGCGGCGCTGACCGACTACCTCGGCCGCCAACGACGGCACACCGACGCCGCCCTGCCGCATCGCCGCCATCTGCTGTTCGAGCAGGTGCAGTCCGGACCGGACGGCTACCTTGGCCCCGACGCGCCCAAGCATATGGTCATCCACAGCTTCTGGGGCGGACGGCTCAACCGGCCCTGGGCCCTGGCGCTGGAGGCGGCTTGGCGGCAGGCCCATGACAGCGTGCCGGAAATTCATGCGGACGACGACGCCATCATCATTCGCTACAAGCATCGTTTGCCCCCTGAGGAAGTGCTGAGCCTAGTGACGCCGGAAAACCTAGACAGCTTGCTGCGTGAGTCCCTGGAGCGTTCCGGCTTCTTCGGCGCCCGCTTCCGTGAGTGCGCCGGCCGGGCGCTGCTGCTGGCCAAGCGCCGCTTCAACCATCGCCTGCCGCTGTGGATGAGCCGCCTGCAGGCCAAGAAGCTGATGACGGCCACCAAGAAGTACGCGGACTTCCCCGTGTTGCTGGAGACTTGGCGCACCTGTCTGGTGGATGAGTTCGACCTGCCCGCCCTGCGCGGCCAGTTGGCGGCGGTGGCCGACGGCGCCATTGGCTGGTCCTGCACAGCCACCAGCGCACCCAGTCCCTTCGCCAGAAACCTCAGCTTCGACCACATCAGCCGCTATATGTACGCGGACGATGCGCCGGAACGCGACAGCCCGAGCAGCCTGCACGACGACCTGATTCGCCAAGCCGTGCGCGATGAGGACTTGCGCCCGCGCCTGCAGCCCGAGGTGATCGCCGCCTTCGAGGCCAAGCGGCAGCGCCGGACGGAGGGCTATGCGCCGCAGCACCCGGATGACTGGCTGGAATGGGCCAAGGAGCGGGTGTTGACCCCGGCGCAGGAATGGCCCCCCGACATCGAGCACGAGCGCTTGGTGCGGTTCTTCACGGCGGAGGCCGGATTCGCGGCGCCGCCGAACGCAGCTTCACCAATGAAGCCGCATTCCGACCCTCACCGCAGCCACAAGAACGCGGAACAGCAAGGCGGGACGGCCACTGATGGGGGGTTGGGTGATGGCGCCCAGGCAGGGGGCTACGCAGCGGCCAGGGAAGGTTCGGCAAGAGCCTGGGTGGCGCATTTGGAGTTGGCGCACTGCTTGGTGGACACCGGACTGTGCGCGGCGCTCATCGGGCCGAAAGACTTCCCGGTGGTGGCGGACGCCCGTTCCTTGGCGGACCTCCTGAGCGAGATCCTATCTTTCTACGGCCCCCGCACCCTAGCGCAAATCGAGGCTTTGCTGCCGCCCCTGAAGCCCGCTGCAGCGGGCGCCGACCTGCATGAAGTGGCGCAGTCCTTGGTGGCGTCCGGCGCCTGGGTGGACACTGTGCTGGTCATCGGCAGCGATGTTCCCCACTTTTGCGACGCGGACAATCTAGACGCCCTGCTGCGTCTGCAGCGCGCCCGTGGCCGCCCGGAAGTGCTGGCCAAGCCGGTCCAACAACTGCCCGGCTTCCTGGCCGCATGGCAGGGTTTCGGACAGCCTTGGTCCGATGCCGCGGCCTTGGCGGCGCTGGAGCGGCTGAGCGGCTATGCAGCGCCCGTGGACAGTTGGCTGCACGACCTGCTGGGGGCGCGTTTTGCCGGCTTCTCCACCCAACAACTCGATGACTTGGCCAGCCGGGAGCAAATCGTCTGGCTGGGCGCCGGGCCCGGGCGGATCATCCTATGCCAGGGCGAGGATGCGCCCCTGCACACCGGCGAGGCCGCCCTCGCCACATGCGGCGAGCTTGCCCACCTGTTCCAGGACCAGCAGGCCCGCTACGGCTTCCATCAACTCAGCGACCGGGCCGGAACCCCTGCTGCGGCCTTCAATGAACGCTGGTGGCGGGCGGTCTGGTCCGGCGCCCTGGTGACGGACAGCTTAGCTCCGCTGCGCCTGGGCGCCTCGCGCAACTACCAGCTTGCCCCGGCGAGCGCGTCCGCCCGCCGCCGAGCCCGCGCCGCCGCCCAGGGTTGGCCCGGCAACTGGCGCTTGAACCAACCCGCGCCACCCCCCTCGGATGCCGTGGAGCGCCTGGAGGCCGCCAAGGAACTGCTGCGCACCCTGCTGGATCGCTACGGCTGGCTCTGCCGGGAAATCGTCAACCGCGAGGCGGCGCGTCCCGAGGCCCGCTGGAGCGCCCTGTTCAGGGCGCTGCGCATCATGGAGCTGGCTGGGGAGGTGACCGCCGGCTATTTCTTCACCGGCCTGTCCGGCCCGCAGTTCATCACCGCCGGCGCCCTGCATCTGTTCCGCCGCCAGCAGGCGCCCGTCTGCTTGTGGATGAGCGCCCTGGACCCGGCCTCCCCCTGCGGGCTGTCCCTGGATTGGCCGGAACTGCCCGCCCGTCGGCCGGGCAACTACCTAAGCTTCCTGGACGGCGACCTCGCCTTGGTGGTGCGGAACAACGGGCAAAGGCTGCACTTCCTGGTGGCGCCGGACCATGGGCAAATGGACAGCATAACGGCGCCTGTGCAGCATCTGGCCAAGGTGCGGCGGCGGCTGCGCCTGGAAACAGTCAATGGGGCGCCGGCCAGGCGCAGCCCCTATCTGGAGGCCTTGGACCGCACCCTAGCCCGCAGCTCGGACCATCGCCATGTGTTCTACGAGCAGCGCTGAGCGGGCTACTCCGAGCCTTGAGCCTGGGCATCCGCTTCGAGCAGCCGCGCCCCGCGCATAATGTTGCCCAAAGCGTAGTTGCCCTCGTGGCAGGCGTACTCATACACCTTGGCGTCCGTGGCCGGCCAAGGGAATTCACCGGACCAAGGCTGCTCCCATGCGGTGTTGTCGGTCACGGTGAAGGCGTACAGCAGGCTGCCGTCCTGCTGGCGGGTGAAGCGTTCCTGCACCTGCAGATGCTCCGTGGCGCCGAACAGGTACAGGCCTGACTTGGCGCGGAAGTTCCTGGTCTCCACCACCAGCGTATCCCCCTGCCAACGGCCCACTGATTCCCCCAGCCACTTGCGCTCCCCGCCCCTATGTTCGGCGTTCAGGGGGATGATGCGCGCGTCATGGACCATTTCGTTGAGGATCATCAGGTGATCAACCGTCTGGATGACGCGCTTGAGGTTGTTGTACAGCACCGGCAGCATGGGCGGCCCGGAGGAGGAGCCGAAGGCGGCCAGGCAACGCTCTCCCAAGGGACGGGCCTCCGGGTTGTCGTAGGGGCCTTCGCCAGCGCGGCCCAGCCACCAGGCGGTGCCGGTGTTCTGCCCGAAGCTGGCGAACACCGCCGCCCGTCGCGCCTGCCCTTGGGCGGTGAGTTTGGGCAGCTTGCCGTTGGGCGGATCGTAGATGATGGAGGTGCGGAACTTGCCATCGATCATGAAGGCGTCGTCCCCGTTGTCTATCCAAAAGGTGTTGTAGCCGCCCACGTTGCCGGCGGCGCCGGTGGAGCCGTCCCCGCCTGCGGGCGGGGCCCCCCGGTCGGGGTCGCTGTCGCGCTCCAAGCCCGCGACGAAGGCGTTGGCTTCCGCCGCCAGCTTTTTCGCCTGCTCCGGCGTGATGAACAACGCATCGCCATAGGCGTCCGGCCGCTCCAAGGGGGTCAGGGTGGCGATGTCGTAGGTGCCGCTCAGGTCGGGAACGCCGGCAGCGGTGCGCGGGATGTCCGCCCAGGCTGCGGACGCAGGCAGCAAAGGCATGAGGCCAAGCACGCAAAGGGACCAGCGAAGTGGGCGCATGGAAACCATCCTGCAGCGCAAACACCAGCCAACCATAGCGCAGTTGCCCGGCAAATACACCTTCGGAATAATGGGCCGTCTGGGACTCGAACCCAGGACACACGGATTATTAGTCCGCTGCTCTAACCAACTGAGCTAACGGCCCTGCAAAGAAGAGCAATTGTACGCTGGCGCGCAACGCCCCACAAGCGCACCGGAACCAAACCAGCAACAACCGCTAAGCT
>CAYGBY010000209.1:0-6277 GCA_964348115.1 uncultured Pseudomonadales bacterium
GTGACGAAGTTCTTCACCGACTTGTTGAAGTAACCCACGGAAACGTAGCTGGCTTCGCCGTAGTACCACTCCAGGGACAGATCAAAGTTGTCTGATTCGTGCGGTTTCAGGCCCGGGTTGCCGACGGACCCGTCCGCGATGTGTTCGCCCTCCACGACCCGCAGTATGGAGCCAATGGAAAGATTGCCCCGCAGATCGCCATAGCCGGCCCTGGCGATCGTTTCGCTATAGGAAAAGCGCAATTTGAGGTCGTCAATGACCTCCACATCAACGTCGAAGCTGGGCAACACCACGTCGTAGGTGGCTTCCAGCCCCGACGGGATCAGCTGGTCCGCTTCGATTGCGGTGAATTCATTGGTGGAGGCCCAATCTATGCGCACGTAGTCCACCGATTCCGCGCTGGAGGTTACATCCGTTTCCTCGTAGCGCACACCCACCCGCATGTTGTAGGGGCGGTCGAAAACATTGCCGCCGTGGTTGAACTGCACATAGGCGGCAATGGATTCCTCTTCAAATTGATTGCCGAACCCCGGGTCGCTGTCCGCACAGAAACCCGTGCCGCAGTCACCGTCGGTCAAAGCCGTGGGCAGGTGATACGAATCGCCGACAGGCAATTGCTGCAGAAACTCGCCGCGCTCGGCCACCTCTTCCATGTCGAAGAGGAAGAAATTGTTGGTGACCCGCTCGCCGCCGGATATTTCGTCGAATACGTCTGCAAGGGAAGCGGGCACCATCAGGTCTGCAATGGAGCCAAAGGCCGACGCTTGGTTTTGCCCCCAGGTGTTGCGTTGCACGTTGTTGCCCGACTCGAAGTTGTTCACTTCCGTGAGCGAGGCGCCGAAGTCGATGCTGGTCAGTTCACTAAATGCCCAGTTCCCCCGCAAGCGAGCCTGCTCGACGTCCATCTTGGCCCAGCTATTGGAGAAAACCGAGCCTGTGATCTGCATGTCGTCGGGGGAAAGGGGGTCGTTGGTGGTGACGGTGGTGACCGGGATGTCGTCGCTATAGTCCACCGATGCGGATTGCCGCGCAAAGCTCGCAATGGTGATTACCGCCGAACTGCCAAAGGGGCTGTTGGGCGAGCGCTCCGAGGTGGAATCGTGGTAGTCGAATTCCAATGACAGGCGGTCGGTTACATCCCACAGCAGGTTGAAGCCCAGGGAGTCGATTTCGTTTTGGGAGGCCTCGACGCCCGCGCCCATGGGCATGTCGGGCTGGTTGTCGCTTTCCGAATAAACCAGGGGAGAAACAATGGGGCCGTCGGACCAAGTGCCGGACTGGCCCGTGGGGCTGAACCAGATCGACATATTGTTGTAGCGATGGTCCAGCTCCAGATCCGCCATCGTATAGTCCAGCGTCGCCGTCACGGTGGGCGCCGGGCGCCATTGCAGGGTTAGCTGGCCGTTGATGCGCTCCCGTTCCCACTCGTCCAACTGGTAGACGATCTGCTGGGGCAGGGCGACGATATCCCCTTCAGAAGGGAGATTGGTCTGTTGCCCGTTGTCGGGAATGCTGGCCCCGTCACGCTCGTGCCAAGTTGTATTGGATGCGGTCGCCGCACCCGCGTGGCGTTCCTGATAGCTTGCCGAAACCGCAACGCCCACTGTGTTGTCGAAAAATGTTTGGCTATAGATGCCCGAGTACTCCGGCGTGTAGTCGTCGCCCTCGACGGTTGAGTTGTCCCGCACGGCCTTGGCGCCGAAATTGGCGGTCAACCCGGGGTTTTCCAGCGGGCGCGTCGTCTTGATGTTGATCGTTGCGCCAATGCCGCCAGTCGGCACGTCCGCCTGGCCGGTTTTGTAGATCTCGACGCCGGATACGCTTTCCGCGGCCAAGTCGCCAAAGTCGAATGAACGACCGAAACCACTGTGGGTGGGCATTTGGCGGCCGTTCAACGTCACTAAGTTGAAGTCCGGGCCAAAGCCGCGGACCGTCACCCGCGAGCCTTCGCCCCGCTCACGATCGATGGACACGCCGGTGATGCGCTGCAGGGATTCGGCGAGGTTGGTGTCGGGGAACTTGCCGATGTCTTCGGAGGTGATGGCGTCGACCACGCCCAGTGAATCCCGCTTGGTGTCCACCGCCTGCCGCAGGCTGGCCCTGATTCCCTTAACAACGACCTCCTCGATGACCACGCCGTCCGCGGCTTGGGCAGCATAGACGGGAAGACCCGCCAAACCGCTAATCGCCAGAGAAACACCAGCCGATATTGGTTTCTTAGCCCACTGATTTCCGCGCATTGTTGGTGCCACCCTATGAGTACGCTGTAGTCGCATGGAAAATTGCAAGATAAACATGTCACAAAGCGGCGTTGAACTAAACCGGCTTGCGACAAGTTGGACTCGCCCTGCGACGAAGTGGAAGTATCGGCCCCAATTCCCGCCCCACCCTCGACGGCCGCCCGATCAGCGCCGTTTTCCAGAGCATAAATTTATTCATATCAAGCAGTTACAACATAGAACACGAGGTTTCGCAGCAGCATCCCGCAGGCACTGCGGAACCTCTGAACGAGTCGTGTTTGCCCAGCGCCCCGCTGTTTCCGGGTGGAGATGGCGTTGCGGCCATGCGAAGGCTACCCGCAGCGCGGCGGGGATTCCGCAGTCCGCGCGCCGCGGGGCGCCCTTCGGGAGGGCCTAAAGGGTGCGCTGGCCGTGTTGCGGCTCATTGTGTGGGAGGCAAGCCACACGGCTTCGCCGCGCCTTGCCATCACGCCCTTTAGGCTCCTCCGGGCTTCCGGGACTTGTTCAGAGGTTCCCTAGACCGATATGTGGTCCAAGTACTCGCGAATCGCTGTCCTGTAGCTGCGGCTGACCTTGACCACGCCGCCGCCGCGCATGGTGAGCCGGTATTCGCCTTTGCCGAGGGACCGGGCGCGTCTTATCCGATCAAGATTGACTGCCGTGGAGCGATGCACCCGCACGAACCGGGGATCGTCGATGCGCAGCAGAAGATCGCGCATGGTTGAACGGATTACGTGCGTTTTTCCGTGCCCGTCGTGCAGGCACATGTAGTCGCCGGCGGCGTCGACCCAGACGATTTCCCGACACTCCAGAAACTCCGTCCGGGGCCCCTCCCGCACGGCGATGCGTCGGCTGGCCTGCCAATTGGCGATGGCATGGCTGGGGTGTTCCGGGGCGATGCGCAAGGTGGCATCGACAATCCTGCCCTTGTCCGCCGCCGCCTGCTCTTCCGCGCGGGCGGCGAACCGGCGCGTGGCCCGTTGCATCGCCTTGGCGAGCCTGCCGTCGTCGATGGGTTTGAGCACATAGTCCACCGCGTTGATCTCGAAGGCGTCCACGGCGTATTGCGAAAAGGCGGTCACGAAGATCACCAGCGGCAGCGTATCCGCCTGCAGTGCGCGCACCGCGCTGAATCCGCTCATGCCCGGCATCTCGACATCCAACACCAGCAGGTCCGGCTCCAGCTCGCGGGCGGCCCGAACCACTTCGCGGCCGTTGCGGCAAAGCTGCACAATGTCGGCCGCGCCGCAAGCTTCGATGGATGCGCAAAGCAGACGCAGCGCCAGGGGTTCGTCGTCCGCCACCAGGGTGCGCAGCGGGCGGACCATCAGCCTGACGCCGCCACCGGCCGCAACCTTTGCCGTGCGTTCCCGCAGCATCGATACGGCAGGGCGATGCCCACGACCAGGCGCTCGCCGCGCTGCGTGAATTTCAGGGTGTGGTTGTCCCCGTACAGGGCATCCAGGCGTTCCCGCGTGTTCTTCAGGCCCACTCCCCGGCCGTTGCGCAAATCCTGCGGGCGCAGGCCAGAGCCGGTATCGCTGACTTCGATGCGCAGAGTCTCATCCACGACCCGGGCGGCAACGCTCAGGCTGCCGCCTTCCTCACAGGGAGCGATGGCGTATTTGATCGAGTTTTCCGCCAGGGGCTGCAGAAACAGGCTGGGCACCAGCGCCGATCGGGCCTCGTCGCCGATATCCAGATAAATTTTCAGACGTTCGCCAAAGCGGGTTAGTTCGATATCCAGATACAGCCTGAGCATGTCCAGTTCCGTTTCCAGAGGCACCAAGTCCAGTGGGTCGGAGTCCAGAGAATACCGTAGAAATCTGGCGAGCCGCGCGATCATTTCCTGGGAACGCCGCGCGTCCCCCAAACGCACCAGCGCAGCCACCGCATTGAGCGTGTTGAAGAGAAAATGCGGGTTCAGCTGGTAGCGCAACATCTTCAGTTGCGCCTCCTTGGCCAAGGCCTCGGCCTGCAGGGAGCGGGCCGACGCCTTCAGCACCTTCTGTTGCTCGACCTGCAGCAACCGATAATAGTGGATGGTGTAGTGCAGCCCGCCCCAACACAGGAAGATGAAGATGGCGCCGAAATACCATCCGCCGAAGTCGGCCCACAGGCCGGTTGCGCCGGTCATCCACATGAAGGTGACCATGCGCGCCAGTGTCCAAACCAGTGCAATGCCCGCCACCGCCGTCACGACGATGGCCGCACGGCGAACGGTTTTGGGCGTTCCGGCGGCCTGCAGGATCCGGTGGAGAGGCCAGGACAGCGCGAGACCCATGACGCCCTGCAGGAGCGTGTGCAGCACATGGGGCCACTCGATGGTTGCGTACCAAACTGTCAGGGTCAGAAAGGTAATGGCCGACAGGCAAAGCCAAAACAGGCCCTGAACGGCCCACCATCGCCCCGGGGACCACTCGGTCGTTGTGGAGGAATCGTCCACAGCGAACACCGCTACTTTGCCATGACACCCCGCCAAGACTATCGCAAAGTCGGTCAAGACTCCCAATCGGCCCCGTCCGGGCGTCCTGATCGCTCATTTAAGGGATGCCGGTATCCCCTGCTCGAAGTTCTCCATGTTGGCGGGAATTCTCATTTTGGTCCCAACTTCACTGTTCGGTGCGCAACACTTCGCATTTCCAGCTTAAATCGGGCCAAATCGACCGGCTAATCCTTCCTGTGGAGGGGCTGAAAGCCACAATGAGAATTGCCGCCATGTTGGCGCGGAAATTCGTTGTCGGTGCCGAGATCGAAGCGCCATCCAGGTACTGCATTGATCGGACAGTGGTTTTCGGACGAGCACTTCGGTTCTTGAAGATAGGATGCCATTCGATCTAATCGGTTGATTCCATGGTGGTTTCTCGAAAGATTCAATCAGCCGCGGCCATGTTGGCTTGCGGCTTTACTTCGTCCGCCATTTGTCCTAGTCTTGGCCTTGACTCCGACCCAAGTTGCTTGGGCGGAGATCTTTGCGCCTCGGCGGGCCGGCGGTTGTCCGGCAGCTGGGGCGGCGACAGCATTGATTAATCGCTAGGACTTGATCCCTTGGCTTGGACAGGTACCCGTGCTTTTTGATGGCGATCGCTTCGCGCTTGGCTTGCCCCACGGCATAGGGGCGGCGTCTTGCCGCATTTGCGTCCAGGGTTCCTTCCCGCCTTGCGGACTTGCTGGAGGACGCCATCTTGAACACACTTGACTTCGCCCGGCGCAAGCTGAAGGGCAACCGCATCTCCATGATCACCTGCTATGACTTCTGGTCCGCGCAGGTGCTCAACGAAACCGAAGTGGACTGTCTGCTGGTGGGGGACAGTCTGGCCATGGTGATGCATGGCTTTGACAGCACCATCCACGCCACCGTGGAGATGATGGCTGTCCACACACAGGCCGTGCGGCGCGGTGCGCCGGACAAATACGTCTTGGGGGACATGCCCTTCCTGTCCATGCGCAAAGGCCGGGGTTTCGCCATGGAGGCGGTGCAGGCGCTTATGGGGGCTGGGGCGAATGCGGTGAAAGTGGAGGGGGAGGCCGGTCAGGCGGAGCTCACCGCCCATATCGTGGAGTCCGGCGTGCCGGTGATGGGCCACTTGGGCTTGACGCCGCAATCGGTGCAGGCATGTGGCGGCCACTGCGTGCAGGGCCGCAACCACGGCCAGGCGGCCCGCATCCTGGATTCCGCCTTGCGCCTGCAGGAGGCTGGCTGCTTCGCCTTGGTGTTGGAATGTGTTCCCCGGAACCTCGCGCAGCGCATCACGGAGCGTCTGTCCATCCCCACCATCGGCATCGGCGCCGGGCCCGACACGGACGGCCAAGTGCTGGTGCTGCAGGACATGCTGGGCATGAACCCCAACTTCAAGCCCAAGTTTCTGCGCCGCTACGCCAACGGCCGCCGCTTGGTGGCGGAGGCGGTCAATCGTTTCGCCCAGGACATCCAAGCCGGTGCGTTTCCCGCCCTGACGGAGAGTTACGGCTAGGGCGCCAGGGAACCTCTGAACAAGTCCCGGAAGCCCAGATGAGCCTAAAGGGCGTGATGGCAA
>CAYGBY010000210.1:0-6171 GCA_964348115.1 uncultured Pseudomonadales bacterium
GCCGCAACCACAACCAGCTTCATTGTGCGTTTTGCAAGTACTTTTCCACCTGTTCGTTCAGCTAGGGAACCTCTGAACAAGTCCCGGAAGCCCAGAGGAGCCTAAAGGGCGTGATGGCAAGGCGCGGCGAAGCCGTGTGGCAGGCCCCACACAATGAGCCGCAACACAGCCAGCGCGCCCTTTAGGCCCTCCCGAAGGGCGCCCCGCGGCGCACGGACTGTGGAATGCCTGCTCTGCGGGTCGCCTTCCCTTGGCCGCAACGCCATCTCCGCCCGCAAACAGCGGGGCGCTGGGCGAACGCGACTTGTTCAGAGGTTCCCTAGCAAAGTCAAACTGAGCCATTGCCGCCATCCAAGCGGCCTGGCGGTGCGCTTAGGAACACTGTTTCGTTGCGGCGAAACCGCGCTTCCCCGCCATAGGCCGCCGCGGTTGACCAGCGGCGACCAGCGCCGCACAATCGCCGTTGTGCAAGCCGCATTAGCCAACCTGCGTCCTTGGGCGCAACTCATGCGCCTAGACAAGCCCATCGGCAGCCTGCTGCTGTTGTGGCCCACCTTGGCGGCGCTCTGGCTGGCGGCGGCTGGAACGCCGCCAGTCGACCTGATCGTCGTCTTCGCATTGGGAGTGTTGGTGATGCGCGCCGCCGGATGCGTGGTCAATGATCTGGCGGACCGGCGCTTGGACCCCCTGGTGGCCCGCACCCGCAACCGGCCGCTGGCCAGCGGCGTCCTCAACCGGCGGCAGGCCCTGGCCCTATTTGCGGCCTTGAGCCTCGTCGCCCTATCGTTGCTGGCGTGGCTGAACGCATCGGCCCGCTGGCTCGCCTTGGGCGGGTTCGGGGTGGCGGTGCTCTATCCGTTCGCTAAGCGCTGGACGCATCTGCCGCAGCTGGTGCTGGGGGCGGCCTTCAGCTGGGGCATCCTGATGGCCTTCGCCGCCGTGCTGGGCGAGGTGCCGCCCGAGGGCTGGCTGCTTTTCGTCGCCAGCCTGATGTGGATTGTGGCCTACGACACCCTGTACGCCATGGTGGATCGGGCGGACGACCTTAAGGCCGGCATCAAGAGCGCCGCCATCCTGTTCGGCGATGCGGACCGCCTGATGGTGGGCCTGCTGCAAGGCGGGGCGCTGCTCGGCTTTGCGCTGCTGGGCAATCGCTACGGCTTCGGCGCCGCCTATGTCCTAGGGCTTGGCGTCATTCTAGGGCTGTTCGTCCACCAGCAACTGCTCATCCGCCGGCGGGCGCCGGAATGCTGTTTCCGCGCCTTCCTCAACAACGCCTGGGTTGGGCTGGCCCTGTTCGTCGCCGTCGTCCTGGAAACCACGGCGGCGCCCGCGTGAGCCGCCTCAGCCATCACATAGACCGGCTGAATCACCATCTGGGCCGCGCCACGGCCTGGCTGACGGCGCTGATGGCCGCCGCCACAGGCGCCCTGGTGGCCCTGCGCTACGCTTTCGGGCAGAACACCATCCTGCTGCAGGAGGGGGTCGGCTACCTGCACGGCCTGGTGCTGATGTTGGGCATCGCCTACACCTTGAAGGAGGGCGGGCATGTGCGGGTGGACATCCTGCACAACGCCATGCCGCCCCGCTGGCGGCGGCGGGTGGACGCATTCGGTCATTTGGCGTTCCTGTTGCCGACGGCGGCGGTCATCTTTCTCACCTCCCTGCCCTATGTGGCGGCCTCCTGGCGGGTGCTGGAGGGATCTGCGGAGGTCGGCGGCATTCAGGGCATCTTCCTGTTGAAGACGCTCATTCCGGTGATGGCGGCGCTGCTGCTCCTGCAGGGGCTGAGCGAACTGCTGAAGATCCTGCGCAGCTAGTGTGCTGTCCCGCAAGCAAGTGGGTTTTGGTCGCCAGGCCGGTTTGGCTCCCCGCAAGGCGCGACGACGCCCTGTGGCGGGCCCCACACAAGGAGGAGCAACGCGGCCCGGGGCCAAAAGGTCCACGAATAATCACACTTACTTGCGGGACAGCACACTAGGCGGCGCCTATGGAAGCCTTGGCCCTTTCCCTGCTGTTCGCCCTGGTTTTCGGGCTATTGCTGCTGGGCTATCCGGTAGCGCTGACCTTGGCTGGCGCATCCTTCCTGTTCGCCTTGGCGGCGGCCGGCCTTGGCGTCTTCGACTTGGGCGTCATGAACTTCCTGCCGGCGCGCATCTTCGGCATCCTGACCAACCAGACCCTCATCGCCGTGCCCCTGTTCGTCTTCATGGGAGTGGTGCTTGAGAAGACGCGCATCGCCGAACGCCTGCTGGCGGCATTGTCGCAGTTGTTGGGCGCCCTGCCCGGCGGCTTGGGCCTTGGCGTAGTCTTCATGGGCGCCCTGATGGCGGCGAGCACCGGCATTGTGGGGGCAACGGTGGTGACCCTTGGCCTGATGGCCCTGCCCAACCTGCTGCGGCAAGGCTATGACCCGGCCCTGGCCACCGGGACCATCAGCGCCACCGGCACCCTGGGGCAGATCATTCCGCCCTCCATCGCCTTGGTGCTGCTCGGCGACGTGCTTTCCAACGCCTACAGCCAAGCGCAGTTGGCGCAGGGGGTGTTCGCCCCCAAAACAGTCTCCATTGGCGACCTGTTCGCCGGCGCGCTGCTGCCCGGGCTGGCGCTGGTGGGCCTGTACGCCAGCTACCTGTTTACCTTGGCGGTGCTGCGGCCCAAACGGGCGCCCCGAGCCGTCAATCCTGCTTCGTACGCGCAACGGAAGGCCAACGCCTTGGAACAGCCGCAGCCATGTCGCCCTGCGCAGCCACGTCGCCCTGCGCAGTCGCGGCAATCCAGCCTTTGGCGGCTGACCAAGGCGCTGATCGCCCCCTTGAACCTGATACTGGCGGTGCTGGGCAGCATTCTAGGCGGGTTGGCGACCCCCAGCGAGGCCGCTGGGGTCGGGGCCCTGGGCGCAGTGCTGCTGGCCTTGGCGGACCGATCCCTTAGTTGGGATGTGCTGCGGGCGGTATGCGAGTCCACCCTCAAGACCACCGCGATGGTGTTCTTCATTCTAATCGGCGCCTCGGTGTTTGCGTTGGTCTTCCGCGGCCTGGGGGGCGATGAGGTGGTTCAGGGGCTGTTCGACGGCTTTCCGGGCGGCGCTCTGGGTGCGGTGGTGGCCGTCATGGTGGTGATCTTCCTGCTGGGCTTCATTCTGGACTTCATAGAGATCACCTTCGTCGTGGTGCCTGTGGTGGGGCCCGCCCTGCTGGCTTTGGGGGTGGATCCGGTGTGGCTGGGCGTACTCATCGCCGTCAACCTGCAGACCTCGTTCCTCACCCCGCCGTTCGGCTTCGCCCTGTTCTATCTGCGCGGCGTCACCCCGCAGTCCGTGCCCACCAGGGCCATCTATCGCGGCGTCCTGCCTTTCGTGGCGCTGCAGCTGCTCCTCCTGCTGCTGCTGTTCGCCTTCCCAGCTCTCGCCACCTGGCTGCCGGAGACGCTATATGGATGACCGCGCCAACTCGCCGGCCGCGGCGCTGCGTTCGCATCTTCTGGCGGCAACCATGCAGCTGGCCAAAGGCCTTGCGCAGCCATGACAGCCACACTGCTGCGCGACCTGCGCATCTGGACCGGGGACGGTGTGGCGGCCGCCGACGCCCTGCTGTTTGGCGGCGGCCGCATCCAAGCCATCGGCGAAAGCGCCGCCCTGGCGAAGGGCCATAAGGGCCGCAGCATTGGCTGCGCGGGCCTTACCGCCCTGCCAGGCCTAATGGACGCCCATGTCCACCTGGAGCTGAACCCCGACCAGAGCGCCCCGCCAGGCAAACTGGCCAGAACGGAGCGCTTGCGGCAGATGGGCGAACGCGCCGCTGCGATGGTCGGCGCCGGCATCACTACGGCGCGGGATCTCGGCGGCGGCGCCTGGCTGGAACTGGAGATCAGGGACCGCATAGAGGCCGGCGCCCTAGTGGGCCCGCGGCTGCTGTGCGCCGGCCAACCCATCACCAGCCCCGGCGGCCACTGCCACTTTTGGGGCGGCGAAGCGGCGGACGCCCAGCAGGCCACAGCGGTGCTGCAGCGGCAACGACGGCGCGGCGTGAACCTAATCAAGGTCATGGCGACGGGCGGGCGCATAACCAAGGGCAGCGATCCCGCCAAGGCCCAGTTCGACCTGCCCACATTGGCGCACATAGTCGCCGCAGCCAGCGCCCACGACCTGCCGGTGGCGGCCCACTGCCACGGCAGCCAAGGCATCCAATTCGCCGCCCAGGCTGGGGTGCGCACCATCGAGCACTGTTCCTGGGTGGGCAAGGCGGGTTGGGCGGGGGACTATCGCCCGGCTGTGGCCGCCGACATGGCGGAACGGGGCATCTGGGTGTCGCCCACCATCAACTACGGCTGGCGGCGCTTTCTGGACAACCCCAACTCTCCCACCCTGACCCGATTGCGGGCGGCGTTCCAGGACATGGCTGGCAAGGGCGTGCCTTTCATCGCCTCCACAGACGCAGGCATTCCAGGGGTGCGCCACCACCACCTGCCTCTGGCTTTGCCCGTGTTCGCCGACATTGCCGCCCTGTCCCCCACAGAGGCGCTGCGCAGCGCCACCACCATTGCCGCGGACGCCCTTGGCCTAGCCCAAATCACCGGTCGCCTGCACGTGGGCCTGGCCGCGGACATCATCCTGGTGCAGGACGACCCCTTGCAGGATCTCGCCACCTTGGCGACCCCCGCCGCCGTTTGGGCCAATGGCCGAGACCTAAGGCTGCCAGCCTGATGACGCCAGCTTCCGCGCCTTACCTGGACCTGCCCTTGCCAGCGCCAGTCCGTACGCCCAGGGCCACTGCGGCGCAGGCAGGAGTGCGCCATTGCGGCTGCGCCCCATGCAGGCTGTGAGCGGCGAGCGCCATGCCCCGCCGCCGCCAGCCACCCCCATCCATCCACTCCCCAAGACTCTGGGGCACTTGGTGCCTGGTGGCGTGGGGCTGGCTGCTCGCGCGTCTTCCCCTGGCCCTGCTCTGGCCCTTGGGAAGGCGCCTAGGCTGGCTTGCCTTCCACTTGGCCCGCCACCGTCGCCACGTGACGCAGACCAATCTCCAAGCCTGTTTCCCCCACTTGGGACAGAAGGAAGTTCGGGCCTTGGCAAAAAGAACTTTCGCGGGCGCTGGGCAGGGCGTTCTGGAAACCTGCATCGCCTGGCTGCATCCCGGCTGCAACTTGGCAAGCCGCTTCCACCTGGCGGGGACGCAGCACTTCCACGCGGCCATGTCCAAGGGGCGCGGCCTGCTGCTGCTGGGCGCCCACTTCACCGTCCTGGACATCGCCTGCCAACCACTGGCTGCCCTAGGCAAGGTGGACGTGATGTACCGCAAGAACCGCAACCCCGTGTGGGAGCGCATCCAGGTGCGCGGCCGGCGCCGTTGGCACCAGGGCGTCATCGAGCGCAAGGACCTGCGCGGCGCCCTGCGGAGCCTAAAGGCGGGCCGCGCCCTCTGGTATGCCGCAGACCAGGACTATGGCCCCAAGCACTCCGTTTTCGCCCCCTTCTTCGCCCTGCCGGCGGCCACCATAACCGCCCCCGCCCGCCTGGCCCGCCACAACCAAACGCCGATGCTGCTGCTGACCCAGCACCGCAACCCCGAAAGCAGGACCTGGACCCTGGAATTCAAGCCCCTGCCAGACGGCTTCCCCTCCGGCGACGCAGTCCAGGACGCCACCACCCTGAATCAGGCATTGGAGGCCGCGGTGCGCCTGCATCCGGACCAGTACCTATGGCTGCACCGCCGCTTCAAAACCCGCCCCCCCGGAGAGCCGAGCCTGTACTAGGGCCTGTTAGCACTATCTGGGTTGGCCCAGCGCCCATGCATCAACCCAAAATGGAGGCTGCATTTGCCTGGAGAGGCGCTGTTGCCCGTTGGCCCGGTTCGGCCAAATCGGCGCGTGAGGTTGCGTTTCGGCTTCAAAGTGGCTATAAACTCGTGAAGCCTTGCTGGGGCGGATGGTGCCGAAGCCAACCCGCCTTGCCGCCGCGGCATGGCGGGTTGGAGACTAAACCAGAGATGAAGAAACAGATGCTTGAGCAAATGAAACGCGCTGCGGTCCTACGTGCGTTGTTGGGGGGGCTATTGGCGTTCTCTTCCGGCGCCTGGGGTCAACCGTACTGGTATTATCACGGTTCCACTCCGATACCGATCGCTTCGGAGTATTTCGGCGCTGCCGACGGCCGCGTGGTGGAGGCAAGAA
>CAYGBY010000211.1:0-6169 GCA_964348115.1 uncultured Pseudomonadales bacterium
TTCGGGGTCGCAGTGCTGAACGCCGACCGACCTGAGTTGGCGCATGCCTTCGGGCAATTTGAAATCCACCACCCCCCAGGGCTCCTCAAAGCCGGAATCGTCCATGTCGATGCCCAGCGACTGGCGCACAAAACTGCGGCCGCCATCGCAGCCAATTAGGTAGCTGGCGCTGAAATCGTCCTCGCCCTGCGTGCTGCGTGTGCGCAGATGCACCCCATATTCGTCCTGGGCCAAGCGCACCGCCTCCGTGCCAAGATGCACCGTCGCATTGGCGAACCCGGCAAGACGCGCCCGCAGCGCCGCCTCCAGAGAGGGTTGATGGAACATGTTGGCGTAGGGGTAGCCTGTGGGCGCTTCCCCAGGCGGCGGGTAGCGTGACATCAGCAGTTCACCCTGGCTGTTCACGAACTCATAGCCGGTTGATGGGCAGCTTGCGGCCAGCACCTGCTGCGCCACGCCGACTAGGTTCAGCTGCCGCATCACTTCGAAGTCGAGCTGCACCGCCCTTGGCTGCCTGTAGATCTCGGTGTCCCTTTCGATCACCCGAACGCTAAGGCCCTGCGCAGCGCAGAGCAGGGCGCAGGCGGCGCCCACGGGGCCTAAGCCGACCACGAGCACATCCGTGCGCCTTGTTGATGGGGAAGTTGGTTCGTTCATGCGCTGGGTTCGGCTTCTCAATGGTTGGGGAGGCGTGCTGAATCAGGTTCGCCAAGAGGCGTCGCCGGAAATTATGTCAGCAAAAATGTGTACGTGAGCAAATTTTTGCCCTAGACTGCAATACGCTTTGTGTGAAGGTAGGTTACAGGGGTTGCAGCGTTTTGCTGGGGGCAGCGGTGCGGCGCCGGCAAAGCCAACGCATTGTTGCACAGTACGCTGGAAGAACTGATGAAGATTGCGGCATTTTCGGAAAGCGCAGGTGTGCGGGCGGCGGCGTGGAACAAGGTTGCGTCGGTTCGGGGCGCATCCTAGCCTAGCGCCATGCCCGACACCTCAGTCATCATCGCCGGCGGCGGCCCTGTGGGGTTGATGCTCGCCTTGGAGCTGGAGCATCAGGGCGTGGACGCCATCCTGCTGGAGCGCAACGAAACAACCACCCGGCACCCGAAGATGGACATCACCAACGGCCGCAGCATGGAGATCTTTCGCCGTCTGGGGCTGGTGGAGGCGCTGCGGGATGTGGCGGTGCCGGAGGATCACCCGGTGTCGGTCATCTGGTGCAGCAACCTCCCGGGTTGGGAGCTGGCGCGGTTCGACTATCCCAGCGTGCAGGCGGCGCGGGAAACCCTGACGCGGGAGAACACCGGCGCGATGGCCATGGAGCCAAGCATGCGGGTCTCACAGGTGCATCTCGAACCCGTGCTGAAGGAACGGCTGGAAACCCAGGGCAAGCACGTCGAATTGCGCTTTGGCTGGGGGCTGGAGGGCCTCTCCCAGGACGACGAGGGCGTCACTGCGCAGATCCGTTGCACCGCCACCGGGGAACGGCGCAACTTGCGCGGTCTTTATCTGGCCGGCTGTGACGGCGCCGGCAGCGTCGCCCGCAGCAGCCTGGGCATTCCCGTCAACACCATCACCCCGCAGGACTTTCTGGCCGCCGGCGATCGCAACAACTTCCTCGACGATGCGCGCGGTGCGCCGCCCGCGGACGCCCGCAGGCCGCCCAGCATGTTCATGATCCACTGGGAGTCGGATGACTTGGCGCTCATGGAGCGGTTCGGCGTTGCCTGGCACATTCAGTCACCCATGGGCTGGACCGTCATTTCACAGAACGACAAGGACACCTGGACCATCCACATACCCATCGCGGCGGTGCCGGACCACCAGCATCGGGATGCGAAGGAGATGCTGTTCGAACAGTTGGGTTGCCGTTTCGATTGCGAGATCATCCTGGCCAACCCTTGGCATCCCAGGCTTGGCCTCGCCGACAGCTACGGCGCCGGGCGTGTATGGCTGGCGGGCGATGCGGCCCATCAGTTCATTCCAACGGGGGGATATGGGATGAACAGCGGCATTGGCGACGCCATGGCCCTGGCATGGGTGCTCAACGCGAATCTTAGCGGCTGGGGCGGCGCCGGGCTGTTTGCCGCCTATGAAGCGGAGCGGCGGCATGTCGCCGCGCGCAATCGCATCGGCTCGGCAAGGCATTCGGCCGTTCGCTACTTGATCGCCCAGCGCTGTCCGAAAAACATTCATGAGGACAGCGCGGCTGGCTGCGAGGCGCGTCGCCGCATGGGCGCGTACATCGCTGAAGCCGGCAACTTGGAAAACGAAGCTTGGGGCCTGGAATGGGGCTACCGCTACGATGACTCCCCGGTCATTTGCCACGAAGACGGTACCCCGCCGCCCTATGAATGGGAAGCCTATGTTCCCAGCACCTGGCCGGGCGTGCGGGCGCCAAATCTCCTTCTGCAGGACGGTGCGCCCATCTTTGATCGGTTCGGGCGGGGGTTCACCCTGCTCAAGTTCGCGGCCTGCGATTCGCGAACCCTGGAGGAGGCCGCCGCAGCGGTCGGCCTGCCCCTTGCCGTGGTGCGGATAGAGAACGACCAAGCCGCAAGGCTCTACCAACGCCCCTTAGTTCTGGTGCGCCCGGACCAGCACGTTGCTTGGCGCGGCGAGCGCGCCCCGGACAGCAGGGCGGCGAAAGACATCATCGATTGCGTGCGAGGCGCCTGAAGACATGAGCGAGCCATCCTTTGACCAGCTAGTCACCGCCGCCAACAGGGTCTTGGCCCATCCCCGGCGGGACGCCATCATAGCGGCGGACGATGGTTCCGCCAGCGTGACGCCAAGATTTGAGCTGTATCATTCCGCGCCTTCATTGTGCTCGTTCAAGGTGCGCACCCTGTTGTTCGAACGCGGCATTCCCTTCCGTTCCCATGACATGAACATCATGCCCAGCAAAAACGGCATTCCCGAAAACTATCGGCCCGAGTATGTGGCTCTGCGCCTGCGCGGCGCGCCCAACGCGAAGTTCGTGAATGGCTACACCGGCGCCTCTTCCGTGGCCACGGAAGGATTCGACCCCTGCGTGGTGCCCACCCTGGTGGATCACGAACGGGAGTTGGTGGTGGTGGACTCCGCCCGCATCTGCGAACACCTAGATCGCGAATGGACCCAGGGCGAGCCGCTGATGCCGGATGGCATGGCGGACGATATCAGCTCGCAAGTCGCCTTGGTGGACAGGGCGCCCCATGTCGCCGTGCTCTATGGCGCACATCCGGATGGCGACAATCGGCCTAACGGCTTGCGCATCAACATCAAGGACGTGCATGCCAAAAAGATTGCCGCTGTTGAAGCCATGATGGAGACGGCAGACAATGCCGAGGATCTGCTTGCCGCCTATCAGGCGAAGGTCGTCAAGGAAACCAGCGCCAGCAAGTTCGTTTATGACGGGGAATGTATGCGCGCCGCCCACAGGGCCATGGGCGAACATGTCCTGGCGCTGGCGGCGCAACTGGAGCGCAGCGCCGGCCCTTGGGTGTTTGGAGGCGAATTCACCTTAGCCGACATCATGTGGAGCAACAGCCTGTACCGGCTCAAGTGGTTGGGCTTGGGGTCTCTTTGGGAGGAAAGTGCGGCCCTTGTCCGCGTTGGCGAATACGTGCGGCGCGCCTTCGCGCGGCCCTCTTTCCGCCGGGCGGTCATCAACTGGCCCATGGCCTACAGCCCTTCCCCCCATGTGCCGGAATTCAGCGGGCCGCTTGCCGCAGCCAAGTTCTTTTGGCGGATGCTGCGCCGGCGTCCGTTGTAGAATTCGCCGCCATGCTCGATTCGGAAGTCGATGGAACCGACCGCATGGACGCCGCGCCGCCCGGCTTGGCGGGCAAGCCGCGGCGAAAGCGGCGGGTGCAGGAGCGCGCCGAGCGCACCCGGGCCAAGCTCCTGGATGCCGCCGAGTTGGCGTTTTCACAGCATGGCTTCGATGCCGTGGCGGTGCGCGAAGTCGAAAACATGGCTGGCGTTCGGCGCAATCTGGTCCGCTACCACTTTGGCAACAAGGAGGCGCTCTGGAAGGCGATGGTTGGGCGTCTCATCGCATTCTTGGGGCCGGAATTCACTTCGGAACCCCAGTCTGCGCCGAACCTTGGGGAGGGTGGCGCGCTGCGGGAGCGTCTCGCCTTGGTGATTCGCCGCTACGTGAAATTCTCCGCCGCCCATCCTGCATTTCATCGCCTCATGGTTCAGGAGGGCAAGGTGGACAGTTGGCGCATTGGCTTTCTCGTGGACGCCTACCTGCGCCCGGCGATGCTGTGGCTGCGGCGCATTGTCGAGGATGAACTGCGCCTCAGCGATGAAGAGTTTTTTCACTGGTATTATTTGTTTGTCGGCGCTGGGCCCATGCCTTTCACCATGGCGCCGGAGGCTCGCGAGATGTTTGGCGTTGACGTGCGCCAGGAGGAGATCATCGAGCGCCACGCGCAAATCATGGTGGACTTTCTGTTGAGCCGCACGACGCTGAACTCCGGCATATCCCAAGAACCGATACGCAAATCCCATTGGAGCAAACCATGCCCTTCAAACTCGCCAATGTAGAAGGTCGCGCCGCTTTGGTCGCCGGCGGCAGCTACCATGATCTCGAAACCATCTCCGCGGGCGCCCTAGGTGCGGACCCCATGGCGGCGCTGGCTGCCCTGGACAGGCTTGCCGAACTGTCGGCCGGCCTTGGCGATCTGCCCGCCACCGGCGCTTTGGATTCGGCGCGGCTCGGCCCGCCGGTTCCCCGTCCGCCGAACGCCTTCGCCGTTGGCCTCAATTATCGCAATCATGCCCTTGAGTCCGGCATGGCGCTTCCGCGCGTGCCCTTGGTCTTCAGCAAGTACGCCTCCTGCATCGCCGGACCTGCGGATGACGTTGTGATGCGCAGCGACTACGTGGATTTCGAAGCCGAACTGGTGGTTGTGATAGGACCCGGCGGCAAGGACATTCCCCTTGCGGACGCTTGGTCCCATGTCGCCGGCCTGTGCGTCGGCCAGGATATTTCCGACCGGCCCGCGCAGTTCAGCGCCGTGCCGCCGCAATTCAATCTTGGCAAGTCCTTCGACACCTTTGGGCCCATCGGACCGGTCCTGGTGTCGCCGGACTCCCTAGCCGATCCCAGCGGCCTGGAGATCGAATGCCGGGTGAACGATGAGGTTCGCCAAAGCGACAACACCAACGACCTTATTTTCGATGTCCCAGCGCTTATCCACTACCTCTCGGAGTTTTGCACGCTGCAGACCGGCGATCTGATTTTCACCGGCACGCCTGGGGGCGTGGGGGTTGTGGACGGGCGCTTCCTGAAGGATGGCGACCTCATTCGCACCAGCATCGAAGGTTTGGGCGTCCTGACGAACCGCTGCGTCCGCGGCAGCGACCACGCCAACGCCGACTTCCTGCCGCCAAACCTGAAAAAGCGCTTGGCGCCGGCGAAAAAGTAACGCCGGGACGCAACAGGGCTAACCCAGATAGTGCTAACAGGCCCTAGTGTGCTGTCCCGCAAGTAGGTGTGATTATTCGTGGCCCTTTTGGCCCCCGGCCGCGTCCGCCGCCGAGGTCGCCAAGGCCCTCGCCAAATACGAGTTGCTTCACAACTACGTGCGCCCCCATGCATCGCTCGTATATCAAACCCCGCACGAGTATCTTGTCACCTTGGAGGCCGCTTGATCGACCTGTGCCATAAGCGCTAAGCCGGTCAGGGCCATCCCGAAGTATTCGTTCTTGAAAGAAAATTTCTAAAGGGTTATTAGATGCCGCAGAACATTGCGGAATGCTGCAAGAATATTCATAAACCTTCCATATAGGGCTTTGCCGAGGGCCGGTGGACGACTTTGGGATGGTCCTGACTGAGCCGGTACAAGGCGTTGCAAAAGGCCATCAGCGCGGATAATATGATCAGGCCAAAGCGTGTTGCGTCTCTAGGTTGAATGTAGGTTGAATATAGATAACAGAGTACTATGCCAGTTGTGCTCCTGATCATTCGAAGACGAGGGGCCATCGACAACGCGTTCCGCCGATCCGCCGAAAGGCCCCGCCCGGTGGTCGCTGCGGCTGCTGACGGGCCGCACCGTAGTCGTTTGCCTGGTGGGCGGCATCGCCTTTGCGGTTTGAAAGCCGGGGCGAACTGGCGGTTCGCCACCGACGGCGCACGGGTCAAACTGAGGCGCCTGCATCCGACATTTGATGCGTG
>CAYGBY010000212.1:0-6075 GCA_964348115.1 uncultured Pseudomonadales bacterium
GGGCGCCCTTCGGGAGGGCCTAAAGGGCGCGCTGGCTGTGTTGCGGCTCATTGTTTGGGGCCTGCCACAGGGCTTCGCCGCGCCCTGCCATCACGCCCTCTAGGCCCATCTGGGCTTCCGGGACTCGTTCAGAGGTTCTCTAGCCCATTCCGGCATCGCGGGCGCGTTGAGAGGCCCGCCACCCGACGGAGGCCTGCAAATGGGCTGGCGCTTATTGCGGGTGCCGGCGGTGGGCATCCATGGACGTCCGGCAAAGACCTTCAACAGCGGTGGCGTACGTTGCGCTGGTCCGGCGCCCAACTTGTCCAACCTTTTGGGAACGGATTTGGGGCGATCCTGGAGCAGGGCTTCCCTGCGTCAGCAGCGGTTGCGCCTAGCAAGCCAGCTTTGGGTATGATGGGTCTCTCGCAACGCGACATTGGCGTTGGCGGGAGGCAATCCGCAAGTTGGGCGGTCGCGCATCCCACGCACGACGGTCCGCACAACTGCCTGCGCTAGCGGGTGCCGGGGCGGCCCGATATCGCGCTTGATTTAGCGTTCGGAGGTATGTGTGAACAATAACCAGTGGCGGGAAATCCAGCAGATTTGGATGATGGGAATGACCGTGCTATGGGCCTGAAACTGCTAAAGCTTAGTGCGCAGCGCTACCGCAGCTTGCACGACGCAAATATTGATTTAGGCGATTTCAACTTATTCATCGGTGCGAATGGGTCCGGCAAAAGCACCATTCTTGACGCGCTGCGCTTCTTGCACGAGGCCGTGCAGCGCCGGGACTTCAAGACACCGGCATTCTCCCGCGGCGGTGTGCTGCATCTGGCATGGAACGGCGCCGCGGCGGAAAGGATTGGCTTGACCGTGCGCATAAAGGATGGTGGCAGCGAACATAAATGGTCTGTTCAAATTGTCCGCAACGGCTACGAGTTCCACGTCAAAGAAGACCTGTACAAGTCCCAGGAAGGCGTCCCGCCGACATGTCTGCTGACTGCGGACAAAGGCCAAGGTTGGTGGTGGTCCGGCGAGCAGCGCGAGCAGGTTCCGCTTAGGCAGGCAGCCACTTCCTGCGCACTTGCCGCCGCGGCTGCTGACGCCACCTTCCCGGGGCGTGAGGTTGCCGAGTTCATTAGCCGTTGGGGGTTTTTCGACCCCAACCCATTCCTGCTTCGTCGTGATTGGATAGGCATTGATGCTGCGGGCCTGGATCACTATGGAAGGAATCTCGGTAAGACGTTGTATCTTTTGGACGAGGAGTCTCGGAAACGCATTCTGGAAGCCACGCAAGCAATTGTCGGCCTTCCGCAGAAAATCGAGCCAAGGTTGGCGAAGGACGAGGACAGGTTCTATTTCGTGCAGACGGAATCCGGGTTGAAACACCCGGTGCATCAAATGGGGGCGTCCAGCGGCACATTGCGGATGCTGGCGTTGATGACAGCGTTGCTCACGACGTCCGAGGCGAAGCTGATCGGCATCGAGGAGCCGGAAAACTACGTTCATCCCACGGCCCTGTCGGCCTTTGTAGAGTACATCCAGCGCGCGCGGGAGGACACGCAGTTCATGATAACTACGCACTCTCCTTTGGTGTTGGATGCCCTGAACGAACCGGAAGTTGTCCGGGTTGTGCGTAACGATGCCGGCAAAAGCACGGTTATTGAGCCGGAAAATCCACAAGGGGTGCGCCAGGCGTTGGACGCATCCGGTTTCGGCCTTGGGGAGTACTACGAAACGCGAGGGTTCGGGAGCTGAGGTGACCAAGCGCGTAGTGATCCTGGCGTCCGACTAAACAGAGCGCCGCGACCATCGCTGACCGCAGCCCTAGTTTCCGCGGCTTTGTCAGCGCCGTACTGAATGGAAAAGTGAATTCCTAGCCTTGTCCAACGGAACATGGGCCGAATCGGTCAGCATCGGCGGGCCGGATGCGTCCAGGGTAGGTGCGCAGCAATTCTCTTTATGGCTTTCAGCCCCTCCACAGGAAGGGTTTGCCGGTCGATTTGGCCCGAACTAAGCCGGAAGTGCGGGGTGTTGTGCGCCGACCGGTGAAGTTGGACGCCAAATCGAGAATTGTTGATAGGCGCGGCGTTGGCTTGGACACAGGGTGTCGATGGCCTAAAATCGGCGGCCTTTAACCCTATAGGCATCAGACTCTCATGATCGATCCCACCCGTGCGGCCATCACCGCACTACTTGTCTTGGCCGTCGTGGCCCCCGCCCATGCCGATCTCGCCGAAGCCGTCGCCAAAGCGCAGGCGGCGGACATTCGCACGGAGCAGGAGCGCGCCAGGGATGCGAACCGCAAGCCCGCCGAGACCCTGGCCTTTTTCGGCCTGCAGCCGAGCATGCGCGTACTGGAGCTCGTGCCCGGCGGCGGTTGGTACACGAAGATACTGGCGCCCGTGCTCTACGACGAGGGCGAGCTGTTTGTCAGCATCGGCACCGACCGCGTAAAAGAGAACCTCCTCGGCGAGCCGAGCTTCGATCGGGTGAAGGTCATCGAGGCGGATGGCGAATTTCGCCGGGTCGGCCGGCTGTTCGAAGGGCTGTCTTTCCAAGCCGAGGGGATGGACTTGATCCTGACCTTCCGCAACTTGCACAACTTCACGGCGGACGGCCGCGCCGCCATCAACGCATCGGCTTTCGCGGCGCTTAAGCCGGGTGGCCACTACGGCGTCGTCGACCACACACGGCGCCACATGCAGGAGGAGAATGCGGAGAATTGGCGCCGCATGGACCCGGTGCTGGCCATCAAGGAAATCGAGGCGGCCGGCTTCGAGTTCGTCGACTATTCGACGCTGCACTACCGGCTCGATGACGAACTGCGCTACGAAGTGGGGCGCCGCTCCGTCAGCGGCAACACGGACCGGTTCACATTGCTGTTCAGGAAGCCCTAATCCTGGAAGCGGCGCGGGGCTGGGCGCTACGACCATGCAAAGGCAACCCCGTCCGGCTAACCGGCGAGGTGAATCCTGCAATCCTCGCCGGTAAGCATTCGCCAGTACGTTTCGCGCTGTTCCAAGCGTATGGACCGGTCCACAACGTATTTCACGTGGCTGTCCAGCGCCGCGTCTGGATCGAGTTCGATGCCCCAAAGCGGCTCGATGGTGTTGGGCACCACCGAGTAACGCATGTCAATGACCCGGTTCTCACGGCGTGGGTCGACGCCGACGTAGCCGTCCGAGAACCAGCGGAAGCGCTCCACATCCTTTGCTTGGACGCTCTGCGGGTCGAGCCAGGGAAAGTCACGGCGGACATCGAGCCGCGCAATGCTGTCACCGGGGCATGAGGTCACCGCCAAACCGGTCCTGATGCCGTCCACGTAGAGGCGCCCGTCGTATTCGTAAACCAGTTTCCAGACCAGCAGATTCGCAAATCCCGCCTTCGCCGTCAGGCGCTGCGGCGCATGGCCCCGGCTCGCCGCCAGTTGCGCGCCCGCTGCCTCGGCCCGCTGGTGCTGCACGACACCCACCAGGAGATAGCCGAGCGCCCAGATCAACCCCGCCACGGCGAATTTGCGGCGGCGGCGCACCGCAGCCAGGATCACGAGGGAGACAAGGGGCAGCGTGAAAAGGGGATCGATCACGGAGACGTTGTTCCAAGCCACCCGGTAGTCGGAAAACGGCCATAACAATTGCGTGCCGTACGATGTGCAGGCGTCCAGCAGGCCGTGGGTGGCGTAGCCGAGCAGGCACGCCAAGTAGGTTTCCCGGGGTTGCAGCGTACGCCTCACGGTCGGGTGCAAAAGCAACGCCACCAATGCCGCGCCGACGGGGATGAACAGCAACGCATGCGTGAACTGGCGGTGGTATTCAAGCAGCAGCAGCGGGTCCGTGGCTGAGTTGATGAGGATATCGAGATCCGGCGCCATGCCCGCAAGGCAGCCGAGCAGCGCGACTGCGCGCATTTTCTCGCGCCTTGACACCACTTGCGGCGCAACCGCGCCAATCACGCCCTGACTGATGGGGTCCATGTCGGAGTTACCCTTTGGTGGCCAGCCCTCTCGCCGACGATCTCACGCCTTTTTCCGGCGCTTTCCGCTAATCGCGCCAATTTTAGCGTATGCCGAAACAGGTCCCACAAAGATAAGCATCGCGAAGCAAGCCCACAGTGCGACTCTGCTTGTTGCTATGACTATAGGTCTCGGCCTGTAGTCCGCCCCAGCAGTCACTGCGAATGAAAGCGGATGTTGCTTCCAATAGGCAGCAATGCGTACACAGGAAGAACAACCATCCGAAACGGCTGTGGAGCCCGACTTTGACACCACATAGATTCATATCAAGCTTTTTCCGAGGAAAAACAATACCTCGCGGACAAGGTGCCACAAGGCCGCGTATCTAGGGTCTCAGGCCAGTCCCAGGGTCGGTGTGGGATGGGGTATTTCTAACGATTTCAGTCGCTTGGCAGCATCGGGACCGGGGTCGGTAACCCACCAGAGCTCCCCCGTCTGGGTCTGACGATTGCGCAAGTTTTATCCGCTTCACATCGTCACGGATGTTCCGCCAGGTGTCCCCGCAGGCGCGCTCGGCGACTCGCTCGAGCAACGGGACCAGTATCGAAACCGCCACATGGGCACGGATCCGCTGCGGCGCGAAGTGATAGACCGGCCGCAACTTCAGTCCGTTCTTCAATCGCCGCCACGCTTCCTCCACCCGTTGCAGTTGCCTGTAGCCGAGCGTCAGGTCCTGGGCGCTCAAGGTATCGTCGTTGCCGTGCACCACAAACTTGCCGTCCAGACGTTCGGCGGCCTTGATCCTGGCCCGGTCTATCCGCGGTTGCCCGGTCCGGATCAGGCGCACATAACGGCCGTAACGCGCACTGGCCCGCAATGCGCACACCCGCTTGCCGATGAACAACTCCTTAATTTTCCATGGGCTGGGCTACCGGTAGAGCCGACTAAGTGCCCTGCAATTGTCAAAGTCGGGCTTAGCCAACTGTCCAAAAAAAATGGGGCCACCTCACACATCGCGGCTTGCGTTACAATCGAACCGTCACTTGTGCGGGCGGAAGTTCCATGTTCGAAAAAGTCCGTTTCGGTTCGGTGGTTGTGCTTGTCTTTTGTGCCGTCTATGCGGTACCGACTTTTGCTCAAATGTCCTGCGCCGATGTCGTGGAAACACTGACCATGATCGACGGCGGCCGCTAGCCCATTCCCCCCGGCCCGCCGGACGTGCCGGACCCGCCGCCGTTGTCGTGTTTCTTCTCCGGGGCGCTCTTCGGCCAGTCGAACTCCGGCCAGGTCCCGCGCGCGGTCGCTCCGGCCGCGTCCGGCGCATCGGGGTCGGCCCTGGCGGCGAGCAGCGTCTCCGCCACTTCCGTCCAGCGGTTCTCCGCCGCCACGTGCAGCGGCGTCCGCCCCATGGCATCGCGGTCATCAACCGCACCGGGCTCCGCCCGGATCTGACGCTCCAGCAGGGCGGCGTCTCCCAGCGTCGCGGCTAGGTGCGGCGAGAATTTGCGGACGGCCGCGTAGGACGCTAGGGAAGGGATGGGACAGTCGTAGAGCGGGTCGGACCCCATACGGGGCGTCAGGCCCCCCTGCTTGGGGGCGGACTCCTGCAGGAAGCCGCGCGCCAAAAGGTGCCCAAAGAGATTCTCCGTCTCGTGCTCGTCCCGGCAGCCGAAGACCTCTCGGATCATATTGGACGTCTCCCCCGCCCCGCCCGGTCCGGCTTTCCTGAGGGTCGCCATGACCCCGGCGACCTCCCCCGCCCGATCGCCAAGCGTCCGGCGATCGTAGCGTGTGTTGTAGTAGGCGACCCGCCGCTCCGCGGCCCCCCGGCGCACGGCGTCGAGGTTGGCCGTGGCCAGCCGCCCCGGGTCGCGTCCCGGCGCGGCGAGCTGGCGCGCCAGGGCGGTCAGGAAGTGGTTGGTGTGCATCGGCCATCCCTGGCTGTCGTGGACCAGCGCATCGGCCCAGCGCGCGGCCCCGCCGGCCGTCTTCGATACCCCGAAGCAGTCCAGCCAGCCGTCGAACAACTCGCGGACCTCGCCGTCGGACAGTGATCCGAGCGTATGGATGCCCTCGAAATCGCTCGAGAAGCGGCTCAACCCGATTCCCGGCTGGCCCAGGTGGTCCCGCAGATGCCC
>CAYGBY010000213.1:0-6068 GCA_964348115.1 uncultured Pseudomonadales bacterium
CCTTTAGGCTCCTCTGGGCTTCCGGGACTTGTTCAGAGGTTCCCTAGTGTGCTGTACCGACCGGCAAACCCTTCCTGTGGAGGGGTTGAAAGCCATAGTGAGAATTGCTGCTTGCCGTGCGGGCGGGTCTGAAATTTCCGCCATCGGTGCTAAGCTGGCCCAGATTGCGTTCAGTCAAAGGGAGTGTGCACATGAACAGGAAGTTTGTTGGTTTGGTGGCGGCGCTAGGCTTGGCTTCGGGGGCGGTGCTGGCGGACGAAACCTGCATGTCCCCGTACATGGCCAAGATCGTCGGCCAAGAGGACTTCGTCTACATTTGGACCCTAGGTCTGCCGGGCGTCGGCGATGGGCAGGACAAGCTGGTGACGGTGGACGTGAACCCGGCTTCGCAGCGCTTCGGCAAGGTGATCCACAGCCTGTCCGTGGGAGGCCGCCACGAGGCGCATCACTCCGGTCTCACCGACGACCGGCGCTATCTCTGGGCTGGCGGCCTGGATACCAGCCAGATATTCATCTTCGATATCCACAGCGACCCAGCGGCGCCCAAGCTGCACAGGACCCTGACCAACTTCGTGGCGCAGTCCGGCGGCGTTGTCGGCCCGCACACCAGCTATGCGATGCCTGGGCGGATGCTGATCACGGGCCTGTCCAATCAGGAGGACAAGACCGGGCGCACCGGCTTGGTGGAGTACACCAACGGCGGCGACTATCTGGCCACCCACTGGATGCCGACGGACGCTGACCTGCGCGGCGCGGTGAAGTCCGGCGCCTTCGCGGACGGCTACGGCTACGATGTGCGCGCGCTGCCGCGGCGCAACGTGCTGGTGACCTCCTCCTTCACGGGCTGGAGCAACTACATGATGGATCTGGCGGAGATGATGGCCAGCGAGGAGGCCATGGCGCGCTTCGGCAATACGGTGGTGGTGTGGGACCTGCACGCTCGCCAGCCGCGCAAGGTGCTTGACGTGCCGGGTGCGCCCCTGGAGATTCGCTGCGCCTGGGGCAGCGCCCATGACTACTGCTTCACCTCCACCGCCCTGACTTCGGAGATCTGGCTGATCTATGAGGATGAAGACGGGGACTGGCACGCCAAGGCGGTGGCGGACATCGGCGACGCCAGCAAGATTCCGCTGCCGGTGGACATTTCCATCGCCGCCGATGACACGCGGCTTTGGGTCAACACCTGGAACGACGGCAAGACGCGCCTGTTTGACATTTCCGATCCGCATGCGCCGGTGCAGGTGCTCGAGAAGCAGATTGGCGAGCAGGTGAACATGGTCTCGCAAAGCTGGGACGGCGAGCGGCTGTACTACACCTCCTCCCTGCTGTCCGCTTGGGACAAGAAAGAGGGCGAGGCCGACATTCACTACTTCAAGCTGTTCGCTTGGGACGGCAAGACGTTGCAACAGCAGTTCGCCCTGGACTTTCTGGCCGAGGAGCTCGGCGCTCCCCACCAAATGCGCTTCGGCGCCTACGCCCTCTACGGCTTGACCGCGCCGGCCGCCGGCCTGGGGGCGCGTTGACAAGGCTCGCCTGCTTGGCGTTGCTGGCCTTGGCCGTCCCGGCCCTGGGCCAGGGCGCCGAACATCAGCACCCCAAGCCGCAGGTGCTGGCGCCTGGATATGGACCCCTGCAGTTCACCCCGCCTGCGCCCGGCAGCTATGGGCTGCCGCCCTTGGGCCGCGCCGCGGACGGTGAAGTGCTGGACAGTTCCGGCGGGTTGGGCCGGCTGCATGCCCATCTGGATGGCAAGATCGCCCTGCTCAGCTTCATCTACACCAGTTGCAGCGACATTAACGGCTGCCCGCTGGCCACCCATGTTCTGCGCACTGTGCAAAGGCGGTTGCTGCGCGCCCCGGAGTTGGCTGGCCAAGTGCGCCTGTTGAGCTTCAGTTTTGATCCCAAGCGCGACACGCCCAAGGTTCTGCAGGCGTACAGCGGCTACTTCCGCGCCCCGGAATCCGACTGGCGCTTCCTTACCAGCCGTTCCGAAGAGGCCCTTTCACCTGTGCTCAAAGCCTATGATCAATGGGTGATACGCGACCCCACCGGCGCTATTTCCCATCTGCTGCGGGTGTTCCTCATCGATCGGCACAAGCGCATCCGCAACATCTACAGCGTCTCCTTCCTGCACGCCGACACCCTGCTCAACGACATCCGCACCCTGCTGCAGGAGGAGCGGGCCGGGCTCTAGCCCTTGGCCGTGAAGAAATCCGCGCGGGGGGTGCCGGTTTCGTCATAGACCGGCTCTTGGATATCCACGCGGTACTTGTACACCTCGGATGCGGTGATGCCGTAGGAACCGATGTTGTCCCGCATCTTGAAATACCAGTCGCAGGTCAGATGGGACTTCAGCGCCGCTTCGCTGGCCCAGCGCTCAAAGACCCGGATGCGGCCGGGGATGCGGGGGTCCGGGCACCAGTCGTAGTCCAGGCAGCCTTCCTCGGTCAGGGCGCCTTCGATTAGCGGCTTGCCCGCCTCTAAGGCGGGCGCCACGTTTTCCGGAGGCATGTCTATGGTGCCGGAGATGATGATTCTGGTCATGGGCGTACGGGCCTCCTTAAGTAAAAAGCCAAGTTGACTGTTCGGCGCGAAAACGGAAATATGTAACAAGTTACGCCAGCGGTCAAATTAGGAGGCGAAAAACCCGTGGACTTTACCTTCAGCGCCGAAGACGAAGCCTTCCGCAAGGAGGTGCGCAGTTTCCTTGCCGCCAAGCTTACGGACGGGATGCGCCATGCCGCGGCCCGCACCACCACGGTGTTTGCGGACAAGGATCTGGCCATGGTCTGGCAGGACATCCTGGTGGAAAAGGGCTGGGCGGTGCCTTCCTGGCCGGTGGAGCATGGCGGCACCGGCTGGAGCGCCACGCAGAAGTACGTTTTCGGCGAGGAGATGGCGCGCGCCGGGGCGCCGGGCCTGATTCCCTTGGGCCTGCGCATGCTGGCGCCGGTGCTGTTCAAGTACGGCACGGAAGAGCAGAAGGCCCATTACCTGCCGAAGATGCTCTCCGGAGAGCACTACTGGTGCCAAGGCTATTCGGAGCCCGGCGCGGGGTCCGACCTGTCCAGCCTGAAGACCTCGGCGGTGAAGGATGGCGATGACTACATCGTCAATGGCACCAAGATCTGGACCACCCACGCCCAGTTCGCGGACCATATCTTCTGCTTGGTGCGCACGGACAGCAGCGGGCGGCGGCAACAGGGCATCACCTTCCTGCTGATCCCCATGAGCGCACCTGGGGTGAGGGTGGCGCCCATCATCACCCTGGCAGCGGATCATGAGGTGAACCAGGTGTTCTTCGATGACGTGCGGGTGCCCCAGGCCAACCGGGTGGGGCCTGAGCACGAAGGCTGGAACGTGGCCAAGTACTTGCTGGAGTTCGAGCGGGGCGGCGGCGGGGCGGCTGCCCGTCTGCGCGTCTCCATCGACCACCTGAAGGCCATTGCCGCCAAGGAGAGCGACGCTGGCCAGCCGCTTTGGGCCTGCGCCGGCTTTCGCGCCCGCACCCACGCCCTGGACATCCGCATCGATGCGCTGCAGTTCGCCGAACACCTTACCTTGGCGCGCCTGTCCCGCGGGGAATCGCCCGGGCCGGGTTCTTCGTTGGCGAAAAACAACACCGTGGAGATCGACCAGGCCATCAACGAACTGAAGCTCGAAGCAGTGCACTACTACGCCATGCCCCATGCGAACCTCATCTCCATGAACGGCCACGACGCCCCTTGGGTGGGGCCGGAATACGCGGAAACGGTGACGCCGCGCTATCTCAACGCCCGCGCCGCCTCCATCTTCGGCGGCGCCCGGGAAGTGCAGAAGAACATCATCGCCAAGGTGGTGTTGGGCCTGTAGCGGCGCTGAGCTGCAGCCGTTGCGATGGCGATGCTGGCCAAGTCCGCACTTTGGCCCCGCCCGCAGGATGGGGGTTGGACCGAGCAGGCGCTCAAGGAATGGCCATGCAGGCCAAGCCCGCATTTGGCCTCGCCCGCAGGATCGGGATTGGACTGAGCAGGCGCTCAAGGAATGGCGATGCCGGCCAAGCTCGCATTTTGGTCCCGCAGGGCGGGGGGGAGCCTGTCTTGCGGCAGTTCTCTGGTGGCGGTGCGTTTGCCGCGCCGCGATGCTTGGGGATGCTTGGCGCGCTGCGGCGCAAAATCGGCCACTCGTGGCCCAGGGGGTTAACACATGGACATCGGCATCTGCGTCGCTTCTCACGTAGGCGACATCGGCTACATCGTGCGGGCGGAGGAATTGGGCTACAGCCATGCCTGGCTGGCGGACAGCCAGATGCTCTGGTCGGATTGCTATGCTGCGCTGGCCTTGGCGGCCACCCGAACCACACACATTCGCTTGGGCACCGGCGTGGCCGTCACGGGCACCCGCCCGGCGCCGGTCAACGCCGCCGCCATCGCCACCATCAACGCTTTGGCGCCCGGCAGGACTTTCTGCGGCGTCGGCGCCGGCAACACCGCCATGCGGGTGATGGGCTTGCCACCGCAACGGATCGCCCAATACGATGCCTACCTGGCGGAACTCAAGCCGCTGCTGCGCGGGGAGGAAGCGCTGCACGGGGCCACGCCGGGCGGCCAGGGGGCCTTGCCCATCCGCCACATCATGCCGGACAAGGGGTTTGTCAACTTCGCCGACCAGATTCCCCTGTACGTCTCCGGCTTCGCCCACCGCTCCCTGGCGCTGGCCGGCAAGCATGGTGACGGCGCCATCCTCACATTGCCCCATGACGGGGCGGTGATGGCCAATATCTGGCGCATGATCGAGGCTGGCGCGGAGGCCGCTGGCCGCACGTTGGACCGGCAGCAGTACTACACCACTGGGCTGACCACGATGGTCGTCCTGGAGCCCGGCGAGACGCGGGATTCCGCCCGGGTCAAGGGCCAATGCGGGGCCATGGCCATGGCGGCGGTGCACTACGCCTACGATCAGTTCCGCAACTTCGGCCGACAGCCCTCCAACGCCTTCGCGGGCATTTGGCAGGACTACACCGCATTGCTGGAGTCCTTTCCGGAGGAGTGCCGCCATCAGCGCATTCACGCTGGCCACAACTGTTGGGTGCTGCCGGAGGAGGAGCGCTTCCTCACCCCGGAAGTGCTGGCCGCTAGCTGCCTGATCGGCACCGCCGATGAAATTATCGAGCGCCTGCATGGCTTGGCCGCCGGCGGGCTGGACCAAGTGATGATCCTGCCCAATTTCGACACCCGTTTCGCTGTGCTGGAGGAGGTCGGCGCACAGGTGTTGCCCCACGTCTAGTCCAATCTGGTTGGCTGCGGCATTCGCCGGCTCGCGCAGGGTTCCGCTTGCAACATGGCTCGACCGGTCATCGTCGTCACGCGCCGTTGGCCCGCAGGGGTGGAGGCGCAGTTGCGCGAAACCTTCGCGGTGCGCTGCAATGCGGACGACCACCCGTTCAGCCCGGCTGAACTCAGGGCGGCGCTCGCCGAGGCTGACGGCCTGTGCGCCACCGTCACGGATGCTCTGCCGGCGGCCATCTTTCCCCCGGCGCCGCGCTGCCGCATCATCGCCAACTTCGGCGTGGGCCTGAACCACATTGACCTGCCGGCGTCCGCCGCCGCTGGCATCGCCGTCACCAATACGCCGGACGTGCTGACCGACTGCACTGCGGATCTGGCCATTGCGCTGATGCTGATGTCCGCCCGCCGGGCCGGGGAGGGCGAGCGGTTGCTGCGCAGCGGCGCTTGGGATGGCTGGCGCCCCACGCAGATGATGGGGACGCGGCTGTGGGGCAAGACCTTGGGCATCGTCGGCATGGGCCGCATCGGCGCCGCGGTGGCCCGCCGCGCCCACTATGGCTTCGCCATGAAGGTGCTGTGCTGCAGCCGCAGCGAGGTGCCGGACAAGGTGCTTCGGGAGACGGGCGCCGAACAACTCCCCTGCCTGGAAGCCCTGTTGGGGCAAGTCGACTTCCTGTCCCTGCACTGCCCGGCCAACGCCGCAAGCCACCACCTGATCGATGCCGCCAAGCTGGCCCTCAGGCGGCCCACCGCCCACCTCATCAACACCGCCCGGGGCAGCGTGGTTGACGAAGACGCCTT
>CAYGBY010000214.1:0-6043 GCA_964348115.1 uncultured Pseudomonadales bacterium
GGTGGTCTTGGTTCGTTGGACAGTCCGAGGGCGGAAATAGGGTGTGCGCGGATTGGTTTTGAGCGCTCGATGAGGATGTTGTCGAGATGGCGGCCGCGGCCGTCCATGGAAGTGAAGTTGGACGACAAATTGGGAATTGCTGCTCGGCAAGGCTTTGGATGGCGCTTCGCCCGCCCGCCGTAGTAACCTTGCCCAAGACCTTTCGGAACCCTAAAGGAGAACCCTATGCCCCTGCATCAGGAATGCCGCCAAGTGCTGGACCTGCTCGAGTCCTTGGGAATGCCTGACTTCAGTGAAATCAGCCCGGCTGAGGCGCGGGAATTCTCCCTGGCCCCGCCGCCGGAGGTGCCGACGCCCGTGGCCGAGGTTGCGGAACGCACCCTGAGCACGCCGGATGCTGAGGTTCCGGTGCGCATCTACCGGCCAGACGGGGACGGCGGCGGCGTGCTGGTTTACTTCCACGGCGGCGGCTGGGTTATCGGCGGGTTGGAAAGCCACGACGAGACCTGCCGCATGCTGTGCGCTGGCGGCGGCGTCACGGTGGTGGCGGTGGACTATCGCCTAGCGCCGGAGACCCGCTATCCGGGCGCCGTCACGGACTGCTACAACGCCACCTTGTGGGTGTCTGAACAGGCTGCGGAACTGGGCCTGGACGCCAGCCGCTTGGCCGTTGGCGGCGACAGCGCTGGCGGCAACTTGGCCGCCGCCGTCGCTCAGATGGCGCGGGACAAGGGCGGTCCGCACATCGCCTTTCAACTGCTGGTGTACCCGGTCACTGACGCTGACTTTGACCGCCCCTCCTACTTGGACAATGGCGAAGGCTACCTGCTCACCCGGCGCGGCATGCAGTGGTTCTGGGGTCACTACGCGCCGGATGCGGCGCAACGGACGCAGCCCTACGCATCGCCGTTGCGGGGCGACTTGGTCGGGTTGCCGCCGGCTTTGGTGCAGGTAGCGGAATTCGACCCCCTGCGCGACGAAGGCGTGGCCTACGCCAACGCGCTGAAAGCCGCTGGGGTGAAGGTGCAGTTCAACCACTACCACGGCATGATTCACGGCTTCTTTGGCATGACGGAAGCCATCAGCGACGCCCGGCAGGCCATGCAGGAAGCCTGCCAGGCCCTGCGCCGCCACCTGCATTAGCCGGCACATTGCGTCGACGGGCCTGAGGGTCGCGCTGGGGGGGAAGAGAGTGGCGTCATCCGCGCTTCGGTCCGGGCTGCAGACTGAGCCCCAGCCGGAGATTGTGCAGCTAGCCTATTTCGTGCCGGACGTGCAGGCCGCAGCCAAGCGTTGGCGGCGGCATCTGGGCGCCGGGCCATTCTTCATATCGGAGCACATTCCCTTGCAGGAAGTGGTGTTCGACGGTGCTCCCGGCGCCTTGGATCACAGTTCCGCCTATGGCTGGTGGGGGCGGATCATGGTGGAGTTGGTGCAGCAGAACTGCGACTGCCCATCGGTGTTCAGCGGCCGGCCCTGGGGCCTGCACCACGCCGCCTACTTCGCGCCGGATCTGGATGCGGAGTTGCGCAGCCTGCAGGCCCGGGGCTTTCCCACCCGCATGACCGCACGCGCAGGCAAGGTGCGCTTTGCTTTTGCGGACGCCAACGCCACCCTCGGCCACTACTTGGAAATCTATGAGGACGAGCCGGGCTTGCGCGCCTTCTACGCCAACGTGGAACAAGCCGCCCGCCGCAAGCGGGCGCAACAGCAAAAGCGCCCATAAGCGCCGGAAGCATTTTCAGAGGTTCCTAAATTGGCGCCGGCCTGTTTTGCGCCGCTTGGCGAAGTGATTGCCGGCCGGCGGATCAATTCCCCGTGGCATGATGGCGGCTGATCGGTTAACTTGCAGGCATGTCTGAGTTGCCGGCATTTCTGTTGGGGGATGATAGGGGCGGGGAGCGCAGCTTTCCGGGCGCCGCGCCGGCGCTGATCTGCTTCGTCAAGGAGGACTGCCCCACCTGCGATCAGGTGATGCCCTTGCTGGAGGCCCTGTACTTGGCCTTGGGCGATGCAGTGGACTTCTTCGTCGTCGGGCAGACCCTGGCCGGCAACCGAGTGCTTAAACGTCGGCATGGGCTGTCCGTGCCCCTGCTCGATGACAGCGCGTTGAAGGTCTCCTATGCATACGATGTGGAGATCGTGCCGACGCTGCGGGTCGCAGATGCCGACGGCAAGGGCCGGGTGCGACTGGAGGGGTTTGTCCGCCAGGAGTGGCGGGATGCCTTGCAGGCCTTGGCCGCACGGTTGGGCAGGGCGCCGTTGGACATTCCTTGGGCAGCGTATCCCCAGTGGCGGGCGGGCTGCGGCTCCCTGTCCGCGGACCCGCTGCGCGCGCAGCGCCTGCAGGCGGAAGCGGAGAACAGCCCCCTGCGCGCTCGGCGCATCGAAGTGGGCGCTGCCGATGACGAAGCCGAATTGATGTACGACCTCGGTTTCAGCGACGGCCTGCCGCTGGTGCCGCCCACGCCGGAGCGGGTGCTGCGCATGTTGGACGGCACGGCGCGGCAGGCGCAGGAAGTGGTGGCCTTGGTGCCCCCCAACATGGGGGAGGCGACGGTGGAGAAGGTGGCCATCAATGCGGTGATGGCGGGCTGCCGAGCGGATTGTCTGCCGGTGGTCATCGCCGGCCTGGAAGCGGTATGCACGGACGAGTTCAACATCCACGGCGTCATGGCCACCACCATGGGCGCAAGCCCGGTGCTGGTGGTGAATGGCCCGGTGCGCCACCGGCTGGGCATGAACATGGGCCTCAGCGCCCTTGGGCAGGGCAATCGCGCCAACGCCACCATTGGCCGGGCGCTGCGGCTGGCCATTCGCAACATCGGCGGCGCGGCGCCCGGCGGCACGGAGCGCTCCACCTTGGGCAACCCCATGAAGTTCACCATGTGCTTCGCCGAGTGGGAGGAGCGCAACCCCTGGTCCCCCCTGCACGTGGAGCGCGGCTTCAAGGCCGAACAGTCTGTGGTGACGGCCTTCGCCATGAGCAGCGGCCCCACCCTGATGGTGGACCAGGACGCCCGCAGCGGCGCCCACTTGGCCGGCAGCTTCGGTTTGTGCTTGGACGCCATCTTCCACCCGAGGGCGCACTTCGCCACGGAGACGCTGGTGGTCGTTGCGCCCGAGCATGTGGATACTTTTGTGCGGGACGGCTACGGCAAGGCGGAAATACGTGCGAGAATTCAGCAGGTGACGGCACGGCCCATCCGCGAACTGGCGGCTGATGAGGTGTCGGCGGTGGGCTTCAAGCCAGCCGCCCTGGCCGCCATGGACGAAGCGGCGCTGAACCGCAGGCTGCCCAAGTTCCGCCGCGATGAGGACATTCACCTAGTGGTGGCTGGGGCGGAAGCGGGCAAGTTCTCCGCCGCCTTCCACGGCTGGGTGACAGGGAAGATCGGCTCCATGCCGGTTTCGCAAGCAATCGAGGAGACATAAATCATGGTGACCATCTTGGACCCGACGGATGAACGCCGTCCGGTGGAGCGGCAGATAACCCCGCGCCCGGGGAAGCTGGCCGGCAACCTGGCATTGCTGGACATCTCCAAGCCGCGCGGCAACGTGCTGCTGGACCGGCTGCAAAGCCTGCTGCAGGAACGGGCGCCCGGCATCAGGGTGAACCGCTACGCCAAGCCCACCTTCGCCAAGCCTGCGCCTGCGGACCTGCGCGCGAAGATCGCCCAAGAGAACGACTTCATTGTCGAGGCCTTGGCCGACTGAGGCTCCTGCACCACGTGCAGTTTGCATGACACGGTGTGGTTTGAGACCCGGGGCAAGCCGGCGGTGTCCATCGCCTCCACGGCGTTTGTGGATGCGGCGGCCACCCAGGCGGCGGCGCTGGGCATGAAGGGCGCCCGCTGCGTGTTCGTCGCCCATCCCATTCAGGATGCGACTGATGCGGAGATGGCGCATAAGGCCGATGCGGTGATTGAACAGCTGATGGAGGCGTTGACCTGATCAGACAGGGCCATCCCAGAGTCGTCCACCAGCCAGCGGGACCTAGGCTGCGGCTGCCGCTTGGGCGTTCCTCCAATCTGGCGGCGACCAAATGAGCTGCCTGCCAAGGGGCGCCCATGCCCGCCTTTAGCGGCTTCGGCCCGGAAACCTTGGGCTTTTTGGCGGAGCTTGCGGCGAACAACAACCGGGACTGGTTCCAGGCCAACAAGAGCCGTTACGAATCCTGCGTCCTGGCGCCGGCCTTGGACTTCATCGCCGCCATGGGCGGGCCGCTGGAGGCCATCTCCCCGCACTTCCTGGCCATCCCCAAGCGTCAGGGCGGCTCGCTGATGCGCGTGTACCGGGACATGCGTTTCGGCCCCAAGACCCCTTACAAGACCAACATCGGCATCCAGTTCCGCCATGAGCAGGGCAAGGATGTCCACGCTCCCGGCTACTACCTGCACATCGCCACTGAAGGCTGCTTCTTGGCGGCGGGCATGTGGCGCCCTGCGCCGTCGGCGCTGAAGGCCATTCGGGAACGCATCCTGGAGAGGCCGGACGCCTGGCGACGGGTGGCGGATTCCCGGGCCTTCAATGACGTCTTCCAACTCGGCGGCGGCCCGCCCTTGAAGCGCCCGCCCCGAGGCTATGGGGAGGACGCGCCCTACATCGAGGACATCAAGCGCAAGGACTTCATCGGCGTCTGCAACTTCCCGGTGGACGATGCGGCTGACCCTGGCTTCCCGCGCCAAGCCGCCGCCGCCTTCGCCAACGCCCGCCCACTGATGGCCTTCCTGTGCGCCGCGGTGGAGGTTCCCTTCTAGGAGTTGTCACCCCGGCGTCCGATGCGCCGCTGCTGTTAGGAACCGCCCGCAGGGACGCTGCTCGGCTTGGCGGATACATGTGCCTGCGTCGGGCTTGGAAACGCCGTTGCGGATGTTCCCATGCTAAACTTAGGTGCCACGGTTGGCGGCTGTGCGCCCATGAAACTGCCTGACTACACCCTGAGCGCGGAGCGCATTCCAGACTACGTGCCGGCCTATCTGGAGCCGGAACAGCGTCTGGCGCTCAAAGCCCGGGCTGCGGAAAGCCTGCAAGCCTTGGGCGCCGTACTGGTGGCCCACTATTACGTGGATGGCGATGTGCAGGATTTGGCGGAGGAAACCGGCGGCTACGTTTCGGACTCGTTGGAAATGGCCCGCTTTGGGCGGGAGCACGCGGCAGACACCCTCATCGTTGCCGGCGTACGCTTCATGGGGGAGACGGCCAAAATCCTCTCCCCGGACAAGCGTGTGTTCATGCCCACGCTGAAGGCGGAATGCTCCTTGGACCTCGGCTGCCCGCCGGACGCCTTCCAGGACTTTCGCCAACAACACCCGGACCGTACCGTTGTTGTTTACGCCAACACCTCCGTGCAGGTGAAGGCGCAGGCCGACTGGGTGGTGACCAGCAGCATCGCCCTGCCCATCATCGAGCATCTATCCGCCCAAGGCGAGAAAATCCTCTGGGCGCCCGACAAGCACTTGGGCCGCTACATCCAAAGCAAAACCGGCGCGGACATGCTGTTGTGGCAGGGCGCCTGCGTGGTCCATGAGGAATTCAAGTCCCAAGCCCTGCACGACCTCAAGCGCATCTACCCCGACGCCGGGGTGCTGGTGCACCCGGAATCGCCCGCTGCGGTCATCGACATAGCGGACGCAGTGGGCTCCACCAGCCAGATCGTCGCCGCCGCACGGGACCTGCCCCATGCGCTGTTCATCGTCGCCACGGACCGCGGGCTGTTCCACAAGCTGCGTCAGCGTTACCCGCACAAGCGCTTCATCGAGGCGCCCACGGCGGGGGAGGGCGCCACTTGCCGCAGTTGCGCCCACTGCCCCTGGATGGCCATGAATGAACTGCAGGTTCTGGCGGACGCCTTGGCCAACGAACAGCGGTTGGCGGCCAATGAAATCAAGGTGGCCCCAGAGACAGGGCGCCGCGCCATGGCGCCCTTGCAGCGGATGCTGGCCTTTCCGCGGCCTTCCCTGTAAAATCCCCCACCCCCAGATGGGCGCGGAGTGTAGCTCAGCTTGGTAGAGCACTACGTTCGGGACGTAGGGGCCGGAGG
>CAYGBY010000215.1:0-6043 GCA_964348115.1 uncultured Pseudomonadales bacterium
ATTGGCGCGGCCTGGGACGCAACAGGGCTAACCCAGATAGTGCTAACAGGCCCTAGTGTGCTGTCCCGCAAGTAAGTGGGTTTTCGTCGCTAGGCCATTTTGGCTGCCGGCAAGGCGCTCACGCCGCCAGCAGCAGTGAGGAAAAGATCAGCCGCCGTCGCTTAACGCCATGCAGGCTTCGCAGATGGCGTAAACGCCGTTTTCCGCCGGCAGCAGGGCAAGCTGCGCATGGCTGGTGCGCAGCAACCGGCCGGCGATGCCGTGGGCTGCTGCGGGGCCTTGCACGTCGGCGGATTCCATGAGGTTCTGCACCAGTTGATCCAGCGGACTTGCCGGCGTGGAGAACACCTTGACGCCGTAGTCCTCGACCTCAGCGATTTCCGCCGCCGCGGCAAGGGCCCTCGGCAAACCTCCAAGTTCGTCCACCAAGCCGATCCCATGCGCCTCCTGGCCGGACCAAACCCGTCCCTGGGCGATTTCATCCACTGTCTGGGGTTGCATGTCCCGGCCCTTCGCGACCAAGTTCAGGAAGCGGTCGTAAGTGTGGCGCACGCTGGCTGTGAGGATGCGCTGTGCAGGGTCGCTTAGGGGACGCAGGGGATGCAGGGCGTCTGAAACCGGCAGGCTGCCGACGCCATCGGACTGCACGCCGATATTGGCTACGCTGTCCTCAAAGGTGAGGAACAGGCCAATCACGCCGATGGAGCCGGTCAGGGTGGTGGGGTGGGCGACAATCCTATCCGCGGTCGCGGCCAGCCAATAGCCGCCGGAAGCGGCCACGGGACCTAGGGAGGCGACCACCGGCTTGTCCGCCAGCTGGGTCAGCTCCAGCTCCTGACGGATCAGTTCGGAAGCAAAGGCGCTGCCGCCGCCGGAGTTTATGCGCAACACCAAGGCGGCTACCGATTCATCCTTGCGGGCTTGGCGAATCAGGTCCACTAGGTTGTCTGAGGCGGCGGCGTTGCGATTGTCCCCCGTCTCAATGCCCCCCTGGGCGAAGATCAACCCCAGGTTGCGGGCCTTAGGCAGGTCGGGCGGCAAGGTTTGCAAGTAGCTGCGGTAGCCAATGCTTGGGTAGTCGTCCGTGCCTGACGCTTGGCCAAGGGCTGCGGCTATTCTGTCTTCAACGTGGTCCGGGGTCATCAGTTCATCCACCAGCCCGAACTCCAAGGCCAGCCGGGCCATGTCGCCATCGGCCGCCGTTAGCGCTTCGTCATAGCTTGCGGTGTAGTGGTCGAAACCGTCCGCGGCCAAGGTGCGGTTGGCGACGATAAGCTCACGGTAGCTGCGCCAGAGGTTATCCACCAAGGCTTGGTTGACTTCCTTGGACAGGGGCGGCATGGCCTGTTCGGTAACAGGCTCCACGGCGCTCTTGTAGGCGCCCACGCGGAACACGTGGGCGTTGATGTCCAGCTTGTCCAGCAAACCCCTAAGGTAGGTCCGGTAGATGCCATAGCCTGGAAAAAGGGCGCCTCCAAAAGGATGCAGATAAACCGCGTCGGCAAAGCTCGCGATGGCGTATTGGGATTGGCTGTAGGAGTGGCCAAAGGAAATAACCTGCTTGTCAGCCTCCCTGAAGCGCTGCAGGGCGTCGCCTAAGTACTTGGCGTGGGCGGGGCTGGCGACGGCCAAGTCATCGAGGTCCAGCAGGATCAGGCGAATGCGGCTGTCCTCCGCCGCATGGTCCACCGCCCGCACCAATTCATTGACGTTGGCGGTTGGCGTTGGGTCGCCGCCCGCCCAGAAAGACTGCCAAGGGTCAGGCGGCACGGTTTCCTCCACCAGGGCGCCTTTGGGGTTCAGCACCAGCGCCGCATCCTCAGGCACGTTCGGTCCCCCTAAGCTGCCGAAACCGGCGACGATGAGGAACAGGAGAATGAGCACGAAGAGCGTGTTCATCACAAAATTGCGCGTCCGGGTGATGGCCGAGCCCATGCGCGACAGGAAGTTTCGCTTTTTCATAGACGTAAGCCTAACAGAAAACGCGCAAAGTTTGGGCGCGGCGATGGCGGGCAAGCTATGATGCGTTTCCATCATGACGCCGGTATCTCCCGCAGCGACTCGAGCAAAGCCGCAACGCCTGCTGGGGCAGCGGCGCGTGTCGTTGAGGTATATCCGCTCAACCTCATGCGCACGAGCAAAGCCGCGATGCCTGCTGGGGCGGCGGCGCGCCGAGCGTTTGACTTGCCGCGGCTGGACATGCTTCCGCTATCCGCGTAGCCGTCCCGTAAAGGTCCGGCGCACTAGGCGTTTGGCCTCCAGCTGCCGGACGCGGTGGGCGCGAAGCAAAAAGACGCGGTGAGCGCGAAGCAAAAAAAAGCTCCGTTGTGGCGCTGGCCGCAGCTTTGCCAAGCCCTCGGCCTGCCGGAACGCACGGGCCCGGACGTGGCCGGCATCGCCCTGGACTCCCGCCGCATTCGTCCAGGAGAACTGTTCATCGCCTTGCCCGGGGACCCTGGCCCAAGGTTCAACGCCTCCAGCCGGTCCGACCGGGACGGCCACGATTTCGTGCAGGATGCCTTGGACCAGGGCGCGGTCGGCGCCTTGATCAGCCGACCCTTGACCCTTGACGCCCCCATGCTGCGTGTGCCGGACACCCTGGATGGTCTGTGGGCCCTCGGCCGCGCCCGTCGCCAAGCGTTGGCCGGACAGGTGGTGGCCGTCACTGGCAGCAGCGGCAAGACCACCGCCAAGAACCTGCTTGGCGCCGCGCTAAGCGCCTTCACCACGCCGGGCAGTTTGAACAACCACCTTGGCGTGCCCCTGTCCCTGGCGTCCACCCCCGCACACGCCCGCGCCGCCGTCTATGAGATCGGCACCAACCACCCGGGGGAAATAGCGATGCTCTCCCAACTCGCGCAGCCCACCGCCGCCCTAGTGCTGAACGTGCATCCCGCCCATGCCGAGTTCTTCCCCGGCCTGGACGCCATTCGCCAGGAAAAATTAAGCATTCACAAGGGTTTGAAGGCCAATAGCCACTTTGTTCTTGAGCAGTCCCTGGATCGCGGGGGGCTGCCGGACAATCTGCGCGTAAGCACTTTCGGCGAGGGAAGGGCGGCGCACTGCCGCCTGCTGCGCTGCAATGGCGACCAAGCCGTCTATCAGCTGGATGGACAGGAGCTGCGCGCCCGGGTGCCCGGCGGCGGCCGTCATCGCGCCATCACTTTGGCCGCGGTTCTATGTATCCTGCACCGTTTGGGCCGCGCCATCGAGCCGGCCTGCAACCTACCCGACAGCCTAGTTCCAGACGGTCGCGGCAATGTGCGCCTGTGCGCCGGCATCACCCTGTTCGATGACAGCTACAACGCCAATCCGGCCAGCATGGCGGCGGCCCTTGCCAACCTCGGCAACGCCACCGGCCGCACAATCGCGGTGCTCGGCGAAATGCTGGAGCTTGGCGCGGAGTCCACCGCCCATCACGAGGCCCTTGTCCCCGCCTGCGCCCGGATAGATCTAGTCGCTGGGGTGGGGGCCGGCATGAAGCCGCTAATGGCGAAATTGCCGCAAGCGAAACGCTGGCTGTGGCGCGAGCAGGCGGACGACGCGCTGCTGCAAACCCTTGTTGCCGGTCTAAGACCCGGCGATCAGGTGCTGATCAAAGGCTCCAACCGCGTGTTTTGGGCAACCCAGTTCGCCGCCAGACTGGCGACCGCATTGACGAAACGAACACTGCCGCCAACAAGCTGCTAGCCCAAAACCCGCCAAATTGGCTGAAAGGCCCGTTGATGGGGGCCGGTCATCCCGAATTTCATCCTTATCGCCTCCCGAGTGGGAGAAATTCCCAAGGAAGTTTTCCACGGCGTAAACTGCCAGCCTGCTTATGGCGCCAAGCCCCTTGATTGGTCGCCGAATGTTGTTCTCTTTTAGCGCCTTGGCTGCATATCCTGATGTTTTCCGTCGGCATCGACCGCGCTGGCCGCGCCATCCGCCGCCACGGTCACAGGCGCGTTGACGGACCAGGGCAGCAGGTGGTAGCCGGTGTGGCGGGAGAAGTCCATGAACGGATACTTGATGATCTGGGAAGTAGGGGGAGTAGTCTAACGCCCGAAGTCGCTCAGGGGCACGGTGGGCGGCGGCCGTTGGCGGGCTAGCCATCGGGTCACAGGGCGAAGCAGGCTCATGGTGATTTGGGCGCGAATTTCCCCTTCCTGCGGCTTGCGGGCATACTACACTATCGTTAAGGGGGCCTCGCCCCGCCAGCGAACCACCAAGGAATTTCCCGCACCGTGATCGTCGATGCCCAAGGCCGCCGCTTCCGCAACCTGCGCATCAGCCTGACCGCCGCCTGCAACTACGCCTGCACTTACTGCGTGCCGGACGGCAAGCGGCTGCAGGCGGCGGTGCGGGAGCTCAGCGCGGAGGAAATGCGCAAGGCCGTGGCGCTGCTGGTGGAGGCGGCGGGCATCGAGAAGGTGCGCATCACCGGCGGCGAACCCCTGCTTTCCCCCAAGTTCGATGCGCTGCTGCCGGCCATTACGGAACTGCCCCTTGCGGATGTTTCCATCACCACCAACGGCCAACTGCTGCCGCGCAAGGCCAGCCTCATCATTGGCGCCGGGGTGCGCCGCATCAACGTCAGCCTGGATACGCTGGACGCGAACGGTTTCCGCGCCATCGCCCGCAGCGGCGACCTCAAGACGGTGCTGACCGGCATCGATATGATGTTGGCCGCCGGCCTCAAGGTGAAGATCAACATGGTGCCCATGCGCACCAGGAATGCGGATCAGATCCTGCCGATGCTGGATTATTGCTTCGCGCGCGGCCTGGAGCTGCGCTTCATCGAGCTGATGAAGATGGGCCACCTGCGCGGCGGCCACCAGTTTGTGCAGGATTTCTTCGGCATGGAGGAGATCCTGGACGCCATCAGCCAGCGCTATGAATACGCCCGCACCGATGCTCCCTGGGATTCCACCGCCGTGCGCTTCGAAGTGCCCAACAAGGGCGTGTTCGGCATCATCGCCAACGAAAGCGAACCCTTCTGCCACACCTGCACCCGCCTGCGCCTTTCCTCCAACGGCTGGCTGTACGGCTGCCTGTCCAATTCCCGCCGGCATGACCTGCGCCCGGTGCTGGACCTGCCGCACCAACAAGCGCAGGCCCGCCTGCGGCAACTGCTGACCCGCGCCTTGGGGGACAAGCAGGATCTGGGCTTTCGCGGCGAAGTGACGGTGATGAAGTTCATCGGCGGCTAGGGGCGCAACGCAACCTTGGGCGCCCGGCTGCAACCACCTATTGGCGGATTCGTGCGGGGCCATCGCAATGCTTGAGCCGATGGCGCTGGGCGATGAGCTTAAGGCCCTGCAGGCGAACCGGCGTCTGCCGCCGGTGGCGCAGTGGCATCCCCAGCGGGTGGGGCGCATCGACATCCATATAGATGCTGAGGGCGTCTGGCGCCATGAAGGCGCATCGTTTAGGCGCCCGGCCCTGATGAAGCTGTTCGCAAGCATTCTGCGCAAGGAGGCGGATGGGTACTACCTGGTCACGCCCCAGGAGAAGTTCAGGATAATGGTGGAGGATGCGCCCTTTTTGGCGGTGGAGTGCCAAACGCAAGGGGAGGGCGCCCAAAGGCGAATTCGGCTGCGCACCACCGCAGACGATGTGGTCAGCGTGGATGCGCAACACCCGGTTTGGGTGCGGAACGGCCCGAAGGGCCCCCGGCCCTACGTACGTGTGCGCGAAGGCTTAAACGCCTTGATCGCAAGACCCCTCTACTACCAATTGGTGGACCTCGGGGAAGAGGCGGACGGACGCCTGTGGCTCACCGCCGGCGGCGCCCGCTTTGATTTGGGGGCAACCAGATAGTCCAAGCAGCCCCGGCGCAGCCGGGAAAGCAAGGTCCCCGCAAAAGACCTGTGAGCCCCTGCGCAAACGGCCTGGGCGAGTTGGCGGTGGACATGGATTCGATGCCCGGCGCACTGGATTCGTCGGAATGGGTGTTGGCGGACAGCGGGTGCGCCACGGGGTCAGAGGTTGCGGAACTGGAGAAGGGGGGGGCGGGGAGGGCCTTTGCGGCGCTGGTTTACAACTGCAAGCGATTGAACAA